>JAEZKA010000056.1 GCA_023436225.1 Bacillota bacterium
AGATATTAATCTACCTTTTACACCATATGACTAAATTACTGGCTATTTTCCTGCATCTCTAATACCTTTAGCATAACTTTCTCCAATAATATTGGCTGAATTTCCGGATAAGTCCAGTTATCAGGTAGATGATCAAATAATTCTATCTTTTCGATTTCATACCCCGGCAATTCTTCAAATCTTGTAATATCAGCAAAAAAGAGCATGCCAAAAGTCTCTGTATCATTTTCAACAACTCCATCATGTCCACATACTGAATATTCACATATCTTCTTTATGGAGTATTCGATTGCACCAGTTTCTTCATAAAGCTCTCTTTTTGCAGTTGATAAAATATCCTCACCAGCTTCTCTGCGCCCGCCAGGACATTCATATGTACTTCTTTCCCTGTGTTTGCAGAACACCCATTTTCCTTGACTTTTAGAAACAATAACAGCAAATTTCAATCATCAATGTTATTGTAAAAGCTTACTTTTAACATAGACATCTCCTCGGTTTTGTAGCCTGAATTATTATATCCAATCAAAATCTAGATATCTGACTATCCTATGTCAATCCATATAACTTATCATTCAACAACTGCATTCCATGCCCTAAAAAAATCTGACATTGTCTGATATCTTCCATCTCTGTCTTTATTCACAGCCTTTCGTGTAACCTCATATGCTTCTCTGCTTAATTCCCATTTTTCCAAAGCACATGGAAAGAAGCCGTTGTTTTTATACATTTCTCCGATATCAGCTTCCGAATAGCTACCGTAAAAATGAAATATGAGAGCTCCTAGCGTAAAGATATTTGTAGCTCCATCAATAACCGCTCCATATGTATATTCTTCTGGCGCTTTAAGCCGCTTCGTACCCCAGTACTCTTCGCCCATATCATTAATTGTTGGTGTCCTGCGAAATAAATCTATATCGCAAATCGTGGTCGTATCATTATCGAAATCATACATAATGCTTCCGTCATAAAAATCAACTGCAACATATCCCTTGCTTTCAACATAAACTAGGAATTCAAACATGGTTCTTACGGATTTAAGCCTTTTTTCAATTGGTAGCTGTTTGAATTTGCTCTTCGGTGATTGTAGCTGTGGGTTCCTTGCATATTTTTCAAAATTCCAATGGTCAAATAGACAATCGCCTTCTGCCCATTGAAAGACTGCTATGTATAAATCCTCAAGCTCATAATGCTCTATCAATTCTATCAAAGCAGGATGCTTTAATATTTCATATATTGGCATTGCATTTTTAAGAGCATCCACTGACTCCTGCGTATCTCTGCAGGATTCTGCTGTTTTTACTCCTGCAACTTTTATAAAATACTTTGTGATTCCGTTTTCTACGCCAAAGTTGATATTCCCTGAATCATTCTCGTCAAAAACACAGAATACCTTCCCGTATCTTGATAAAAAAGAAAAATCGCGAGATTCTTTAAGCTGAAAAGATATATTATCAATACTTTGAGTAACCATTTTACCTCCATTATTTTCTTCCATACGTGACCAACTATCGCTGCACTTGTAAAAACGACTTATCTTCCTGCTTCTTAAAATATTCTTCTATCTGAGCCTTCATTTTAAAAAACATGCAGTCAAACCCATAACGTAGATTGCGAATAAATTCGCATTTTAGTTGAAAGCACCTACAATAGATTAATCCAAATATACTTTCTTACTTCGTTTTCTTCTTCTATAATTCCTCCATTTTTTAGAGCCACTTTAATGGATGCAATATTTTGATTTTGAATTGTAAGCAGTAATCTACTTATATTTAACTTATTTGCTTCTTCAATTAGTAAACCAAGTAATACTGTCCCATAACCTTTACCTCTTTCATTTGGTCTAATAGAATATCCGCAATGCCCACCAGCTTGTCGTAACGCATCCGTTAAATGATGGCGAATGCTTGCCATACCAACCGGTTTTTCACCAACATAAAACCAATACGTATTTTGGGGGACCATCCAATCCTCTAGTTCAAGTCCTTTGGACATCTTCTCATGCCTAATAAGCCATTCTTTATATTCTTCAAAGCTTTTGCCATAAATAGAATTAATAAAGCCATTCTCATCAGCAGGTAATTCCTGTAGCATATCATAGATATCTTTTCCATCGTTTATAGATAAGTTAGTCAATTTATATTGCATAAAAACTCCCCTATACCTAAATTTCTCTTTCTATTATAGTCTGAAATTCATCAGATAGCTCATCGATTAAAGTTCTTGCTTCATAAGAGTTTATATCGCAGGCTTAATTATCATTTATTTACCTCAACCTTCTAAGCAGTAATGTTCTTCATCATACTAATCCAGAACTCAATACATCGATTTCTTCTATATGCACCAATTCAACTCCCTGAAATGTAAATTTCACAATCCAAGGCATAATTGTACGAATTCTTTGAAAATCATTGAAGCCAAAGGATGGTTCATAAAAATTAATTATTGTACTTAATGCTGTTCCATGACTTCCGATTACTATATTTTTATCCGAGTACTCTTTTATGACCTGCTTCAAAGCATCCACATTTCTTATTTGGACTTCATGTAAACATTCACCATCAGAAAGCTTATAATCGAAATCGCTCCATTGTTGCTCTGCAAATCGATAAAAATCTTCTATCCAAACACTGTCAACTTTCCTTTCACGAAAATCTTCGACAGTAGTTATTGTATGACCAAATGAGTCGGCAAAATCTTTTACAGTCTCAACAGCCCTTAAATAAGGACTAGATAATAGGATTTGAATATCTTTATCTCTCAAATAGTCCGTCACTAACTTGCTGTCTTCTCTTCCCTTTATCGTTAACGGTCGTTCCATATCATTATGATTCTTGTAATCCGGCTCAGCGTGCCGAACAAAATATACTGTTGTCATCTGTGATTTTCATCCCCTTCGGTTTTGTTTTTATGCTTCTCCATTCCATTCCGAATAGAATTCTTCGATATAATTCTGCATAAAGATGTGTCTTTTTTCTGCAATTTGCTTTGCAGCATTTGTATTCATCATATCCTTTAACAAAAACAGTTTTTCATAAAAATGATTCAAGGTTGTACCAGAATGTTTCTTGTATTCCTCTGCGTTCATATTAATCATCGGCTTAATATCCGGATTGTATATCTCTCTTTCCCGATTACCTCCATACGCAAATGCTCTTGCAATTCCAATGGCTCCAATTGCATCTAACCTATCTGCATCTTGTACAATTTTACCTTCTATGGAATTAGGCTTGATTGTATCACTGCCTTTAAATGAAACCGAACTAATAATATCACATATCTTTTCAATTCTTGTTTCATCAATCTGATTTTTCAATAATATACTCCGTGCGTTTTCATAATTCTCAGATTGAAATAATTTTCTATCGTCCGCATCATGCAATAGTGCAGCCATAGATACAAGAAATTCATCGCACTCTTCCTGTTTAGCAATTGCAATTGCATTTCGATAAACTCTAAGACTATGAAAATAGTCGTGTCCACTGTGATCATTACTAAAAAGTTCTTTAATATACTGAATCACATTTGAAATAACAATATCCTGATTCATTTATCTTCTCCTCTAATCCATCTCTTCCTCTGTTTAATATCATGTCGGGCAGAACTTCCTTTAATGCAAAGAATGCATCAATATAAAATGCTTTCCACTTGATATTAATTTCCATTTTACACCACATTCTTAATGAATTCTACTTTTAATTGCAGACAGTTTAAAAACCATGTAAATGAGAAATCCTTTCCTTTATTCTTTCATTTTCTTTATCATAAAATTAGGAAATGACCGGAAAAGCTCAAAAAAAGGGAGGTTTTTGGGGTTTTATTTTTTTGATTTTTAGGTGTTAAATTGTTAGAAGCTACGAGTAATCTGTAAATGATAAGACAAAAAAACAGACCTGCGACAGGGCGGTTTTAATGAACTGCATTGCAGTTCATTGCCCTATCTAGGTCTGAATTTTTAGATGCTTTTGCATGTTATTCTATTTCAGTTTCTATTGTCGACAAGGATGGTTCGAGTTACCGCATGAATAAGACGGGGTGCTCGGACAATCTAAACATACCTTCTACAGCTCGACTCTGCCCTCAAAAGCGCGCAGCAGTGTTACTTCATCGATGTATTCCAGGTCTCCACCCACCGGAATTCCGCTGGCGATACGACTGACCTTAATCCCTGCCGGTTTGATGAGCTTGCTTAGGTACATGGCTGTTGCTTCCCCTTCAAGACTTGAATTGGTAGCGATGATAACCTCATCCACGTCTCCCTGAAGACGCAGCATCAGCTCCTTCAGCTTGATATCGGCAGGGCCGATTCCCAGCATTGGAGAGATTGCACCATGGAGCACGTGGTAGACGCCTTCATATTTACCGGTCTTCTCATAAGCTGCCAGATCCCTGGGATTCTCCACCACCATGATCAATCGTTTATTGCGATTAGGTGAAGCACAGATCGGACATAGCTCCTTATCGGTTAGTGTCAGGCAGTCCTTGCAGTAGCGGATGTTCTTCTTTGCATCGACAATGGAGCCCGCAAGCCCGGCGACCTGTTCCTCCGACATATTAATGATATGAAATGCCAGTCTCTGTGCCGTCTTCGTACCAACTCCAGGAAGCCTCGACAGCTCCTCTATTAACTTACTGATTTGACTGCTATAATAATCCATTAGAAAGGAAAGCCTCCAAGACCACCACCAAGTCCGCCAAGACCACCGGTTATCTGGCCCATCACTGCGGAGGATTCGTCCTCCATCTTACGAAGTGCCTCATTCGCTGCTGCCACGATTAAATCCTCAAGCATCTCGATGTCATCGGGATCTACTACTTCCTTGCTTAACTTAACGGAAGAGATCTCCTTCTTACCGGATACTCTGACGGTTACCGCACCGCCGCCTGATGTTGCTTCCCACTCTTTATCCTCAAGCTCTTTTGTCTTATCCTCCATCTGCTTCTGCATTCTTTGTGCCTGCTTCATCAGATTACCCATATTACCCGGGATACATCCACCCGGAAATCCACCTCTTTTAGCCATTATATATTCTCCTTTCATTCATCACATTCATCATTTTATATTAGGCAGGATGCTTAATCTTATCCTGCTGTAATAAACTTAATCTCATTTCATCTTCTTTAGGATAAAACTTACTATTCATATTGGATCGGCATCTTTACCAGCTTTGATAAATCAACTACCTCATCCATGCGTTCCTTACTTCGATCAAGATACCTGACGCTGATCTGCACCTGCTTTTGGACCATCTGGGAAATCGTATCATGAATCACCTGAAGATGTGCCTCTCTCTCGATCATATCTTTATCAATACTCTCGGTTACTACAATTTGCAGACCACTGTTACCATCTATACTGGGGGTTGCCGATTGAAGAACGGTTCCCAGAGCGGGAGACTTTCTTCCTATCTGACCGATAATATTCTTCCAGTTATTCGCTATCTGCTTCAAATCCTCCGGAAGTGCCTCCGGTAAGACAACCGGTTGCTTCTTCACTGTCTGATTCTTGTCGGGATCTATGATATTGGCAGCTGGTCCTTTTGCTTCCACTACAACACCCTTCGCCAGCTTTTCCTCTAACTGTTTAATCCGGTCAATAACCGAATCCAGATTAACTTCCATTTCCGGCTTACACAGCTTAATCAGTGCAATTTCAATCAAAACCCGTTTTCTTGTCGCATAACGAATCTGGTTAGACAGCTCAGAGAAGATGCGGATGTACCGAATCAGAGTCACCTCATCCATCGTCTTTGCTTCCTGTTCTAATAATGCAAGATTCTCAGTGGAAATCTCAATTACCATATCTGAGATATCGTCGGTTGTCTTTATTAATAGCAGATTGCGCAAATACCAGATAAAGTCGATGGTGAACTGGCCCAGCTCACGGCCGCTGCTCTCGATCTCTTCCAGCAGCCTTATGCAGGCGGATACATCCTGTCCACGGATACAACCGAGAAGCTTCGCAAATACCGAGGTATCCACGGCACCCAGTACCTCCAGGGCATTGTCATAGGTCAGCTTCTTACCTAGGTAGAAGGAGATACATTGATCCAATAGGCTTAGCGCATCTCGCATGGAACCGTCCGCTACTCTTGCAACGTATCGCAGGGCCTTCTCTTCCACCTCAATATTCTCTTCCTTCATCAGCTCGGCCATACGCTCTGCGATGACATCTATAGTAATACGTTTGAAATCATATCTCTGACATCTGGATAGGATCGTTACAGGAATCTTATGAACCTCAGTAGTAGCCAGAATGAAGATTACATAGGACGGGGGCTCCTCAATCGTCTTTAGGAGTGCATTGAAGGCTCCTGCCGACAGCATATGCACCTCGTCGATGATGTATACCTTGTACTTGCCCTCTGTCGGGGAGTATCTAACCTCTTCCACGATCTCACGAACATTATCTACACCATTATTGGAGGCAGCGTCGATCTCAATGACATTCATAGAGGTTTGTGCCGCTATTCCTTTACACATGCGACATTCATTGCAAGGATTTCCATCCACCGGATTCTCACAGTTAACTGTCTTTGCAAGAAGCTTAGCAACCGTAGTCTTACCTGTTCCTCTAGTTCCTGTGAACAAATAAGCATGCCCTATTCTTCCAGCCTTAATCTGATTTTTTAGAGTAGTTACGATATGTTCCTGTCCCTTTACATCAAAGAAATTGTCGGGTCGGAACTTTCGGTAAAGCGCCGTATATGACATAGGCTACTTCCTTTCTTAATTCAAATTGCCATTTCGAAGAAGCATGGCTTCTTCAAACCGTTGGTGTGATGCGAGGAAGAGATCCACCAGTCTCGGGTCAAATGTTTTACCCTTCTCCTCTAGGATGATATCCACTGCCCGTTGATGGGTGTAGGCATCCTTATAGGAACGGATGGAGGTCAAGGCATCGTAAACATCCGCTATGGTCATAATTCTGGCATAGATCGGGATTTCCTCTCCTCTTAGACCATTTGGGTATCCACTTCCATCCCAATGCTCATGATGACAATAGGCGATATCCTTCGCCAGATAAAGCCATCTGGTACCTCCGGTCTCGCGGATAATCTTCTCAAAGGCCTGACTTCCTAATGTAGTATGCGTCTTCATATATTCATATTCATGATAATCCAGTGGTGATGCTTTACGTAGAATATCATCATTAATTCCTATCTTACCAATGTCATGCAAAGCCGCAGAACGAAGCAGATCACGCACATCCTCCTGTTTCAGGATGCCCTTATAGTAATTGTCCGCCATGGCCTCTTCCAGTAAGATATGAAAATACTTGGTAGTATTTTTTAGATGTCCGCCCGTCGTCTCATCCCGGCAATCCACCAGCTCTGCAAAGCTAAAAGCAATTGCGTCCTGATATTTCTCTACATAGTTTCGGTTATTGCGAAGAGTATGCAGCTCAAGCACATTCTCCAGCTTAGTCCGGAGCATCGCCGCCGTAGCCGGTATGGCAATGAAGTCTAAGTCATCAAAGGATAAAATCTTCTCCTCAATCCAAGTGTTACCCGCATTGCCTAAAAAAATAACCGGTTTGCCTAGCATTTCCGGGATATCCTTAATTTCTTGATATCGCTTGAAGCCTTCTGTATCGCCTTCCGATATTGTTAAGAGCACCAGCTCTACGTTGTTGCTTATCAGATAATCCTTTAAATCAGTAATCTCCGGGAGGGGTGATACCCAATAACTCTCTTGTAATGTACGTACTAATGCTTCATACATTGCTCTGTTATAATCGGCTAATAGTATCCTTCTCATAGACATTACTCCCAATCCCTAATCGTTCATACGATATGTATCTTTCCAAGCATTATTTCATCCATATATTATAACATTATGAGATTCATAAATCAATGGCGTGCTCCCTTAGTTCGAAGGTCCGGAGGTAACCTCCACAGGAAGCTCCTTCTGGAAATGCTGATAATCCTTTGTATTCTTCCAGTCGCCGCCCCAGGTGAAGCCTCTCTTAACAAAGGCCTGATAGCATAAATCTTCTGAATGAATATAGTAGGGACACTCCAGAGAACGATCTTCATACATCGCTCCTTCCACCGGAGTAACCACCCTCTCGCCGTCTACTTCATGAACATAGGGATTATAAAGAGGATTGATATCAATCGCCATTCCATAGCTATGTAAAGAGATTCGTTTGGTTCCCTCTATCACTCTGTAATTAAATGCTGAGGAATTATTGGCTGCCATGGAGGTATTGTCATCGGCATCGTATTCATCAACCAATACCATGCGTTCAATGGGATATTTTGCTTCATAAAGCTCGGCAAATATCTGGGTGACATCCTCGGCGATTGCCTTATTCACAATCAACTCACCTCTGTGAGGTTGACCATCAAAGCCCCAATGGAGTACGCTGACATAACGCAGCTCCTCATAGGGTATATCGCAGTTCTTACCATAGGATATTCCATTGATTCGGTCTTTCGTTGCTTGTGTAAGCTCCTCGTAATAAAAGGAGTTGATCATATTCTGTTCGCCAGTCTCCATTACTGCCTCCTGTTGCTCTACGTTATGCTGATCCTTACTATCTATAATAGACTCTTCACCCTTATTGGGTTCCTCGGATTTCTTAGATTCCTCAGTGCTTTTCTCGCCAACCACCACCTTGAGCCCCGGCCTATGCATTGACAAGGAGCTGTCCGACTTGATGGTTGTATCTGAAACTCCGCCAGCTACTTCCACATTCTGCTCCAGCTCTTCCTCCATCGCAAGAGTATCTACCGGGCTCTGCTGCTTGAATAAATCTTTATCCCTTCTCTCATGAAAATAGAAGGTGAGTATAACCAACAGAAGTAATATCACACATAAGAAGCCTCCGACCAGGATCCATTTCCTTTTCATCCTAATAACCAAGCCTTTCTCATACCCTACAACTCTGTGCTGTAGGCTGCTGTACAATTACCGAAAGTAATACCAAATAGAGTCCCCCCCAACAAACTAATCCTCTTCAATAACCTGTATCTCCAGATAATCAAAATCAATCTGGTCAATGAAGTTGTCCTTGGTGAATCTTGCTTTATCATGCTTCTTAAAGTCTGCTATCGTGGGCTTTAACCAAATCGGCTTGGATAAATCATAAGCCTGACATATCTCATCGATAGCAGCAAACACCTTCTGTGTCCTGCGAAGAGAGGGGTCCTCGTTACGAACCTCCATATCCTTAATCATTCTATTTTCACTAAAAACTTTGGCCCATAAACGAAACATTTAACACCTGTGCCTTTCTATAAAAACTGTTTCAAACCGTTGCCATTTTCCTTCTGTCAGTATATAATTAGCGTAGTGAGCATATACAAGCTTGCTTGTATTATGCGATCGGAGCTAGAGATCATGAATACGTTCTTTATTCATGATATATAATTAGCGTAGTGAGCACAATGCGAGAAGAGCACTCGCATAGCATGCTTGCTTGTATTATGCAATATATTATTTTCAGAATGAACAATCTTTATTATATATGAAGATGAAGGAAATGCAAAGTTATTTCATCATTTTTAAGGAAGGAGCTTAAGGTGGAAGGAACAAAACGCAGAGAACAACTTGTGAAGATATTGAATGAACAGGTGGAGCCCATCTCCGGTGGTGAGCTGTCACGGCTGCTTGGTGTAAGCCGACAGGTAATCGTACAGGATATCACTCTGCTTCGAGCCACTGGCCTTAATATCCTCTCTACCACGAAGGGCTACCTGATCTATCAGTCGGAGGAACCAAAAGCCAAACGCATCTTCCGGGTACGTCACACCACGGAGCAGATTGAGGATGAGCTATGTACCTATGTTGACAATGGCGGGAAGATACTCGATGTCGTTGTTAATCATGAAATCTATGGTGATATTGCAACCGCCCTCATCATCCGTAACCGTCAGGATGTCTACGACTTTGTGACAAAGGTTAATGAGAAGAAGATTAAACCCTTGAAGGATCTTACCGATGGCATCCACCAGCATACGGTGGTGGCTGACTCTGAGGAGACGCTGGACCGGATTGAGAAGGCATTGTTAGCAAAAGGATATCTGATCACTGACTAAAACATTTGGTTTGTATTATAGAATAAGCCATTGCTCTGCCGACTGCATATCGTTAGAGCAATGGCTTATTGCCTTGCTTAGAGTACTTTAGTAATTAATTTCTGCGTCCTCTGTTGTTTATTCCACGTTAATATGGTATCACCCCACCGGATTGATTACGTGGGATCACACAATAAAGGAACAGCGGTTAACACTGTTCCTTTATCACCACTCCTACTATTAACGAAGGAGCAACATGGGATTTATCGTCTTGTCGCCTTCCTTTACCATGAAATAAAGGTTACTTCCCTCAACGGAATAATACTTGGTAGGTTGGCTAACGGTTGCAATCACTTCACCCGCATTTACCAGGTCACCAACCTTTAGAGAGATATCATCTGCAAGTTGACCATAGACTACACTATAGCCGTCACCGATATCCATGGTAACCGTGATACCGGTCTCTTCATTATCCATTTCAACACTAGTGACAACTCCTGTCGCTGCAGCCTTCACTTCAGTGCCAACCTCTGCATCAATGATAATGGCAGGATTGCATTTGTATTGCATAAGAGTTGCAAAGTAGATGGTATGATCCATGCTATAATTCATGATAACATTACCCATGACAGGCCACATTAAGGTGTCGTCTGTACTAAAGGTAAGGTTCTCTGCCGTCTCGGCAGTCTCATTCCGAGCAGAGGTGGTGCCAGTCTCCAAGGTATCATCGGTTGTAGCCATATCCGTTGTATTCTCGCCCTGCGCTACATCGTCTTCCTCATAGCCTTCCATCTCAATCATGTCCTCGGCACTAGCAACATCCTGGTTAGTACCATTATCCGCAGAAGTATTTGCGGAGTTATCATTTGAAGCAACATCGGTTGAAGCATTGCCTTCATTATTGACAATCCCTTCCGATATCGGGTTATTCTCAGCCAACTCATAATCCCCATCCTCGGCTGCTATGTTATCATCAACTTCATTGATATCCACATACTCGTTACCCTGTTGCTCTTGCTTCGTGGATAACTGGGATCCAATAATCGCTACGGCAGCGATAGCTACCACACCGACAAATAATAACATGTAATAACCTTTTCCTTTTAAAAACTCGGTAAATTTGTTCTTTTTCACTATTATCACCTCAAAATATAGTCTTCTCCGATAATATTTTAATTATACGTATCACTTTAACCTGCTCGAATTATTTTGCAGCCAAATATATACAAATTGTGCCTAAGATGATTATCTACCTATGAAAATTACGGTATGAACGTAATCATGAATAGCCAATGGAATTCCTGCTTATACGCTACTTTAGCGATACTGATCATCCCACCTATAACCCCTCGGTTGTACATTACCACATTTTAATTATTTCCAGGTTTTGATTTTTTAATCTTATTTTATATTATGGATATTGACTTTTTTCAGTTACTGATTAAAATAGAACTATGCGGATATAGTTCATTGGTAGAATGCGAGCTTCCCAAGCTTGAGAGGCGGGTTCGATTCCCGTTATCCGCTTACAGTAAAATAAGACCCATGACACAGGTGTTTTCTGTGGCATGGGTCTTATTTTATTGTAGTGATACATATAAGTGAGTCGGGAAGAATAAAAATGCGAACCCACTGGTGAGCATCTTTTATTCTTCCTAAGCCTTGCCATGGTTTGGGCAAGGCTTTTTCCCGATTATCCGCATAGAATTTGATACTTGCCGAGCATTAAGCAATCCTGCTACCAAATGTCTATCATTGGAATATTTATGATGTATAAAAAATACATCTACTATTTGTTTATTATTCCATAATAATAATGTAAACATATCAAATTTTACATTGCATTTTACTTATTCTATTGCTTGATGAAGATTTTCTGCAATCTTATTTATTTCATTGTCACAGTAGTCAAGAATATATTGTGGAACAATTTTATACTCTCTTGGGTTTAGTTGGAACAAGTAATCATTCTGAACATGGAAAGTTTCATCAACATACTTCTTCAATGCACTTCCTCTTTCCATATCCTCATCTTTTATAAGCCTGTATACTTGAACTTTTTCATAGCCACTAGAGGAACAATAATATAAAGTAATCATTTCAGAAATAATTTTAGTACGAGCATATACCATTGAATAATCGAATCCTGATATTTCTCTTTGAATAATTTCTGTTGCTTGCGTAATTTCTTCAGGGTTCATATCTCTTAAATCTCCGTTATCACATTTGATTTTCGGGACATCTCTATTTTTATGAAACACATTTGAAATCAACTCCCAAACAATATCCTTACGGTCATTTATCTCTAGAAGTCTTCTGTAATAAATTAGTTTATGGATCATATCAGTGGAGTCAGCAATATTACTTTTACAAACAGCAATAAACGACTTCACATCTGTATTAGTAATTTCCTTTTCTTCTAAAACCCCATTTATATTTGCAATAAAATGTGCCTTTGGTAATGGCGTAAAAATATCACGAAGAGTATAAACAGTATCAATAATTGGTTCGAAATCATGAGTTAACACTAAAACAGTCTTGTCCTGAAATGTGCCTGCCCCCCTAAAGAGCATAGTCATAATTGCAAATTTTTTATTATTATCAAAAGATGATATAGGGTCATCAAGTATAATAAAATCAGCATCTTCTTTAATTGTTTGATACATAAACAGTACTAAAGCAAAAGCATTTCGTTCTCCATAGCTAAGATGGTCTTTTACGTTTGCAATACTCTCAGTTTGTTCTGTATAACTCAAAATCAAGCGGTAGTTGTTACCAGTAGCTTCAATAATAGAAACCTTGTACTGATATCCTGCTGATTCTAAAAAACCATTAATATCCTTACTATGCTTTTCTATCGTTCGCTTAATCTCTTCCTTTTGCTGAGCAACTTGACCTTGCAGTTGTCCCGCCACAGCAATTACCTCGTTTAATGAGGTGTTTATTATATCAATTTTGGACTTTGTATAATCGCAGTTCAGCTGGTGAAAAAAATTCATATCAATTAGCTTTTCTCGCAATGCATCTACAACTCTGTCAACATTACATAAAGAAGTAAAACCCAAATATTTTAAGCTAAACAATTTATCACGAAGGGCTATGACTTCATCTTTTAAGCGCAATAGAAAGTCTATCTGTTCTTTTGTTATACCAGTCGCATTTTTAGCAATAATTTGTACAACCCGTTTTGTGTCATCTGAAAAATAAGTTTCTATAGAACTAAATACATCAAGTATCTTGCTTAAAGCAGAAAGATATTTACTATCATATTCTTGACTAACTTTAAGTATAGTTTCCTTGGGCGTAGAAATACTCGACACACAATAGGGACAATTATCTGTAATTTCCAGATAGTCTTTCCCTTCGCTTTGCCACTTTATCCATTTGAGATTTTTTCCTTGTGCCTTTAAATATGGAGCATACAGCACTAGATCATCCGGAATATTCTCAACTCTATTTCCTTGTCCAATTGTTTTACCAAGATCACCTGCTTTTGAATAACCACTCTGCGTTTTACCAAAGCTATCGATAAAAGTTGTAAAATCACTAATAAGCGCATCTAACGCCGGATCATCGCGAAAGGTGGTTTGTATACTTGAAATTAACTCGGATATTTTATGCATATGTTCTTCATATTTTGGGGTCTTAACAAAAATTTCAAAACTATTTGCAATCAGCTCATCCTTTTTATAAACATATGTATCAATATATTTTTCATTGAAGATAGCAACCTTTTGTATATTATCAGAAATCACAACACTTGGATTATGAATTTCCTCTCCATCATTTAAATATTTGAACGGGCGCAAATCCGATATATCTTCGTTAGCAATTGTTGATGATATGGCTCGAGCAATTGTTGATTTACCAGTACCATTAATTGCATACTTAATATTTAATCTCCCTTTTGTAATACATATATTACCAATATCAATATTGTTACAATTTTTTATTTCAATATTCATCTTAATTTCCCCTCTTCATTCTTCTCTCCTTTGTGTTATTTTTCAAACATGAATTTTGCATTCTTGTTTATGTATGCGTTTAATCCGTCTCCACTTTTGGCTAGTATTTTCATTGTTTCTACATTCTTACTACCTGCACTTTGATATGAATAGCGATATGTTTTTGATGATCGCTTAAATTGAACATCAATAAAATCAACACCATATTCATAAGCAAGTACTCCAGAATCTCCATCAATATCTTTATAAAGCGTCATATTAATCTCCTTTCTGTTAATTCACTTAATAGCAATTAATAATTACTATGCTATATCCCATTGGTACTATATAAGTGCAAGGTTAGATACTTGTGCTTACTTTTATAATAGTTGTAGCAAATGGTCTGATGCAACTCCCCATGGATTCGCTCCTAAAATGCTTCCGACCTTTATATAACAGCAAATATCTAAATATCCGTTACATTATATTCCATTATATATGTTATACCCAGTATTTTCAAGTCCTCTCTACAACAATATACATTTTTTACTACATATGCCCTCTTTACTGTTCTAAAGAAACCCTTTTACAACGTAATAGAAAGGAATTGAAGGCATTACAATTAAATTAAAACTTGTGTCTTAAACTCAAGCTATACCTTCTAGATCAATTTCATGAGTACAAATATTATTGATTTTCGAAGCAACAATGTCGTATGCAAGCCATGTTCCCGTCAAGACTTTCAAGTTGAAATTCGCAATATAATAAGCAATAATAGCTTTCGTAAAAGATTTCTTTTTCTCATCCTGTATCTAGGGAAACACAGTATGATGAATTTTTTTCGAGATTACACTTTAATGGAATCCATATTATCCTATTAATATAATGATTTTGCTTATTTGTGAGGCAACCAAATGGCTCCTTTTTTTAGATTAAATTACTCTATCAAGGTTGTCTTTGCTACCTCCTGGCGACCATGTCCTTCCCATCTAACAAGCATTATATTAGGTCTTCCCCGGTTTTCTCATGTATTCGATTCCCGTTATCCGCTTAATTGATAAGGAAGTATAATCCTAGGTTTTCTAGGGCTATACTTCCTTTTGATTTTGTGATACATATAAATGCGTCGCGAAGAATCAAAATGCGAATTCACTGGAGAGTAACTATTATTCTTCCTGCGTGATCCCATGTTATTGAAAGAACACTTGATTAATGAATTAATGGCGTTAAGTGAAAAACTTAACTCATGCTTAACCACACTTCCATGGCTTCTTCAAGTTCTTTACTTAATTCTTCTTTCCTGCTAAACAACCTGCTCAGCTCTTCATAATTTGTTCCAGCTGCTTCCATTGATACCTCAATTTCTTTCAGCCTATGTTCAATATCTCTGATTCTACTCTCTACTTCTGCCACATTAACTTCTTTTCTCTCCCCTTTATGAGGTACTTGCTTCCTATCGTTTTTATACTTATCACGTTGTTGTTCAGACTTAACCGGTAAAATCATTCCAACCTGCTGACTTTGTTTATCCTTGATACTCTTGTAATAGTCATAATTGCCAAGATAGCTATGAAACGTCCCCTCTTCTATCACAATTACTCTATCACTGATTTTATTGATAAAATATCGATCATGGGAGATGAAAAAGATGGTACCGTGAAAGCCGGCCAACGCCTCCTCCATAGTTTCGATTGAGTTTGTATCAAGGTGATTCGTCGGCTCATCCAGTATCAACAAATTAATATCGCCAAATAATAGCTTGCTTAACTTTAGACGTAATCTCTCTCCTCCCGATAAAAGCTTAATTTTTTTATATACATTGCCACCATAAAACATGAATTTGGCAAGATACTCCCTGGCCTTTCCCTCAAGTATAAATAGATCCTCTCGGAAATAATCAAGAACGGTAAGTTCTTCATTGGGAAATGTGACCGTTTGAGGAAGATATGCCGCTAAAACGCCTGCACCCAAATGAAGTGTACCGGAATCCGGCTGCTCCTCTCCCAGCAACATCTTTAGAAAGGTAGTCTTGCCACATCCATTAGGCCCGATCAATGCCACTCTCTCCCCGTAATGAACTACCATTTCAGCATTATGGAAAAGGGTCTTCTTGTCAAAGCGTTTCGATAAATTGCTTGTCTTTATCGTTATCTTACCGGATCTCTCAGCCTGTTGAAAAGTTAGCTTCATATTCTGCTTCATGGATGGCTTATCAACCTTCTCCATCTTATCCAGTTTATTCTGAATACTTGCTGCTCTTTTGAAGAATTTATTATTATCGGCCTTCATTGCCCAGTCTCTTAATTGCTTGACTGATTGCTCCATTGCATCAATCTTCTTATTCTGTTCCTTATAGTTCTCATATTGTATCCTGAGCTTCTCATCCTTTTGAATAATATAATCAGAATAGTTTCCTATATAAGTATCACTTACCTTATCTTCTATTTCAATTATTTTGGTTACAACATGATCCAGAAAATATCTGTCATGCGATACCACTATAACAATCCCTTTGTAACTCTTAAGATATTCCTCCAGCCATTCCACTGACTCCATATCCAGATTGTTTGTAGGTTCATCCAGTAACAATATCTCAGGCATGTCAATTAGGAGCTTACCTAGTGTAACCGTGGTTTTCTCGCCGCCGCTTAATAAATTGAATTCCTGCAATAAAAATTGCTCATCAAAATGCAGTCCCTTGCAGACTCTGTTTAACTTTTCCTCAACCTGATATCCTTCCATTAATTCAAATGCTTGGATCATCTCCCCATATCTCTTCAAGGTTCGTTCTAAATCACCCCCCTCTAAATGCTGCATACGTTCCTCAAGCTCATGAATATCCTTTTCAAGTCGATACACTTCGCTAAACGCTGATTTTAATACATCAAGCACACTTGTTCCAAAGGGGAATTGTGGTATCTGATCAAGATAGGCGCAGACCGCACCCTTTGGAGTGTTTACCCATCCTTCATCATATCCCGGGGGAATCGGTGCATAAGGATAACCTGCACAATGGTTTAGGTGGAGAATTCCTGCTATTAATTTGAGAATGGTAGTTTTTCCACTACCGTTTTCTCCTACAACGCCTACCCTTTCCCCCTCCGTTACCATAAATGATATGTTCTTAAGAATTAGGGATGTATCTAAATATTTTTTTACCCCATCCAGTGATATTTCTAACATATTGCTCCTTCTCCTATTACACATAATCTCATCGGCATTGCCTAACAGAAGCTACCTACACCAGTAATACGCAATGACGCCCGAATAGGAAGCATAACCCAATTCTACACTGCCTTGACTTAGCTTTTATCCTGCCTCTTTCCTATTACAGTAACATATCTTGAAGAGACTACCCACCTCAAACTTAATTATAAACATATATAAGCTATCTACCGTAAAGTCTAGCGGGCTACCATTGGGCCAATGTCATTTAGTTAAGGTTTTAAGAAAATGCGCCCGTCCACTTTACATATAGCGGACGGGCGCATTTTCTTATGTAATTCGATAAATTGGAGATTATGGTTTGATACAATATCATGAAAGGCATTATATCAGTAAATTGTAATCTTCTGCGCACTTTTTTAGTCCATATTCGACACTGGCAAACTCCACTCCATGTTTTTTTGCTTTTTCACAATTCATCCATAAATTATGTCTTGAAGGAGAATCTTCAACCTTTATATCTTTACCGATTATTGCTAAAAATTCTTTGGTTATTTCATACATAGACTTTGTCGTTTCACTTCCGAAGTTATACACACCTCCTGGAAGATGAATTACTTTTTCTACATTCTCAGCGACTTCTTTTACATAAGTTATACCTCTGTACTGGCGCGAACTAAAACAGACCGCTTCTTTTGCGTTTATGATATTCATAAAATAGTTCGTTTTATTTAAATAGTAATCATACATCCACTCTGCACGTAGCATAACCGCATCTGGGGCAATATCCATCACACGTTGTTCCATTTCCAGTTTATGTTTAGCATATATATTATTTGGCTTTGCCATATCTTCTGAATAAGGGCCTTCTTCATCAACCCCACTGTAAACTTGGTCTGAGCTAAAGCATATAAGCTTTGCTTTTTTTGCTGTTCTTGCCAGATATAAAGGAATCTGTACATTAGCAATGTACGAAGCCTCTGGATTTGCCTGACATACTCCAATATCAGAAATAGCAGCAGTATGGATAATTGTATCAACGCCACTTTCTTCTACGATACGCTTTATTTCATATTCAGATACTCCTCTAAGTGACGGACAAGCAACAGCATCTTTACACATCTGCATAATCTTGTACCCAACAAATCCATTTGCACCTGTAACAAGTATCATTTTCTGTTACCTCCTTTATCAACTACTAACTTAAAACGGACTCTCGGATGAATTTATTTTTTATTTTCTACAGTATACAGTTACCTTACGCTTACGTCAACAAACTATCACTCTATTCCGTTTATCAACTAGTCGGTGTAATGCCTATAAAATTTGCCATGTTCGTTAAAATGCAAATAGTTCTCCTTTTTTACAAATCCTCACTAGTTGCGGTAACGTATCAAATTAATGTCTATATTAATAAAAATGCTGATAGCGGTACATTTTAATACGTCTTTGCTATCCTTAACTTAACGCCACTTTTTGTATGTGCATTCTGCTAAAGAAAGGGGATTTTCACAGGTGATTAAGGTGTTTCAGACTCTTTTTATTAATACTACTGTTAAGAACCTATTTTTTGATTACACTATTGATTACATTTAAAAAGATGATGTACGGAATGCCCTTTCTATCGATATTTTTTAGACGGTGCATGGTTCGATTCCCGTTATCCGCTTAACGAAAAATAAGCAGTGGCACCGGTTTAAGTGCTACTGCTTATTTTTAAGTTATGTAATTGTAAAAGTGTATCGGGAAGAATAAAACATGAGGCCTCTGCCGAAATGATTTTATTCTTCCTAAGCATTGCCACGGGTTTGGGCAAGGCTTTTTCCCGATTATCCGCTGTATTATCAGAGAATTCAATTTGATTGCTCTGGTTTCTTTTTTGTAAAAAAAGAAAAAAGATATAATTTGCTGATCCCTGGTAGAATGAAGTTACCATACAATCCTTTCAGGGATACTGTTATTGCCTGCCGATTTGATTTCTTCAGAAGTCTGTTAACCAATTTGGCGAATACTTGTTGACACAATTAAATTTTATGTAGTATAACAAAAAAGATGATTTATACACAGCATTTAGTTATCAAGATAAGCGACTATGGAGTCTATAGATGAAGGGATATATATGGATAAAAAAGTTAATCGTGACAGTGGCAAAACATTTATAGAACCTATCAAATGGTGCCGTTACATTGTAAATGTCGGCTATGTTATAGCTACCCTTATAATCTTAGCGCATGTAATCTGGTTTTTCTTCGCACGAAGTGTTCTTACCATGCCGCCGGACATCTATTTACAGGAGTATATTATATTACCTGCTATAAGCTTCTTGGTATTGATTTTGTTTGTAGATATGTTTGTTCGTTCAAATCGCTTCTCGCTTTTTATGAAGGAACATTTGTCTCTTTCTATATTTATCATTTTTTCCATTTACCTTTGCCTAACTCATGACATTGCCAAAGTCTTGCTGGGCTCTTTCATTCTGCCGATTTTTGTTTCTACCATTTTTTCTGATGTAAAACTAACCCGTTCGATGTTTTGGATGAGCGACCTTGCGGCTTTTCTGATTGGAACTAAAATATATATGGCAGGTAAATTAGACAGCACTGTGTTCATGCAAATATTTGTTGCATGTTTTATGTTCCTCTGTTCGTATTTACTGTCTCTGGTTTTAATCCGACATGGGCATGACAATATCACAGCACTGATGTATTTTGATAACCAACAGCAATATATGCAAGAGCAGTTAAAGCTAGATTTGTTCACTGGCCTATATAACCGAAAAACCTTTGATGATTATTTGCCGATACTTATAAATGATTGCAGAAATTCCAATAAATGTCTTTCGTTAGCGATGATTGATATAGACCATTTTAAGTGCGTGAATGATCTCTATGGTCATGCGGTGGGAGATCGAGTGCTTCTATTTATGGCACAAATACTAAAAAACATTCAGGCTGACAACATCCATGCCTTTCGGTTGGGTGGAGATGAATTTGCAGTTATATTCAAGGATTGTACCGTAGAGGAAGCATATCGTATCTGCGACAGCTTGCGTGCTCGTATGGAAAGCGCTTCTCTGAATGACATAGATAATAAAACCGTTACCTTTAGCTGCGGTTTGGTCGGTACGATTCCAAAGCATAACAGCCTTGACGTATTTACAAAGGCTGCCGATTCTGCATTGTATGCAGCCAAAAACTATGACCGGAATCAAGTTGTGATTTATAATGATTCGATACCGCACTTTAATAAACCAATATAATGCTTACTTTAATATTCATATAAGGGTATGGCGAATTAAGAAGGTTTCTCTTACCAATTCAATTCAAGTTAGAGGTATTAATTTATCAGCACCTTAGGAAATATAAATAGATTAGTGATTTCGATTGGGCTAAGGAAAAGTTTATCGCCGAATCTCCTGGACGGATTGGCATGATATTCCACAGATCAATATATCCAGCTTTGAAAATATTCGAGGTACAGCCTGCAGATCTTTATTACTTCATATTTATGAAGACGGTGGGATGGGTATTTCATTCGGAATCATGCTTAATATGCTTTACTATTCCTTCTATCAGGTTGAACCAAACAAAATGCAATTCTCATCAATAGAGGACGGAGTTAATGCATTACTAAAGTACGACTTTGTACGGGATGAAATAGAACAAATCCTTTCCTATAATTTAGGTAAACTAGATTTTCTCTCTCTACCGAATAACTACAATTTTATTTGTCCTCTTGATGTTTACTGTAATTACAGTATTCGTCAAATTCTTGCTGCTTTTGATTATTATAACGAGAAGCAGGCTCCCACATTTCGTGAAGGGGTAAAGCGCTTTGACAATAAGAAAACAGATATTTTTCTTATTAACTTGAACAAATCTGAGAAGGATTTCTCCCCATCAACCATGTATGACGATTATGCGATTAATGATCGGTTATTCCATTGGCAAAGTCAAAGCCAGGTATCAATCACCAGCTCCACTGCGGAACGGTATATACATCATAAGCAATTAGACTCTTATATTTCTCTCTTTACCAGAGAGTTCAAGAAAAACGGCTCCTACACTTCACCTTATACTTTCCTTGGAAATGCTTCTTATGTCAATCATTATGGTAGCAAGCCGGTAAGCTTTACTTGGAGATTAGACAATCCCATTCCTGCTGCACTGTTACCAAAGGATAATAAGAGCATTATTATATAGAGAATTATACAATTGCTACCGATATATCTCACCTAACATACGGATTCCAGCAGGGTCCTTATTTCATATGATTTTAAAAGAAAAAAATTTCTATCTGTCCCTTAGCGACCATGTCCTTGCCATCTGACAAGCATTAAATAAGTGCTTCCCAGGTTTTCGTACATATTCGCTTCCCGTTATCCCCTTACATAAAAATAGAGGTTTGTGGCACCGATTAGGTGACAAAGACCTCTATTTTTTGTAACTGTGTAACCATAAGAAGTGAATACTGAAAGAAGAAGTCCTATGGCACTGGTAGCAGGGAAATCAAGAACTACTTTATTGTAGCTCCAGGCTAAATGCCTTGACGTCTCTATTCCCCGTCTTCCTTCTGGCTTTGATAAATATGAGTAATGATTGTCTCCATGGGCATCTCCTTAATAGATATATCTGTAAAAGCACATACCTTCGATAGTTCCGCCATGAAATCCGTGATCGATATCTGATCCTGATCCACGCTGACCGTAATGTTAAGCTCCGATTCTCGCGTGATGATCTCTGCTCCCGCGATATCCATTTCTGTTAGGGGCTTCCCCAACATAAGCTGGACAATCTTCTTTGCTCCAAGAACCTTCTTTAGGTTATCGATGGAATCGTCGAATACCTTCTCACCGTGGTTGATGATTACGATTTTTCTTGCAAGCTGCTCCACATCCTCCAGGTCATGGGTCGTAAGGATGAAGGTAGTTCCCCGAGCATTCATCTCACGGATGAATTCTCGGATTCTCTGCTTTGCAATCACATCCAGTCCTATGGTTGGCTCATCTAAGAATACCACCTTCGGCTGATGCAGCATCGCCATGATGAATTCGCATTTCATTCTCTCTCCAAGGGATAATACTCTGGTCGGCCTCGTCATATAGTCCTCCACTCCAAAGAGCCTTGACATGATTCCTAGCCTCTCACTATAATCCTGATCGGATACACCATAGATGGCTTTGTTCATTCGAAAGCTGTCGATGGGTGGAATATCCCAAATCAACTGAGATTTCTGACCGAAGACTGCTCCAATCTGTTGCACATAGGTCTTTCTGTTTTTTGTCGGGTTATACCCCATAACGTCAACATTACCGCTGGTGGGATATAAGGTTCCCGTTAACATCTTAATTGTAGTTGACTTACCGGCCCCATTCGGTCCAAGAATGCCGACAATGTCACCCTCTTCAACATCAAAGGAAATATCATTGACCGCCATCACCGGTATCTTCTCCCGGTGAAAAAAGGTCTTCACACTCTCTTTGAAGCTGCTACCCCTCTTATAAGTCTCATATCTTTTTACCAAATGATCTACCTTAATCATTGTTCCCATCTTCAGCCTCCTACTCCCTGGTATCCGCGCACCATGGATCGATATAGTAATATTCCCAATGTCATGAACAGTACGCAGGGAAGAATCGCATAGAACATGACATAACCTCCCCGCCCTAGCAGCGCTGCTGCAGGAAAGAAGCCAATCATAGCCACGGGAATAACATAGGAGGATACAATCAATACCGTCTTCGGGAAGATACTCTGCGGATATTTTCCAAAGCTTCGCAAACTGTCAAATATCTCTGGGATTCGGGAATTACCCACCCATTTGAAGGAGGTTGCCGCCATAATCAGCGATATTCCAAGCATAACCATCATCCCCACCACGAACATCGCCATAAACTGTAACCACATAATCAGAGTAGGCGCTGTAAGGTTGGCAAGTGAAATGATGAAAATCGTTATTCCTCCGAGCAGAAGTCCAATTCCATCGATGGAAAAGGTCTTTGCCATCAATAAAAACATGGTATCGACCGGCATTAATAGAACCATCTCAAAATTACCCTCTCTGACGGCGAGCATAGTCGCCCACATAATTCCGTGAAAGGACATATCCGCGATCGCCATGGATATGGTAAATACCGATTGGATTAGCAGCACCTCATAGATCGTCCAGCCTTCAAATCCTGCACCTGCTTCATAGATCAAGATAGTAACCAGTGGAAATAAGATATCTCCCAGCAGCATGATTACTGAATTTAGGAAGAAATTCAATCGATAGGTCGAAGCGGTAGCAAAAGCCACCTTAATACATTCACGATAAATCAAAAGATAACGTTTCATTCATTCCTCCATTTAGAGTTAAGCATGTACCTGCCCTTTGAATTAGTTTGTGCCTGCATCTTCGTTGCAGCCCAAAACCCGGAAGAACAAGGAGGAGTTTGCTCCAATGGGCAACCAGTAGGAATTTCCATCGCGAAATTCCTACCGCAGTTCTTCCTAAGCGAATTACCATTCGCTTTGTGAAGGCGCTTTTTCTTCACACTATGCTCCTACCCCGCTAAAATGCCGCATGGATGCCAGGTAAATCAGTTCACTTAAGCCAATTACGATAGCCACTGCAATCCCTTGTAGCCCAACTATCATCGGGATGCTCATCGTCATCCCTCCAAACTGAAAGCTTCCGGTAAATACCATTGCCGGAACATAGGACATATAAGGAAAGGGTAGGAAGAACAGAAATCGCTGCATCGCTTCGGGGAAAAACACAAGCGGAATATACACCCCGGAGAAGACCCCCGCTAATAGATCAAATACTCTGCGGATTCCTGAGGACTGTACGAACCAGAAAGCAGTCATTCCAAGAATATAATGAACATAGAAG
The DNA here is from genome assembly GCA_023436225.1 of Bacillota bacterium. Classification (GTDB taxonomy): domain Bacteria; phylum Bacillota; class Clostridia; order Lachnospirales; family Lachnospiraceae; genus Mobilitalea. The sequence continues at coordinate 24,008 of JAEZKA010000056.1, forward strand.
TTCATTAGAAAGGCTAAGGCTACTGACAGCAACGTCCATCCCAAGTGTTTCGGAACCATATTGACTCCAAAGAGTAGCGTAAATATGATATAGCAGGGTACAAATTCAAACACAAGTCCTAGAAAACGATGCCCTACCTTCTGAGAAAAGGCAAAAAACCGGTGATTGATCGGTCTCATGGCAAAGGTAAGGAATTTACCGGTACGGATCAGCATTTGCAGATTCCAATCTGCAAAATCCATGGTAAGATAACCAATTAAAGTAGAGGCACCAAAATAAGTGACCATCTGAGTCAGGCTCATACCGTTTAATTCGGATTTACCACCATAAGCCGCCGTCCAGATAAAGTATTGTACGATAAAGTATACAGGCCCCACAAAAATGGATACCATAGAATGAGTGCGGTAGGCACTCCATTCCTTATAGGTGACCAGTGCTACCGCCCTCATGATATTGAATTGACGTCGTATGTAATTCAAGATAAACTCCTATCCGCTTATATAATTCCTGACCATATCACTGCAGCCGCATTAAATTGAGATTCTATACACCAAAAATCATTAACGTAGGGGATGAACCAGGCAGCAACCAGCTTCTCCGTAGGGTCGATCATCAGACAACATCCGCCTGCACCCTCATGGAAGAAGGTTCCCGGAGTATAGATACTCGCATCGTTACAGCGCATATCGGGTCCAAGGCCACATTGATGATACGCTCCACCTGCATTCCAACAGTAATCCTTCTTGGGGCTGCGTATAAACAGTCGTAATCTTCTCAATGGCTTTTCTTCCAATAATACGATTTCCATCAATGTACCCGCCCTGCTGAAGCATGATTCCGAAACGGCAAAGATCATAAGCTGTCGAATAGAGACCACCACCGGTGCTCGGTATCTTCACTTGGTTTCAAAACCCACCATATACTACTCCCATCTGCCTCTCATGGCAAAAAAATGATTTAAAGTTACGATGATCATTCCGAGCAAACATTGTTACAAATAATTCCTTTGAATATGTTCAATTATTATACAATATAAGGTTTTAAATGTAAATAAAATACTATTGTATCTATGCTTTAATAGTCCGAACACCGATCTATTGTTCGAATTATTATATCCGCCTTACTTTACTCATTATAAAATTACTTTTTAGCTTCAACTTTATCTCATTGAAGGTCTGTTTCATTAGCCAAAAATTGCTGTCTAATTTTTTTTACAATTACGCATTATTCCACTGAAGACAATGAAATGATTTGTAATCTTAAATAGTATTTTCCCTTTTTCGATTTCAATCTAAAATCAAACCCTAACATACCTCGGAGAAGCAACCGGTTTATCATAACGGGTAATGGTAAGGTTCAGCTGATCAGCATTACCATTATTGACAGCTTTTGTAATAAAGAATATAATACTAGAAAAATAAGGATTTTCTAATTATATAAAGGAGAGGATGTATGAAAAAGCTATCTGCATATCTGTTAATTACTATCCTTCTGGTCTCAATATTAAGTGGTTGTTCCTCAAATCCTAAACAATTACCAGAATCGGGACAAAGTATATCAATATCGCCAATACCGGCGGCGAAGCAGACAGCCCCCACAGAGGTTAATGCAGTTCCCGATGATATCGATATTAAGCGAGCCTTAGAAAATGAGCTTGTACCGGAAGATCTACAACAAGGTTGGGATGATCCGATTACCTTTTCTCAGTTTTGCTCGTTATTACAGAAAGTGATAGAAAGGGTTGATCCTGCCGCTATTGACAAATTCAATCAGGCGGCTGAGCTGGCGATCCAATCAGATTCACACATGCTTCGAGAGGATGGTATGCTGGCGTTATATTATGCAGCAGATGCTCTCGGTGTTGACTTCTCCAATTATAATTGGGAATATATCAATAATACGATTGGTGAGGAGTGGGATAAGCTCTCCTTTGATTACCCCCAGTTTCCCAAGTGGGAGGATGCTGCTTCCTTTGAAGATGCTGACTGGAACTATATGACCAGTGCCTACTTCTATTCCATGGGGCGTGCTTCTTTATTTACCAATAACATATTATTTGACTATGATGCCACGAATAAATCCATGCGGCCCAATGAGAAATTCACCGTGAAGGAAGCGGTTGCTGCTGCAGAACGTTTTTTGGACAGCATTACGTTATATGCTTCGATGGAGGAGGCTACTGCAAATACTATTGCACAGGATACCATCGAATTAGCGAAGAAAATGCCGTCTGTCTCCCCACAGGAGCTTCCGAAATGGCATGGCTATGCAATGGCTCTGTGGGATAATCCCTCTCATCAAAACTGGAGATATTTTTCTGAAAATACGATAAAGCAGCTCTCTGATATCGGGTTTAATTTTCTCAGAATGGTATATCATTTTGATGAGCTTTTTAAAGAAGAAAACGGGACCTATGTTGTCAACCGGACTACCTTTGAGAACTTAGATGATATCATCTCCTGGTGCGCAAAGTACGATATGCATATCACCGTACAACTGCACCAGATCCCGGGGTATGGTACCAACGGTCCTAAAGAAAAAGAGATCATACTGGATATCCTGGATAATCCCAAGCACTATGAGCAGGCGCTGCAAATATATGATTATATGGCAAGCAGGTACGCCAATGTTCCCTCGAACCTCCTGAGCTTTACCTTGCTCAGTGAGCCTTCCTTGAATTACTTTACCTTTGAATCCCATGCAAAGCTTGTGGAAGACTTGGCCAATATGATTCGAAAGCATACACCGGATCGATTGATTTTGGCCTCTGCTTTATCCTCCGACAGTCAGGAGCATTGGACGGAGGCATTGTGTTTTCAGCCTAACTATTCTTTGGATAGCTCCATTGTACAGGCGGAAAGCTATTACCCTTGGCACAATCGAAGACGCTCTGCCTTTACACAGCTGATGAACGGGTTTCCGTATGATGAGGCAGTTGTAGTCAGCAACATGCTTCAGGGTGAGTCCAAGCCGCTTACTCTAAAGGGGGACTTTAAGGCAGGTACAGAGATTACCTATTACATTACGAATATTAATACCCCCAGCAAGTACCAGGAGAAGAATTATTTATTGTGCATGGCTGACGGAAAGGAAATCGGGCAATATTCACTAAGCGGCTTCATTGAAGGTGAGAAGAACTGCAGTCGTATCCAGTATGACAGCGAACAAAGATACTTGGTGGATTTTGGTGATAACGGGTATTATAACGGCCTGGAAGTAACCTTTCAATTAACCGAAGCAGCATCTTCCGTCGAGCTTTCCATGAAAGGAACGGATCTTGCGTATCTCGGAATGAGCGATATTCTGATTAAGACACCCTCCGATCAAAACAACTCCTACATAGTGGTAGATAACCGCTATCAGCCTACCGGTATTCGTTATGAACAGGGGAGCTTCACCTCTACCATTATCCACTGTTCGGAGATATGGGAGGCTCCGGCCTCTACCGTTACTCTTCGGGATGATGGAAGCTATACCTGTGCAGAAACCTATGAAAGAGATGTTTATGATTTGAATTCTATGCGGGCATATTATGACAAATGGGAGGCCTGGTCGGAAGAAACCGGCGGTAGCTACCTTCAATTTGAATTTGTCTCTACCTTTTCTATGCCAGAACAGGTTAGAACCTCATATATGAAGGGAATTATGGAGGTATTTAAGGAATACGATATCTCCTGGGTCTTTTCCGCTGATTTAACTCAATGCGGTGGTATCATTGTATTCAAAGGAGCCGAGGATATGGCAGCCACCTTAAATCTGGCAGAAGCACAATCAACCTGCATCCTTCCTGCCGATGGCAGCTATTCGGTAAATACCGATTATGATTATCCCTGTTATTATGATGATGCCGTAATCAAAGTTTTACAGGAATATATGAACTAAGAAGGTAGTTCGGTTATCCATATCATCCGGAGGCCCTATGTTACCGTCTTGAAATGCCTCGGTGTATCCAATTGATGTATATCATCCGTATTTTCGACTAGGATGAATGATAAGAGCAGGTATTGCACTAAAACCAGTGCAATACCTGCTCATTATAAATGCAATAATCATTCCTTTTCTGATACCTTCTTGTCAGCAATATAAAACTCTATACTATCATTTTTATATTCAATAGGTTTCAAGAGAGAACTGCGTATGGTTGCCGTCTGTTCTGTTTATCCACTTGCCGCGGGTGAAGTCCGGAATTTCCATCGGAGCACCTCCTCTGGCGATAGACGCCTCAGACAGAGGGGTAATCGCCATCCACGCTGCCATGTCATAAGTATCGATGGCTGGCTGCTCGCCGCTTCTGATACCCTCGAAGAAGGCTTCATACAACAGCCAGTCCATGCCATCGTGGGAGCCCCGAATTCCCTCTTCCTGGTAACGCTTCCAGATGGGATGTTCATACTCTTCGTAGTACATCTCGCGGTTTTCGTACTTTCTATTGCCTTCTTCTCCGAGAGAGTCGAGAAAGACTGCCTTCTCCCACTCGTTATAGCCACCGAGAGTACCGCGAACAGTAAACCCGCGGTTGTAATTACGGGGCAAGGTAGTGTCAAGAGTCAGGGTTATAAGCTCGCCGCCTGCACACTTGATGGTAGTCTTGACGATATCTCCCTGCTTAAAGGAATAGTCACGTAAAGCAGGGTCGACGCCTTCATGCAAACGCGCATAATCGTTCAACCCCCATGCACCTGTAGCCATGGAAGTAAGGGAAATCATACGGTTGCCGCGGTTGATGCCTAGAACCTTTGCGATGGGGCCTAACTCGTGAGTAGGATAATTCTCGCAGCAACGGTTCTGGTAATTGCGAAGTCTGTAATGGCGGTTCTCCCTGCCATAACACACCTCTTCACGAAGGTCGTGATGATAGCCACCCTCGCAATAAACAACCTTCCCAAATAGTCCCTGTTTAACCATATTCAACACCATCAGTTCGTCGCGGCCGTAACAACAGTTCTCCATCAGCATTGCATGGTTTCCGGTTTCCTCATAGGCACGGATGAGATCCCAGCAGTCTTCCAGAGCATATGCGCCACCGACTTCGCAGCCTACATGCTTACCTGCACGCATGGCGGCAATAGTAGCTGGGATGTGGTTCTCCCACGCAGACATAATGATAACAACCTCCACCTCAGGGTCATTTATGACTTCCATGTATTCAACGGTAATTTTCGGTATATTTCCATTAAGCTTTATAACACAGTCCCTTGCTCTCTGAGCTCTGTCCTCATACACATCACAGACGTGGACAATCTTAATGCCCTCCATGAGGCATAGAATATCTTCGAGAATGCTGTATCCTCTTCCACCGAGGCCGATAAGGCCAAGCTTGAGTTCTTTCTGTTCTTTCATTGTAAAAATTCCTCCTAATTGTTATACCGTAGACCTAGAAATATTAATTATGAAACCCTCAGAAGGAATTCTCCTCTGAAGATATTCAAAACTATATTTAATTTACTCGATAAGGCAAATAAGACACTTCTAAGCAGCTATTTTTTTACCACAACAAATATTGGGTATAGCTCATAATCACCCTCGAATCCATTAAATTGAAGTGGTCGAACATAAATAACATAATTCCCGGCTTTCGTAAACGTAAAGCTACTTCCATCGGCAACAGCGCCACCACCTTTTGGAGTTTCGTCATACTTCTTAGAGGTATCAGCTTTGTAGGTATCCCAGTTACAATCATAATATTTGAATTTTTCTTTGATTGATTCCTCCTGTTTGCCTGCGCATACATACATCGTTCTAATTGCAGCAGCCTTATCACCCTTATTGGGTTGAAGTGAACTCCCCATCATAAACCAAATCCACTGAGAAATCTTTGGTTTTTGAAGAAGTAACATTAGTGACCTTAAAGGTCACATTACTGTCTGCGTCTTCATCTACGTAACTGATTCCGGCACTAACTTTAAAGGTTTTCGTTTCAGGTTTCGTAGCTGCCATAGCTGGTGTTGTAAGGGAAAACACCATAATAAGTGCCATAAATACTGATAAAACTGATATCTTTCTCATTTTATATCCCTTTCTCCTTTGTTGACTAAATACCATATTTTACTACATTATATATCATATATAGACTTAATACAACAAAGTTGGTATTTTAATCCATCAGAAGGAGATTAAAGAGGAAACCCTTTCTACCCTTTCATAAAGATAAAAAGGGGTTCCTAACCCTTTTCATCCTACTAGCGTTATTTGTAGCCGTACTGCTTTTTCCGCCGCAAATAGTACGTGCCTGTTATTATTATCAAGGTTTTACAGGAATATATGAACTAAGAAGGTAGTTCGATTATTCAATAATCCGGAGGACCTATGTTACCGTCTTGAAACGCCTCCGTGTATCCAATATGTGTATATCATCCGTATTTTCGCCTAGGATGAATGATAAGAGCAGGTATTGTACTTTCGATGTTTTAACTACTGCGATCCTTAATAAGCCGAAGCATATAATGGATTTGCTTCTCTAACCATGCTACCATGTTCCTTTTTTAATTCATCGAAGGCCTCAATAACCTTCTGTGGAATATCGACATGAGCAATAAAGTCCCTTCCTTTTGGTCCATATCCATCTGCATTATCCAAAAGTCTAGGTATTTCCCCCATTAATAATTCCAAATATCGATCAATATCCCACATACCGTATATTTCTGTATCATAAACAAGTTCAGAATCCAGTGCGATGACCTTTGCAGAATATACCGCAAAATTGATTATGATTATATTGTCAGACACATATTTACGGAGAACAGCCTCCATTCTATATTGCATTGTCGCATCCTGAGATAATATAATACTGTTAAATTCAATATTATTTTGCTTTAATAAATCCAATAGATAAGTAATGTTATTTCCACAATTAGTGGATTTACATTCCAAATAATCCGCCTTCAATCCGTATTTAAATGTAATGTATCTATTAAAAATTTCTGCCTCTGTTAATCCCATTGTTTCAATCAACGGATAATCTCTGTATACTAGCTGGCGAAGTGTTTCCGTTGTATGTCCAGCCCCACCTACAATAATATATTTCTTTGCAATATTATTTTTTATAGCCTGTGCAAAAATATCTCCGCCATACATGATACTTCCACCAAATAAAACCATTACATCAACCTGGCGTATGCCATATTTTCTGTTTAATTCCTCGGGCGTAAGTTCATTTATATCTCGTTTTCCACAAAATTCACCTAGAATATTTATGTTTTTTGCAATCTGTTCTTTCATCAATTTCTCCTCAAAATTCTGATTTTTATTGTTTGATAATGAACTCTTAAATGCGCAATCTATAATATTGGATAACCAATGATTGAAAAAGCAGAAGCTTTCCTATCATAAAGCTACATGGTATATCAACCATATCTTACCACCAGTGTCGACGAAATGAAATACGAATGTTTCCATTTTTTATCAATTCGCAACCAAAATGACATATTTATCGTCTATATATAAGATAACTTCATTATTGATTTATCAGAAGGAGATGAAAGATGAATACATTTCTACCATATCAGAAAAATAAGAAAGGGTTTCTAGCCCTTTTCATCCTACTATTGCTACTTACAGCCGTAATGCTTTTTCCGCCGCAAATAGCCCGTGCAACCGAGAAGCAACCGGTTTACAAGGATGATATTTATCGCTTCATTATTACCGATGAGGCTAAAAAAGAAGTTACCCTGATTGGCGTTGAAGCTGCAGACGCTCGGAAAGAACTGATGATTCCGGGAAAGGCAAGTATAAATCAACAGACATATACTGTCCGGCTTGTAGATCTTCAGTGGGAATATTATGAGAACAGTTCCTACCAGGATTTTTATGGCAGCGTTGAGAAGCTTACCGTTGCTGATACCTTTCAGGGAACACTCGATAATCCACAGTATGCTTTCAAGAATGTCAGAACCATCGAATTTCTTGGAACAGCCGTGCCACAGAAAGTAAGTGTGAGTACATCCAGCCGTAGCCAGAATCCGGATGTCGTTTTTATCGTTCCCGCGGGAACAGAGGCTGCCTACCGCAAGGTGATTGAAGAGTCCCTGTCCTATTATAACGGCAGTGATTTATATGAGATGAACATCCCTATGAATCCCACAATTATTACCAAGGGTACTACAGATATTGAGAATGGTGTATTCTCTAGAGATGGTTTACTTTATCAAGTGACCTCCTCTGCTTTGACGGGAAACGGTAAGGTTCAGCTGATCGGTATTACCAATGAAAAGAAATATTCCTATCTTAATCTACCGAAAGAGCTTACAAACAACAACTACACCTATCAGCTTACGAAGCTCTGCAAATTCAGTCTGGTTCGCATTGGTGCTACAGCAATCGTTATTCCTGATACTGTTACTGAGATGGACTCTGCCGTCTTTGATCAACAGGTGGAACTATTATTTTTATCGAAGAACTGCAAGGTGATTCCCTCCAATATGATTACCGATGAGAATAATTACAGCAGCCTCCGGTATGTCTATGTCCCTGAAGGCGTTACCACTATATCTAACATAGCATTTTCCAACAGCATGAAGAATTCGAGCAGTATTATTCTTCCGACCTCGGTGACATCCCTGGGTAAGCAGTCTCTATATAGCTTTAAAAATGTTACCTTCTTGAACAAAAAGCCGATTGCCAATTCATCTGCTGCCATTAAGAGTGGTACTACCGTCAAGGTTAATTCTTCTGTTAAAAAGGCTTATCAAAAGGCCCTTGGTAGTAAAATAACCCTCGTATCAGCCAAGAACGTGGTGAAATCCACAAAGTTGTCCTTGAATCGCTCCAGTCTGACACTGCATACCGCTCAGAGCTTCACGATAAAGGGTACCTTAACCAAAGGCTCCAATGAAACAGTATTTTGGCTTTCCACGGATGCCGACATCTTCGAGGTATCAAATAAGGGGGGCATAAAGCCGAAAAAAGCCGGAGTAGCTTATGTAATTGGATACACAAGAACCTCCGGACTTTACAAGGCACTAAAAATCACCGTTACTGATAAATAATTATAGAAGGAAGTATAGGCCTATGTTTTCTAGGGCTATACTTCCTTTTTAATGATACATATTATATACGAGCTTAATCAATATTCCTGGATGCTACTCTCCATATAAGCCGGAGTATGGCTGATGCAAATTAGGTCAGCACCTGCATTTAGAGCTGCAATCGTGACTAAGCATCCTGGCCAATTTAAAGAATCTGTCACCAGCATAATCAAAAAACTCTTTATAGGTACGGCAGTAATAATTTAGTGTTGGGTGTTGGTCCTTAAAGGGTTCCCTATTACGCCTGCAGCCGCCCCGGCATAATTGATTCCATTCACAGTTCAGACATGCAGAGTCAATGTGTTTACTAACCTCGGTAAATTCCCTTGACTTCTGACAATCCTTTAGTGATGTAAAGTCATTGTCTAATATGCTACCCAAATACCATTCATCTGTTACATAAAAGTCGCAGGGGTAAACTCCCCCGTTAGCTTCCATTACAAAATAAGATAAACAGAAGCCAACCATACTACAGGCTTCAGGAGGATTGCCAAGAATCATACTGATCAGATTTTCAAAGTATCTTATGCTAATGATCTCTCCTCGCATTATATCGTCATACCACTGGTCAAAAATATTTTTTAAAAAGAGAGTATATTTTTCCGGTGTCAATGAGAAATCGTGCATGCCCGGCTCTTCCTTAAGAGGATCCAGACACGGAATAAACTGCAGATGCTTGAAGCCATTGCGTTTAAAGAAGTTATAAACCTTATCTGCATGGTTAGCTACGTAAGAATTTATAACACACAAAACATTGTATTCTACATTGAATTTATTAAACAAATTTGAGGCATTGATTGCTTTTGAAAAAGAGCCTTTTCCATTGGCATCAATTCTATATCGGTCATGGTTATCCTTCGGACCGTCTATTGAGAGACCCACAAGAAATTTATTCCTGGCCAGAAAATCGGCCCACTGATCATCAATTAAAAGTCCATTTGTCTGTAGTACATAATTTACATGTATTTTTTTAGTATTATATTTGCTGACTAGAGCTACGAAATTTCTAAAATAATCAAGACCAGCAATCGTAGGCTCTCCCCCTTGAAAAGCAAAGGTGCAGCTGGCGTCTGCATATTCAAGAGCTTTTTTTACTAGGACCTCTGCCGTTTCATTGTTCATAATTCCGTGCGAATTGACATTACGATTTTCTGCAACGGAATGATAAAAACAATAATTGCATCTCAAATTACAACTGCTGGAGGCTGGCTTTATTAAAAAACTTGCTGGAGGCATAATTTATCCTTTCATCAATAGACTGTATTGCTACTCTGCTGCATCATCCAACGCTATAGTATTATTTCTAAAATGCTGCTTGAAATCATCTCATTTTAGGATAATGCATCATAACTATATTGGCAATAAGTTTCTTGAAGTTAGTCCTTTTCATGTTATAATAATATAGTTAAATGCTAAAATGCTGGAGGAAAATATGAGACCGAATGTCGTGTTAATAACGGTAGATCAGATGAGAGGCGATTGTATCGGCGCACTGGGACACTCTATCATCGAGACCCCAAATCTAGATATGATGACTCGAGAAGGATATACCTTTACAAATGCCTATGCCGCCGTACCTACATGTATCGCAGCTAGGACATCGTTGCTGACAGGCCTCACGCAACGTACACATGGAAGAACCGGTTACCGGGATGCAGTTGAATGGAGGTATCCCCATACAATTGCTGGAGAGTTTGCAGCCGCAGGATATCACACACAGTGTGTTGGGAAGATGCATGTATACCCCACTCGAAACCTTCTTGGCTTTCATAACATTATATTGCATGACGGTTATCTGCATCATGGAAGAAGTACTAAAGTAAGTTCAGAAGAACACTTTAATAATACCGATGATTATCTGCCATGGCTTAGGGAAAAGTTAGGCTCAAAGGCCGATATATTAGACTCTGGATTGGAATGTAATTCGTGGACTGCAAGACCATGGCCCTATGAAGAACAATATCATCCGACGAATTGGGTCGTAGATCAGTCCATTGATTTCCTGCGTAGAAAAGATCCGTCAAAACCGTTTTTCCTCATGCAATCTTTCGTAAGGCCTCACTCACCGCTTGACCCTCCTCAGGCATATTATGATATGTATATAAATGAGGATATTCCCATGCCAAAGGTTGGAGAATGGGCAGAGTTTGACGATACTGAAAACAACGGCTTATATACCAATTGCTACCGAGGTAAAATCAACCGGAAAGCTTTGAAACGTTCAATAGCATCCTACTATGCCCTGATAACTCACATTGATGCTCAAATAGGAAGATTTATTCAGAAGTTGGGGGAACATGGGGTGCTTAATAATACAATCATATTATTTACTTCAGACCATGGTGATCAGATGGGGGAACATAATTTCTTTAGAAAAGCCCTGCCATATCAAGGAAGTATCTCTATTCCACTGATTATTTACGATCCGGGTAATCTATTAAAAGGGAAAAAAGGAAGTTTGATAGACGCACCAATTGAATTGAGAGATATTATGCCTACACTATTAGACGCATCGAATAACGTTATTCCTGATTCTGTGGAAGGAAAAAGTATTCTTCCACTGTTGAATAAGTCGGATGTAGTATGGCGTGAATATATACACGGAGAACATGTTCTTGAAGGACAACACCTGGGAATTAATAACCATTCACACCATTACATTGTTACAGGTAAAGACAAGTTTATATGGTTTTCACATGATGGCAGAGAGCAGTACTTTGATTTAGAACATGATCCGAATGAGCTCCATAATCTAATAAAAGACAGTAGATATACCGATAGAATTAATTACCTAAGAGACAAGCTGATCAAAGAACTTGAAGGGCGCGAAGAAGGTTACTCTGACGGCACTAAACTCATAGCAGGAAGAAAACCTCAAGCTTGTTTAAGTCATATACTATAACAGGAAGCTCCAAAGGAAGGAACGTTTGATTCCTGTTACCCGCTATTAGAACATGCGCCCGCTTGGCGCACGAATGACCACCGGCTTTCATTCATTGAAGGCCGGTGGTTTTAAGCATATTATCCAAAGTAACGCTCTAGCTTAATGAGAATACTTGAATTTTTTAATTAAAAAAAGTATAATAATTAGTAATATAATACAAGATTATACATTAATAGTATATTTCGTCTTGGTTAGGAGTGATGCAACCATGGCCTGGAAAAGGTATGCCCGTATCATATTACCGGTATTTTTCGCTCTGCTCATTTTTATGGGGGTAATTTTGTGTTCTCATCTGCTAGTCGCAAATCCACCTACTGTCAGAAATGGCATATTAAACCTTGCAGACTGGGAAGGGGATACCGTATTTGAGATAACAGGAGAGTGGGAATTCTACTGGGATAAGCTGCTAACCGAGCAAGATTTCAGAGCAAGCAACCAGACGGCTCCTATGCTCGTGAACGCTCCAACCATATGGAATAATTATGTATTAAATGGCGAGAAATTACCTGGAAAGGGTAGTGCAACCTATCGTATCCTTGTTACAAAAGCAACCACAGGGACGGAGTATGGTGTGCGAATTCAAGATGTGGCAACCAGCTACCGTTTATACATAGACGATACACTCATTGCTCAAAATGGTAACTTCGATGATAACGAATTCGCACCTGCCTCTGCATATCGTCCACAGCTTGTAACCTTTACGACTAAAAGCGACAGCTTTAATGTAATGTTACAGGTAAGTAATAATTTCCATGGCCTGGGAGGTATGTGGCATCCCATTATATTTGGAACCAGTAAGCAGATTGTCACATTTGACAGATGGCTTTCCTCCATAGTTACATCCGCTAGTGCGGGACTTATTGTTTCTTGCTTGATTTTTATTATTTTCTTTATCGCTCAGCGCAGAGAAAAAGATACTCTGATTTTATCGGTTCTTGCAATTATCATCATCCTTCGTCTTTCCATCATCGGTGATGTTGTATTTACAAGTATGTTCCCGAATATCCCCATTGCCTGGTTAAGCTGGATTGACTTTTTAACCATGCCCTGGGCACAGTTTTTGTTGCTGTTTTTTATCTATTCTACCTATGGAAACCTCGTCCGTAAATGGATGGTTACCGTCCTGTTTATCTACACTGCTGCCGTATCATTATTCATCCTTCTGTTCCCATTAGATATTACTACTTCGGCGTACATGATAATGAACTATATTCTACTGCTTGTAATGCTTGCTGTCGTTATACAGCTTACGCGTGCGACATGGCTCGGCCGGCAGGGTGCAGCGATTCTATTAGCTGCAAATTTGCTTATCTTACTATTTATTTGTTATAAGATGTTAGTTTCGGACTACTCGATCGTTTTCTATTTAATCAAAAGCTCCGGTTTTGAATATATGGTATTCATTTTTGCTCAGATGACTGTAGTAGCCCTACGTTACCGGCAGGCACAAAGGCTCGAGGTTGCCCACTTAAAAGGGCAGCTGCGCCCGCACTTTATTCATAATGCGCTGACCTCAATCATCTCAATTTCCCGCAAGGATCCAGAACGAGCCCGTGAACTGCTGGTGGATTTCAGCAGTTATCTTCGCGGATTTTACGATTATGACCGTGATGAGTTAGTCTCGATTGAACAGGAGATGGAGCTGGTATGCGCCTATACCTCACTAGAGCAAGCACGCTTTGGTGATAAATTCCATCTCGACTGTGACTTTGAAGTCCATAACTTTCTACTGCCGTCCTTGTCGCTGCAGCCACTAGTGGAGAATGCCCTGGTCCATGGATTACGGGAAAAGGATAGTGGCACGGTCACCGTATATACCAGACGAATGATGAACGGCAGGGTACGCCTCGGTGTCCGCGATGACGGTTACGGTTTTTCCCCTCAGACCGCCCCAAAACGCAAGGGTGTGGGAATTGAGAATATTAATTACCGCTTGGCGCGGCTGTACCGTACTTCCCTTGTATACCTGACACCTGAGGGCGGAGGTTGCGAAGTATATTTTGTAATCCCTTATAAGGAGGCTGAGAAATATTAAAGTATGGCTAATTGATGATGAACAGCCCTGCCTGGATGAACTGGCCTGGCTGTTGAAGCACTATTCTGATGTAGAGCTTGTAGGGATGGACACCAACCCGGTAAAGGCACTTGGCCTTATTACGGAGCACCCCGTTGATGTAATATTCTTGGATATCGATATGCCAAAGCTGAATGGGTTGGAGCTGGCACTGAGCCTCCAGGAGAAGTGTACTAAAGTAAGCATAATCTTTGTCACTGCCCATGCCCAATATGCGTTGGAGGCTTACAAGGCACATCCACTGGATTTTTTGCTGAAGCCGATCAAACAGGAAAAGCTGGATGACTGTATCGCATACCTACGTAAGCATGATGCTTTGCTGTATCCTAAGATAGATTTAAAGCCTAAGCTTGCCATCCGCTGTTTTGGAACCTTCGAGCTTGTCTGCCAGGATGAGATCAAATGGGGTACACGTCGGGTAAGAGAATTGCTGCTTTATTTACTGGACAGAAATGGCTTTCCGGTTACCAAGGCGGAATTGTTGGAAGCGTTATTTGATGGACAGGAGGATAAAAATACGGTCCATAACCTGTATATGACAATATACCGATTAAAAAATTTACTGGATACCCTTGATCCGGAACGAAAGCGAATCCGGATGACAGAGGACAATGCTCTCCTTCTCGAACCAGGACTATGTGATTTTACTGATTTTATACGCTTTGCAAGGGAGAACGCCGTCATCACTGAGGAGAATGCCGAGGAAGCAGAGTATATACTGGGCCTTTGCCGTGGACCATATCTCGAAAAAGAGAGCTTCGAATGGGCAAGAGAGAATGCATATGAGGTCGAGATTGAATATGAGCGTATTATGTTAGGGCTTGGCAAATATCTGATCACAACAGGGCACCCATTGGATGCACAACGCATTTTGACTACACTATTAAAGCGTAATGCACTATGCGAGGAAGCGCATACCCTCTTGCTCGACCTGACCCTGCTGTCCGGAAGCCGGGAGGCTTATATACAGCGTTATGAGCAATATGCTCACCTTATGAAAAAAGAGCTGCGGTTGAAACCCAAGGAATTTTACCAAAAGCAATATGAAAGGATACGTTGAAGGATTCATTCTCTCAAATGGGTAAAGAGCTGCTCAGCAATTAGATGAAAAGAGAAAATAGATATCAGCTTAATAAAGCTGTTTTGAAGAAGTAAAAATTCTATCAAAGCAGCTTTTTTCTGTTAGGGTGAATACGATACCCTTTGTGAGATTTTGTGATAGCCCTGTGCTAAACTAAAAAAAATTGGTAACGGAGGGGTCTACATGCGTGTATTGGTCGTAGATGATGAAGAGCCCTGTCTTGAAGAGCTTATTTATCTGCTTTCAAGAGAGCAAAATATAGAAATTGTGGGCGGGTTTACAAACCCACTGGAAGCGCTCACGGCATCAGAAGCTTTAAAGCCAGAGGTAGCCTTTCTTGACCTTTCCATGCCGCATTTAAACGGTGCGGAACTGGCATTAAAAATACAAGCACGCTGCCCTGGCATAAAGATTATTTTTGTCACCTCCTATGCAAAGGAGTTAGAAAAGATAAAAGATAATCCATCGAATGGCAGTATTTTAAAACCAGTTAGTAAGGCAAAAATTCATAACCTGCTCCAGTGCCTGTCTTAATAGAGCTTAGCAGGAAAGGAGTTGGAAAAGAAAGTGCCGGTTATAAAGGAGAGGGTTTCTCCGGGATAAAGGAGGACTCATTCATCTATAAATATAATTTTTTTAAGAAATGAGGAGATAGAGCATGAAGCAAAAAATGATACGACCCGTTTTTCGAAGGATTTCCCTTGTATTACTAATCATTGTTTTCTTTACAGCAGCTACATCTGACTTCTATACCACTCCGGTGAATGCACAGGAAGAAAAGGCCGTTACAAGCTTTTCTACTGATGACCCTATTGCAGAAGCATCGATAAAGAACAGCCTTCCTACCAATCCCACGCAGTCAAAACAGGTGGAGCTTCTGGGGCTCTCTACTGACCAGCCCTCCCGTACTGCTCTAAGCGGAGAGGAAGTAGATAAGAATAAGAATCCACTGGGACCGGATACTCTTGTATTAAATCGTACCTATCAGCTTGCCTATACTTACGAAGCAAACAATAAGGACCAGCTTAATGTCTATAACAATCCTATCGGGGCAGATAGAATTTCTATCAATAAGAATCGTATCTCATCAAATACCTCGGCTAATTCCGGTAAATTAGATGCTCTGCATAAAAATATAATAGCCGTAGATACGGATGGAGATGGTACGCAGGAGGTAGCTAACATTGCTTATGAATATATTCCCAGCTCTAAGGTATATTCGCTGGTGCTTTACATTAGCGACTTTAATAATCTTACCGGCAATGGAGAGCCTACTACCTCTGAATTTTATAGTATAAGTTTATCTAAAGATTACCCAAATAATGATTTGACCTTTGCAAATGATGCAATTAAAAGCACTTCCGGTGATTTTGATCAGGATGGAATTGATGAAATTGCCATTGCCACCGGATCATCTGTCTTTCTATGCAAAGCGACCATGTCAAGTTATAAAGTAATATCCTCTGCGAAATATTCCTCCTCCGTAGGAGATATTAAAGCCCTTGATACCGATAAGGATGGCTTTCCTGAATTACTGATTACGAAGAACTCCTCCGATCATGAGGCAGCCACACTAATGATACATAATGGGACCAAGCTTTCCTCCCCTGATTATAGTATAGAACTTGCTCTAGGCGATACTACATTTACGACAGCAACCGTTGATGTAGGAGATCTCCTTGGAGATGGTGATAATACAATCGTAATCGGAGGAAATTCTAAAGTGAAAAAGGGTAAGTCTACTACAGTCATTGGACTTATCACTTACATTAAGTATCACCCTGAGACAAACAGCTACGACGAAGCCTTAACCAAGATTTACAGCATGCTTTCTGATTCAAAAACCAGCTTCAAAGCGGTCCGAAGTAATTTTGATGTCAAATGTGTATCCTTGGCCACTCCGGTTCCTGGAACACCGGAAGCCGTCATCTTAGGGGGATATATTTTTAATTATGATCAGGTTAATGATGCGTTCAAACGCCTGACCATTAATACCTACTCTAATAATAGCACTAAGGATTTCGCATTAGGCGTAAGTGGGCCTATGCCGGGAAACAGTTCCAAAAAAGCAGAGGACAATATAACCAATGTCAATTACGATTCGGATGAGACCTATATTTTGGAAACCTTGGTAGGCAACTTTGATGGTAATAGTTCCGGCAAGGAGCAGATTATTATGCTTCATTACAACAACTGGTATGATAAGAAATTAGTCTATATCACCCAGTGTTTTATGAAGGACGACAAAACCATAACCTCTAATCTAAATCAAGTATCCCAGATAACAAAGAGCAACGCTTATACCTACCCTTCGATCAGTGCAGTGGACGTTTATAACCATGGAACAAAGTTGAAATTTCTATCAGACAGAAGCTCCTTTGTATATTCCCAACCAGTGGTCACTGCTGTCTTAGGCGCTTCTCCCTACTACAAAGAGCTTGAAGACATTACTGTTGGACTGGGGAATGTTAATACCACCTATGGTACCGGCTCCGAATCGGAAACCTCCTCCACCAATGGAGTTTCAGTCAGTGCGGGTGTATCCTTTGGCTATGAGAATAGCGTTAGTATTTTTGGTATTGAGCTTTTCCGTTATTCCTTTGAAGCCTCGGTTGAGAGCTCCCTATCTTCCGGTTGGAGCAATGCTTCCTCTGTTAGTAAAGAGATTTCATATACCAATTATTATGCAGACGATGCCGTTATCTTTACGGTAGTTCCCTATGATGCTTATGTTTATGAGGCAACTGTCTGGAATAGTGAGACGAAGAAATATGAAACCGGTGAAGTTCTGATGCAGATACCCTATACACCTATGACTACGATGATGACGGTTGAAGATTATAATAAAGCCGTTGAAACTATCCCGAATGCTCCAATCATCACCCCTGATGTGCTGGATCATACAATCGGTGATCCACGCTCCTACCCCAGAAGCTCCAAAGGACTTTCTAATGTATCCAATCAAGATGTATTAATGGTCGCTTCCAAGGATGAAGATGCCTTTCAGCTATGCGGTACCGGCAACGGTTACACGGAGCAGTCCATCACAAAAGCTAGTATGAAAGGTAAATCCTTTCATTTTGAAGAAACCATTGAGCTTTCCTATCGTGTCGGTGTCGGTGGCTTTACAGCCGGAACAAGTACAGGAGTAGGGCATTCCAATAGTCTGAGCATAACCAGCTCCGCATCCACAACCCGTTCCGGTTGTGTTGCCAATGTACCGTCCTCCTATAGCCAATATCAGTTTAGCTGGGCATTGGTTGCCTATCATTATAATTTGAAGGCAGGAGACTCTTATCAAGAATGTATGGTTATCAGTTATATCTGTAAGCCCATCAGGGACGATTATCCTCCAAAGGTTCCAAGCAATCTTAAGGTGAGTTCTCAGGACTTAAACTCTATCAAGCTTCGCTGGGATCCGGCAGAAGGAGTAGCCGGATATAGTATATTACGTTCTACTACCATGGATGGGCCTTATACTATAGTTTCAAGTGTGGATGGCAAAAATACAACTACTTTTAACGATACGACAATTGGAAGAAACCAGGATTATTATTATCAAATTAAAGCCTTTAACAGCAAGCTTGCCAGGCCAACCGAATCGTTAGCGGTATCCTCCTTATATGTAACCGATATGCAAATTAAGACACAACCCAAGCTTTCCTATTCGGAATATGACTCGTTAGATCTCTCTGCGCTTGTCGTAGCCTTAGTGCTGAACAATGACACCACGGCTAATGTAAGCTATCCGGATTTTGAAAAATATAATATCTCTACCAGCCTAAATCACGGCATTGAACTGGACGCTGCTAATACGGGGATTCCGATTACGGTGAAATATCTACCTAATAATGTATCGACCAATACGAAAGGCTTGAGCATAAAGGCATATAATCCTTATCCAATTGAACTTACCGTTCATTTCATCGTAGGTTCAACCGAAGATGCGATTGCACTTGTCCCTGGTAAGCAGCTGAAAGCAGCAATCACCATGGAAAATACCACAACCTCCAACCTAGCTGCTGTTGTTACCTTGGCTCTTTATGACAATAAGGGAACCATGGTTCAATACGCAGTAACAGCAAAGACTGTAGCAGCAAATAAATCAACCGATTGTAGTAATACCCTCACTCTGCCCTCCAATGTGGATGGCTATACAGCTAAGGTCTTTGTTTGGGATGGAACCAGTTTATCAAGCAGTAGCCTAATTCCTCTTGCTGAAGTAATCCAAATACCTGCGAATTAAGCGGTAGGGATAACTATTACAAGATAATCTTGGATATTAAGGAGGTTTGGGACGATTGAAAAAACTTTTCATATATATATCTTTTTCGATACTACTACTGATACCCGCTTCTTCTGCTCTGGCTAATACCGGTACCCATGTAAGCGCTAATATTAACGCCGGCAGGCAGGTAACTATAAGTGGAACCATAGATAGCGGAAGCGGTCAGAATGTGCATATCCGGGTTGAGGATCCAACAGGTGCTGTTGATTATGCAGGTACTACGATAAGCAAAAAGGATGGTTCCTTTACCCTAACCTATAACATGACCAATACCGCTTTCGGAAGCTATAAAGTGACCGTAAATACCTATAGTGAAGTAATGCCAGGCATAACCGAATTTACCTATGGGACCAATAATGAGCTGGCTTCCCTGTTGATCAGCAGCGGTACCTTTGACAATGCATTTTCAACTGATATCACGGAATATAAGGTCACGGTAGCTCACAAGCTATCCCGCATCCAATTAACCCCAACTGCCAGTGAAAGCTCCTCCCTGATTGATGTAGACGGAATTGCGGTAGCCAGTGGGAAAACCTCAGGCTTCCTTCCGCTAAGTGGGGAAGAAACCATAATAAAGATTAATGTTACTTCTCTCTCAGGACAGGTGAAAACCTATACCTTAACCATAATGAAAAGCAACTCCGATATTCCTACCCTGTCAGCCCTTGCTTCCATTGATGCCAATAAAAAGGTTATCATAAAAGGGAATATTAACACCGGATCCGGACAAACAATTGCTGCCAGAGTAATGTCCCCAACCGGCAAATTGGTGTATGCAGGTTCAACCGTTAGCTTGGCAGGTGGTGATTACGAGCTATCCTATCTCCTTGCAGGTAAGAGCACCGGAAAATATGAAGTAATGGTTGGTGCTGTTGGAGTGAAGGAAGCAGTTTCCACTTCTTTCTATTATATGACAGAGGTCGTATTGGAAGGTCTTACCATCAGTGATATAACACTATCACCCGCTTTCAAATCCAAGGTAACCGAATATACCTCGGCTGCTGATGGCAGCTTTGACAGTATTATAGTAACTCCGGTAGCCTATGAAGGTGCAGATAAAATCCTTGTGAACAAGCAGCTTGTGCAAAGCGGCGAGGCCTCGAAACCGATCTGGCTTCGAGAGGGAAGCAATACTCTGACAATTACCGTATACGCACAGAACGAAGCAATTAGTAAAGCCTATCATATAACCATAATAAAGGCAAACAAGATACCTGATCTTGCTCTTAAAGCGGAAATCAATCAGAAAAAGCTTGTCAGTATAAGCGGTCATACAGGAATAAGAGCAAGCCGGGCGATCTCTGTTTTAATAACGGATCCAAACGGTAATACAGAATACACCAATCATATTAAAAGTTCTACTGACGGAAGCTTTCAGCTTGCTTATATTATGCAAAACAAAGCAAAAGGAGATTATAAGGTATCAGTCGGGGCAGTAGGCCTTAGGTCCCCGACAATTGCATATTTCACCTATAATCCCATTGTTGATTTAACAGATTTATTCTTGGATAATGCCTCTCTATCCCCGGTATTTGCTAAGGATCAATTGAATTACAGCTCCTATGTAGATTACTCAGTAGATTCGGTCCGTATTACTGCTACAGCAGCTAATTCGGAGGCAGAAATCACAGTAAATGATTCTATCGTGAACAGCGGACAGGAATCCGAAACCCTCCCGCTTTGGGAAGGTGTTAATATCATCCCTGTGGTTGTTACCAGCTTTGATGAGTCAAAAACATATTACATTTCGATTACAAGACAACGCCAACCACAAAGCGAACCACAAAGCAAACCATTGCCCTCTAATGCAGAATTGATTAGCCTAAGCTTTAGCAGCGGTACCTTAAGCCCGGTATTTTCATCAAATACTACTGAATATACTGCAAATGTGGAAAACAAAGTTGATTCTATTACTGTAACGCCTATCGCGGCGGACAATAGTGCAACAATTAAGGTGAACGGCATACCTGTAACCAGCGGCTCTGCCTCCGGCAGCATCGGCCTTAACATTGGACCTAATGCAATTAACGTTACGATTATTACAGAGAACGGGTTAAGCAAGACTTACAACATAAGTGTAATAAGGAAAGAAGCAGATACCCCTACTCCGGAGTTATCCTCCGACGCAACCTTATCAAGTCTTGAATGCGATGGTAAATTAAGCCCTGCTTTTGACCCGGCAATAACCACTTACACTACATCCGTTTCAATTACAGAACTAACCGAATTTTATGTCGCTCCCTTCACCAATGACAGTAATGCCACCGTCATGGTTAATGGAATTCTCTGTGATAGAGGTGGAAGTGTCCCCATAAGCATCAGCGGCTTATCCAACTTCTCTATCAAAGTTAGTGTAACTGCACAAGACGGTACAACAATGGATTACAATATAACTGTAACTGTGAATTAATCAAGCGTACCGGAGACCTTAGCACCCATACCATTCTTCTCAATATCATTATATCCTTATAGAAAAGTATCAATATTTGTCAGTGTTGTGTTTACGAGATCTATCTGTTCAACAAAATAGAGGATTATAACACCTTCTAGGTGAGATAATCCTCTATTTTTGTAATGCAATTATATAGGCTCGCCGGTGTAATTCAATTACTACTCGTGGATAACTTGAATTATAAAAGGTTACACGCGATCAAAGAGCCAACGCCGGAGATTAAGATCAGTATAATATCATGCAGATGATACCTTTTATGTAATAACATTAATACGGTAAATATAACTCCGCAGATGATAATTGCAACTAACATTGTCCCTTGATGTTCGAGTACGATATTGAAATTTTCATATAGCATCGATAATATTGTTGTTAGCAGTAGTCCAGAAATAATCGGTAATATCCATGCCTTTAAGGTTTGGAAAAGCTCTAGGCTTTCAAATCGATTATATATAAATAAAACTGCGAAGAATACGGAGCAGGAAGCAACAATACTAACTGCATAGCCCACCGCTGCTAGCAAAAGACCCGCACCCACACTTTGCGTTGCATGAAAAGATATATAATACCCAATTGCTGCAAGTACTTTACTTAAAATCGGCCCGGGTAAAGCATTGGCAATCGGAAGTACCTGACCATAAAAAGCCTCGGAAGGGATGAACCCATTGGATACAAAGATGGTATCTGCAATTGTAATATAGGCTTCTCCGCCTCCGAAGGAAATCACGGTTGAGATAAGTCCGTTCTTCAGATAATTCCCAACTCCACTTACAATAAAAGAGACTGGCACTGACATAAGAATTAAGAAGATAATCCATGTCAGCTCTTCCGCTAGAACCCCCTTCAGCGTCAGTTTTTCTTTTTTGCTCTTCTCACTTCCTGCGCTTTTCTTACTTTTCCTCATACTTTGAATGATACCGTAGCAGGAAAGAGCAAGCATACATACTTCTATTACGATAAACAACCTTTCATTTGTAATAATCTGTGCTTTTCCTGTACATAGAATAAATAATACACTGATAATTCCAGCAATACCTCCCTTGATCGGAGTGATTTTACCCTCAGTGAAAAATATAATAAAAAAGGCAAGCAGCAATAGATTAATAGTACTAATGTCAAATATCGGAGTATGCTTTAGACCTAAAATATGATTAATTTCTTTTCCCGCCGTCAGAATAAATGCCATTAACATTATGATCCAACCAGCCCCTAAGGTCTTTGTCTGCTTGCAGGTTGTTAATACCTTATTAATATAGTTAATCAAAAGCATGATGATAAATACCGAGATACCGACGGATGCAAATTTAATTTGCGTCACTACGTTTCCACCTAGCTGAGATAGAATGGATACAAGAAAAACCGTAATCCCTACTCCCGGAAGAGATACCATAATTGCCGCACCCACCATTCCGGGCAAACCAGAAATTTTCTTACCCGCTGCTGCTGCTAATTTGACCGGCAGTGTACCTGGTGTAATATTAGAGGTAATAACATAATCATTATAATCTTCTTCCTTCAGTAGCTTTTTCTTCGTAACTATTTCATCTTCAATAATTGGAATTAAAGCACTTCCTCCTCCAAATCCGATTAACCCGATTTTAAGAAATGAAAGCAGTAGCGAGAAAAATTTATTCATGTTATAGACAACCTTTCTAATGTTCAAGTTAACTAGTCAATTATTCAGAAAAACATGTCGGAATAAGCTCATGATAGCTAGCATGAGCTTTAAATATAAGTAAGGGGCTTTCGCATAATAGCTTAATAAGAATGTACTTATATAAACCAATTATGCGAAATCCCCTGTTAAGCTCTATAATAGATTAGCCGCAGCATCCACAGCCTTGATTTACGTGTCCATACGCATCCATGCTGTTCTCTTCCTTGTTCTTCATACATAAATGAACTGCAGATTTTTTGAATGTCATTGGAAGTGCCAGGATATTCGGATTCTGACCGACGAATTTCTTCTTAGCATCCTCTATGGCCTCTTCAAAGGTTTCCCTTGTTTTTAGACCCATGCCTCTTGCATATCCCGGTTCCTCTGCTCCGACGATATAAATCGCACTTGTGTTCATCTCAGCAATATGCCCGCAGGACATCATTGAAAATCCGTGGAAAGGATGGAATGCATTCGTGAAACGGTATTTGCGGATATACTCTTCCTTTGTTGCAAAGTATTCACCCAGCCTGTTCATGTCCGGTAGGGTATTCATATGATCATGCTGAAATAACTCATATAGCTCTCTTAAATAGGGCCATAATTCATCATGGAAGTAACCATTGCAGGTAGAGGCACAGATGATAACACAATTCTCACTCATAACACGCTTAAATCTTAATACTTGAGCACTTAACGCCTGCATCATCATGATTGGATTTGTTCCCATTCCGTCTCCGTAGTGGAATTTCTGCGGCATTCCAAATACCATGATATCATATTTTTTTTCTGCCCAATGTACATAGGTTCTCTTGTCTGCGGTCTTCCAGCTGATTGGCTGCATCTCCTTTGCATATCCACAGAAGATTTCAATTTGCCTGGACTGAGTATCCAGTACCGCATCACAACAGAAAAAGGGATGTCCCATCTTTTCTTCCATATGCATGCTGATCTCATCAAATTTATTACGCATCAGACTTCCGCTGTTTACAGGTGTAAAATCTTTTCTATGCATAACGGAGGGCACATGATGGCTTGCAATGCTTTGCCAATTGGTAATACCCGTTGCACTATGCTTATAGCCTCCTGAGTATCCGCCGTAAGGGTTACCCTGTACATGGCCGATTAGAATAGGGATATCACAGTCAAAGATATATTTGTTCATGTAGACCGGATCTCCACGATGGGTAGTTCCAAGATTAATCATGTGTTCCTGGTCTTCACTGTCATGACTGATAATCTGTCCGGTAGGCCAGAACTCCTCGAAGAGTTCCGGTCCAAAGATTGCCCTTGCATCCGATTCCTTGCTTCTGGGATGAAGTCCGTTGGATATAATGAAAAGAACATCCTTCTTTTCCACTCCTGCTGCATAAAGCTCCTTTAATATATATTTGATACTCAGTTTTCTATGGCTGGTAGCATGTTCTCCACCCTTTACACGATCCGGGACTATAAAGGTGACCGTGCTTCCTTTATGTGCCAGCTCTGTCAGGGTCGGCATCCCAATGGGATGTGCCAGACTATTCAGATATGCTTCTTCTAACTTATCTTCCGGAATAAAGTCCGGATCCTTCACTGTTTCACCGGGGATAAAAATATCTGTATTTTCCGGTAATTCAGCCGCCATGGTACCATGTCCATATTCAAATTCAATTTTCATGTTAACCTCCATAAATCTTCCTGTGTCTGCCCATGTGTTAGTCTTTTAATTCGCACTGGTCATATAAAGTCTTATAATCTCCAGATATTCCTCAGGATAATATCCGATCTCTCCCTGGAATCTGGTTAATGCAATTAGTCCTCCGTCTATCTCCTCAATAGAAGCCAACATTGCTGCATTTTCCTGTTTCAATCCACCGCCGTATACAACATCCATACCACCGGTCTTTTCTTTCACGAACCTTGCGATTTTTGTTATATAATCCTTATCTGCAGGTATTTTACCTGGTCCAATGGACCAGATCGGCTCATAGGCAATTACAACCTTGGAGGTGTCCACATCCTTTAAGCCAAGCTCTAATTGTTGTCCGAGAACCTCCATCCACAGGGCCTGTTCCTCACTCTTCTCACCGATACAATAAAGTACCGTCATACCCCTTGCGATGGCACATTTAATTTCCTTATTTAATATTCTATTTATTGCGTCCGTATCAGTGACACCCGCTTCCGCAAGGATACCCGCTTTATCATTTCTCTCTTCGCAGTGGCCGATAATTACCGTTTCACAACCAGCGGAAGCCATAGCTGCTGCCGGTCTGTTCGTAGTAAAGGCACCAAAGTTACCACCAACTAAGACATCCTCTCGGTAAACACCCTGGCATCCAATCTTAACCCGGCTGCCCTTTCCCTTTGCAGCTATCGCCCCGAGAAGATGAAGCTCCGGGAAATACATACCAAACTCTACTTTACCGGGATCATATTTATTTAATTCATCCTGCGTATTCGTAATAATATAGGATGCCCAATCCTTAACAGGAGCAATCCGGTTGACTCCTCCCAGCTCTGCAGGAACATCAAATCTTTTTAGATTTAGATAGATATGCTTCATTTATATCTCTCCTCTTTTGTATCGGTCAGCCATCTGCTCCAGGGTAACCGCTTCTACCTTCGGTGCTTTTCCAAAGCTTCCAAATTGAATAATCAACGTACCGACAACCTCTTTGACACCAGCTTCTATACAGCTGCAAATACGTGCTACATCCTCATCCGGTACCTCGCCATACATTACTGTATCCATAATCGGTGTAATAAATACTCTAGGATCAAAGGCCGCTTTATTCTTCTCCATCAGCTCATAGATTTCACCAATAGTCGCACTATTTCTAAGCGTCGGTTCCTTTGCGAATAATTCCTTCATATTACGTGTTACTGCAAGACGGATGTCTGTATCGACGTTAATCTTATTAATTCCGCAATGGGAAGCCTCAATCAGCTGATTTACATCAATACCATAGGTATTTGCCAAATTACCGCCAAGAGCATTAATCTCTTCAACAATATATTGCGGTACGGTAGAAGATCCGTGGCTTACCAGGAAGCCCTTAATTCTCTCATGACGCAGACACTCCTTGATCGCAATGGCAATTTCCTTGCGGATGATTGCATCCTTCCCTTTATTGGCACCATGCATGGTTCCATAGCTGATTGCAAGGGCATCCACTCCTGTCTTACGGAAGAAATCCACTGCACTCAATGGATTGGTATAGGTGCTGTCCGCACTAAATACATGATCCTCTACTCCTGCCAGAACGCCAAGCTCACCTTCGACTGATACACCAAGCTTATGAGCATACTTTACTACCTCTCTGGTCAGTTCCACATTCTCATCATAGGGCAAGGAGCTTCCATCGATCATAACACTGGTATAGCCCCCTTCAATTGCAGCGATACAAGACTCTAAATTTCTACCATGATCCAGATGCAGTGCAATCGGAATGGAACTGTCTGCCCCATACTTTTTCACCGCATCGGCAATGTTCTTTGCACCTTTTTTCTTATCCTCAAGGGTAGCATTCATAAAATCACATCTTCCACCCATAAAACCATTTGCCAAATCTGCTCCCTGCAAAATTGCAGGACTTCGAAACATCTCATGTACTCCAATCACGGCCTTCGCTTGAGCCACTGCATTCACATTAAAGGCTCCCTGTGCATAATCATACTGATCTGCTGCTTCTAAAATTGCTCTCATAGGTACTAACATAGTCTCTTCCTCCATTCAATTTACGATCCTTTAATTAAAGGAAATCATTTTCGATAATTCCTCGCCAATTAAGGGTCTACACCACTCTTTAAAGCTTTCCGTTACACCATTTCCCTCTTGGTTGATATATTCGTCGGGCATAATCCGTTCATGCATCATAACCTCGTCAATCTCTACAAGAAATGGCTCTATCTGATAGGGCAAAGTGGAAACACGTCGAAATGCAACCATTTTTCCACTTTCTCCTTGCATTACTGCCTTACATGCCAGTTTTCCTGCTAATATCGCTTCCTCACGGTCTACCTGACTTTGTAAACCGATGGATGCACGTCCTAACAGTCCCGGCTTCTCACCCCTTGCCTTGTAACCAAGTCTTTTGATTACCAGATTAGCAAGATGGGCACTAACATCTCCAAAATAAACCGCTCTTTCTGTTCGGAAAACAGGCTCTACAATCGGTTCTCCCTTTGCATTCTTAAGGCCTTCACTGGCTACAACAACAATGCCTTTTTTCTTCTCCAGAAGCTTTCTCACATCTTCGATAAACTTATCTTCCTCAAAGGGACGTTCCGGAAGATAAATGAGATCCGGACCCATTCCTTCTTCGTTCTCCGCTAATGCACTTGCTGCGGTAATCCAGCCTGCATTTCTTCCTTGTGCTTCCACGACAACCACATGAATTGGCAGTCCCTTCACATCCGCACAAATCTCTTTTACACTCTGCGCCAGATAACGGGCCGCACTTGGGAAGCCTGGACTATGATCCGTAATAGAGATGTCATTGTCTATTGTCTTTGGAATTCCCATAACCTTAATGTCCAAGCCCTTATTCAGGCAGGTTTTATAAAGCTTGCCACAGGTATCCATCGTCCCGTTTCCGCCATTGAATAGTACATATTGTATATTCTTTTTAGCAAGAATTATGGACATTTTATGATAATCTTCCTGCTCAATCTCATCTCTTGAGGTACCGATTGCACTTCCCGGAGTCTGTAATAGTAATTCCAGATCACCCACCGATACATTTTCCAGTTCAATCAGTTCTTCTTTTAATAAACCGCCGGTTCCGTTCCTAGCAGCATAGATATGAGTCAGTTCAGAATGTTTCTTAGCCTCCATTATTGCACCATATAAGGAAGCATTGATAACTGCTGTTGGACCTCCGCCATGCACAATTAATAAATTCTTCTCTATCATAATCAATCATCCTTTCTTTCTCCATTTAAGCATAACCCATAAAGGATTTGTAACTTTTTTACGCAAACGTTTGTGCACTATCTTTTTACCTATAAGAGATCGTTCCACTCCACGATCAAGCTTTTTTCCTTTATTTTAAACTCATCAAAATACCTGTTCTCCATAGGGATCCATTTATTCCGAAACAGCTCCAGTTTTTCTAGACCATTTCGTTCCCTGATATTTTCTAACTGGGTTGGGGTATCAATGTCAAGAAAGATAGATAGATCATAGGGATTATTAAAATATGGATGCTGACTATAGGAACCCTCTATAATATTTAATTTTTTAGGAGGAATTTCATATTCTTTGTCTATCACCCGCAAGCTACAGTTAAAGGGCCTATACTTCACCGGTCTTCCTGATAAAAGGGGGTCAAGGACCTCCGCTTGAAATCGTTCATAATCCACATTTCCTCCGACCTCCTTCAGCCGTTCAGGATTTCTCTGATGGTTTTGAAGGAAAAAGTCATCCATATGAAAGAGATTACAATCAAACTTTTTTTGTAAGTAAGAACCCAGGGTCGTCTTACCGCTTCCGCACTTACCATCGATGGCAACAATAATTCTTTCCTTGTCCTTCTCCTCCATTAACCGCTTAATTTGGATCACAACCGGTTCATATCGCTCCCAGACAGCTTCACAGATTTCTAATTCATCTCTTAATTTATCCATATTTTAGAGCCCCTTTTTATACCGATGTACTAACCTCTTTTGTTACTTCTAACCTCTTCACCAAAACCGGGATGAGGATCAATTGAATCACGATTCCAGGAATTGCATTGATAAAACCATTCGCAACAAAGATCTTCCAGGTAAAGCTATTTCCAATAAGGGAGAACACCAAGGCCGATACGATACCCCATACGATACGCCCTAAAATCATTGCTGTAATCAGAGAAATATATATTCCAAATTTACTTGTTTTTAGTTTTTTATATAGTAAGCCTGTTACAAGTCCATAGATGGCCAATTCCGGAGCCATGCTAACTGCTGCAGGGATCATGAGCGGCATTCCTGTCAATACACTTCTGAGCAAAGGAACACTCAGACCGACGATGAGACCATAGGGGCCTCCACATATAAATCCACATAGTATAACCGGAATATGCATCGGAAGCAGCATATTACCAATCCGAGGTATCTGCATTGTGATAAAAGGTAGTATAATTCCCAGGGCTATAAAAAATGCCGATAAAACCAAATTCTTATATTGTCTTTCCAAAATAAAACTCTCCTATCGTAGTACTATAATGATTCTTCATTTATTAGAATTGCCCTTAGGATACTGGAGCATTTATACTCTCTTTTCCCTGCACCCAAACCAATTTTCTGTATTGAATATTCTCTTGGCAGCTCCTTGTCGGTACGAATTGCTGCAGCTATGGCCGCTCCCGTAGGTGTGACCAGCTCACCCTCCACATCAATAATCTGAAGATTTAACTGATGTACTTCGTCTATATTCTTAACCGCCGGTACCTGCAGTAGTCCATGCCGGCATCGTATGGTTCCTGTTCCGTCGGCGATATAAGGAATCATTGTTTTGCTGATCCCAAGATCATCAAAGCAGACTGCTGCCGCAACAATATCTGCAATAGAATCAACCGCTCCCACCTCGTGAAAGTGAACCTGCTCCACCGGAACGCCATGTGCCTTTGCCTCAGCCTTGGCAAGAATTCGAAATATCTTCATAGATAGGCTTTTGGCACCCGAGGTCATGTCTGCACTTTGAATAATATCTTCAATTTCTCTGATACCCCTGCATTCCTGATCATGATGTGCCTCCCTTTCCATAGGAGACTCTCCTGCTTGTCCGTGAAGATACTCCATGTCATGATCATGATTTTCATGTTTTTCATCCAGTACAACTAAGAAATCACAAGCCTCAACTCCTGACTTTTCTACCCTGCTTACTCTTATATCAAATCCTTGAACAAAAAGACTGTTTAGAGCTCTTAGCAATATCTCCTGATTTGCTCCCAAATCCAGCATTGCTGCAACGAACATATCACCGCTAATACCAGAGCTACAGTCCAAATATAATACCTTGTTCATGCCTTCCACCTCCTATTGCTTATCTACTATTATTCTAGCATTGTTACGCAAACTTTTGCGAAAATTATACGCAAACGTTTGCTATCAATAAAAGGATCGCCTGCCTACCGCAGCATATGCTAATAATGGTATGTTAATCGATCCAATCTTACTGAGTCTCTCAACACACCATCTGCTGTACATCTCTATTACATAAATAAATGCTCTATATTCAAATCATGGATTATCTGGATAATTTCTTTGGTACGACTACATCCAAATTTTTTTAATAACCCCTTTACCTGTGTCTTTATTGTGCTGGTCTCTACACTTCGAATTCCGGCAATTTGATTGACCTTATACCCCTGTAATAGCAGTTTTAACATTTCTCTCTCGGTCGGTGTTAAATTTGAAATGTTATTTATAAAGAACAGCAGACTTCGTTCACTTTTTTGAAGTCTTGAAAACTCCTGCAGGATCGTTTCATGAATATTGCTTTGCATAATCGGATGTCCTTCATATGCACAACGGATGTGATTTAGTATATCCTCGTCCTCACAGCCTTTTACCATATAATCCGACGCACCAGCCCCCATAGCGGTCACTATGATTTCTCTTGTTTCATGCGCTGTCAGAAATATAATATTTGCTTCCGGATTTTCTTCTCTGATCTTTTGTGTTGCGAGGATACCTGCATTCATCACTTCCATTTCAATGTCCATCAAAATAAGATCATAGTTAACCTCTCTTGCCAAACTAATAACTTCTTTTGCACTTGATGCTTCTCCAACCACTTCCATATCGGGCTGTCCATTGATCAGTTCCCTCATGTCTTCCCGTAATAACGAAAAGTCATCCGCAATTAAAATCTTAATCATTTTACTCATTATACTAACCACACCTTCATCAAAGCCTGCATACTTTGGGCCGCAGGCAAGTTCACTTTTTTCGCTTCGTGCTATACCAGGTGACCAATTACTGATACTTTGGCAGCAATATATAAAAGCTGCTCCCTTCTCCTTCCTTACTTTCCACTCGCAAAGATCCAAGATGGCTCTTTACAATCTCTCTTACATAATATAGCCCCATTCCCCAGTTAAAATTAGAATTTTTACTTGAATAAAATGGTTCAAATATCTTTTTTGCATGACTCTTATTCATACCGCAACCATTATCTCTCACTTCAATTACTGTATACAGCCTCTCATTATGACATAGCAAGGATACCTTTCCCTCTTCCTTCCTGTCCGAGTTTAGTACCGCTTCCTGAGCATTAATCAGTAAATTATATAGTGCCTCACATAAGTTGATCTTATCAGCCAGAATCATTGTATTATCCCCAATATCAACGTATACGTTCGCATCGGGATATTTCTTACGAAAAAGCTCCAAAGCATTTTCCGTGATTTCTTTCATGCTGACCGGTATCATGTAAATGGCATTTGACTTGACACATCGATACAGCTCTTCCATTCTGTTCAGCATCAAATTATTAACCTCTTCCAATGAAGCTACGTATTCTACTAGCTTTTGCACATCTACCTCCGGCTGTTCATATAACTGCCTGATACGTTTATAGATTACCTTATTGGATAATAGCTGATTCTTCATACTGTGTACAAACACGGATACTCCAACTTTCACAAAGTCGAATTTTCGTTCCATAACCATGTCTTCTTTGGTATCCATATAGTTTCTTCTCGTAAAACGAAACAAACTATAAAAGCCCAGTACACAGCATATGACGCTAATAATCACTAAGGTCAAATAGCTAAATAGCGAGGGATCCACCTGCATATACCCTATGCCTTTATTCCAGGAAAACGTATACCAGTAAAAATGATAAACCTGCCCCGGATCCTGTTTGTAGTATAAATAATATATTCCGGAAAGCGCGAACATACTTATCATGATCTGGGTAAATTGTCTTCTGCAAAATTTCATTGTGATTGACTTAAATTCATAAACAAATAGAAAAGCCGATATGAGAAGATATGCCGTCATCCAAGATAACGATCCGTATACCAGAATAATCCGGATAAAGGGCCTTTCCAATGTGATAAGCCGATATACCCAAGGAAAATAAAGAACCAGCGTTATCATCGGTAATACCGCGACAGCTTTGGATATCCAATTATTTTTCCTAATGAAGGGAATCATGGAATAGCTCATCGCAAACTCGATCAAGAAAAGAGGAAATAAGGTTCTACCTAATGCAATTAGAAAACCCATCTGATCCAGTGTGATCAAAAAATATTGTATCTTACTTTTAATCTCCTTTGAAAAATAAAATAAATGTATTATTTCAGAGGAAATACCGCCCTTTTTTGCTATGAATATCATAACCCCGCATATTTCGAGCATCAAACTTAAACACAATCCAAAAAGATAGATTGATTCCTTACTCTTTTTTAAGAACAAAATTAGCACGGAGGCTATTACGAGACAGACGGTAAGTATAATTAGCATTTTTGTTCTCCTCAGTTTCTATGATTGATTGGAGTGTCAACAGCCTTACAAGTAACTTGGCTTTTGACACTCCAATCCTGACTAAAGTTTTTGAATTTTCTTCCCTTGAACAAATACTTCAAAGATGTCATTGCTTTCATCCAGAACGACAAGATCTGCATCCTTACCATCTGCGATCGATCCCTTGTTATCATATATATTGATTAACCTTGCAGGATTTTCAGTCAGAAGAGGAAGCACCTCTTCCAGTGGTCTCCCGGTAAAGAAAAGTAAATTTTTTAAGGCGATATTCTGTGTCAGTGTACTTCCGGCACGTGTTCCGTCCTCCAGCTTTGCATCCCCGTCTTTCACAATGACATTATTTACCCCTAGCTTGTAATTTCCATCCGGTAAACCTGCTGCCATAATGGAATCTGTAATTGCAATCACCTTATCCAGTCCCTTGGTCTTAATTAACAGGCGGACTACTCCCGGATGCAAATGTCTTCCATCACAAATCGCTTCACAGTAAATATCTGATTCTAAAACAGCTCCCATAATAGCGGGGTAATGCTGATGCATAAGCTTCATTGCATTAAAGGTATGGGTGCAAGCAGACGCACCATTATTAATTGCCTGCCAGCTGGTATCATAATCGGCACCGGAATGGCCGATTGCTACTGTCATCCCAAGCTCTATCATCTTTGGAATATCATCCACAATGCCTTCTACCTCCGGTGAGATTGTAATGTACTTAATATCTCCTTCTGCGAGACTCTGATACTCTCGCAGTAATGGCATATTCGGCATCTGCAGTAAATGCTCCGGCATTGCTCCCTTATATAAACTGCACAAAAATGGTCCTTCCAGATGAATTCCTACTAAGTTAGCTCCTTTCTGTTCCATACCTTTATGCTTTTTATATTCACCAATACACCACTGTGTTTGTTCTTTGGTATCCGTAAGTACAGAAGCCAACCAAGAAGTTGTTCCACAGCTAGCTGCTGCTCTACATATTGTTTCCAATCCCTCCGCAGTTGCCGCATTCACATCCACTCCTGCAGCTCCATGACAGTGTATGTCAATAAAACCCGGAACAACTTTTTTCCCTGATACATCCAATATATCAGCCGTCTCAGGAAGCTTCTCGTCTGCCGGAAGCAATTCTATCTTCCCGTTATGAATACCAACGGTCATTTCTTCAAAAGTATGATTGATATAAACTTGCCCATTCGTTAAATAGTATTCAGACATAGGAGCCTCCTTTATTCCGGCAGATTCGCCACAAATTCGGTAAGCTGTATATGAATATCCGGATGACCCTGTAGCAGGCTTACCGGAAAATGTGCACTCTTTTCCCCATAGGCCGCATGTCTTACAACACTTCTGTGCCAATCACGAAAACATCCCAGACGGATCTTTCTTGCTTGTGAAATTTCATTGATTCCAACGGTAATGCAGTATTTTGGCATATCATCCATTGCTCCATTCAAATCACCGATGGAATTTACTGCTCTTGTTTCTTTGGCAATTTCCAGTATCCGCGTCTGCAGTTGTAAAAATTCCTCCGGACTTAATTCATCGGAAGCTTCATTAAATGCTACATGCCCATTAATTCCAATTCCTCCAAAGCATATATCCACGCCACCTAAGCGTTCAATTAATTGAGGGATATATTTAATGTTATCCGGATCCGGAAAAACACGCTGGGATTCTGGCATCACTAAGTCTTCCTTTATTTTAGAGTACACATTGCGATCCATAAAGCCACGGAAACTAAGTCTGTGTTCTTTTGAAATCCACTGCTTGTCGTCCGTAAGATACTCATCCATATTAATAAACCAAACATCCTTTAAGCTAACCTTTTCTTCATTCACCATCTTCACAAAATATGGATACTGTCCCACCGGCCCTACCGGACAGATAAACACAGTTTTCTCTCCCATTGCATTTTTTCGTTTGATCTCCGCTAGCATTTCCTCAGCCATTGCCTTGAATACAGCATCATTATTCTCCCTAACAATGAGCGGAATTTTCGGATTGTTTAGTAACTCTTCTTTATTATAGTAATAGTAATTATGATACATATTTTCTCCTTTATTATATAATTATTTATGATTAACTACCTTTTATATAGTAGCAAGATAGAGCTACCTTCTGGTAGCCCTATCTTACCGTACATAACTACCAACATTTGTCGGAAGTATCTATCTTTTAATATTCTCCAGCTTCCATCATAACGTCTAGCATAACATAATCTGTAACCGCCGGATTGCCTTCTACTGCTCCTGCTGCAATAAAATTATTCTTCTGTAATTCATAGTGTCCTTCTACCAAACCATTCGCAGCTCCTTCAGCAACTTCTTTTCCTGTTAGCCATTCTGCATCACCACGCTGTGCATATACAGTTTCTGTGTCCTGTGCTACCTGCTTAGCAATTAGTTCAGCGGTTTCTTGCTGATGCTCATCTGCAGCATAATCCATCGCTTTGAACAGTGCGCGTGTAAATCTTACTAAGATATCTCTGTTTTCCTTCGCATAATTAGGCATTGCAATCCAGCTTGCTAAGGATACCGTTTTATCGGAGAAGGTAAGATTGTCTGTTAGCTTTGTAGCCTCCGGCATTTCATCCAGGATTTTTAAGCTGTTCGGTGACCAGGTAGCTGCTGCATCAACACCACCGGATAGCATAGCAGTAACAATTGCGGATGCATCCATATCCACTGCTTTAATATCATCCATAGTCATACCTGCTTTTGCTAATGAGTTAAGCAGAATATCCTCACTGGAACTTCCTGATGAGTATGCCACTTTCTTACCTGCGAGATCTTCAACAGAAGTGATTCCTTTTCCACCGATTAATGCATCACCATTAGAAATATGGGATAATGCAAAGATGGTTGCCTGCCCGTTAATGGCGAGTTTATGTGCTCCCTGTCCAATGTAACCAATATCAATACTTCCTGATTCCATCGCTGCTATAATTGTAGGCCCATCCTGGAATTCGGTTAACTCAACTGTAATTCCCTCTTCTGCCAAATAGCCCTGCGCTATGGCATTTTCGATTGCCCATAGACTTCCGTAATTAGGCATATATGCAACGGATAGTGTTACTGGCTCCACGCTAACCTCTGGTTCTACGGTATCTGTTCCCTGTGTGTCCTTCTTTTCTGTTTGCGGAGCAGTGGTTGGGGCTACCTCCGGTGTTTCTGCCTTACTTCCGCATCCAGTCAACATACCTACGATCATCGCTGTTGCCAAAAAAACACTCAATACTTTCTTTTTCATAGACCTTCCTCCTTATTATTATGCATTTATATTGGAACCTTCGACCGCTAAGTACTCTAGCTTTGCCGATTCCATTTATATTAAAATTCCTTCCTTTTCATCTAATAGTTTTTGCTCCTTTATTGATAAATATGATACTTTGCGTTTTATCCATCAACGGAAGGAAACTTTAATATTTCATTCACTAATTCGTACGTTGTATCCTTACGGACTTGCTTTCGGTGTATCCTTACTTTCTTACCTCAAGGTATTCCTGGTACACCTGACCCCAAATATAATTCTTTAACTCTATAAATCTTGGTTCCATCCTTGTTTCCTGATTACGAGGATAAGGAATATCAATATCAACAATTTCTTTAATACATCCCGGTCTTGCACTCATAATAATTACCTTTTGTGCCAATATAATTGCCTCATCTACATCGTGCGTAATAAAGAAACATGTTTTTCTTTCTTTTTCCCAGGTTTCAAGAAGCTCTTGCTGAAGCTGTGTTCTTGTCTGAGCATCCAATGCTCCAAATGGCTCATCCATCAACAGAATGGAGGGATTCACCGCATATGCTCTAGCGATGGCAACTCTCTGCTTCATACCACCGGACAGCTCCTTCGGATAATGATTCACAAAATCCTCTAGCTGTACCATTTTTATATACTTCATTGCAATCTCTTCTGCTTCTTTTCCCTTAATTCCTTTTAATCTCAGGCCAAACATAACATTCTTCTTTACTGTCAGCCATGGGAATAATGCATACTGTTGGAATACAACACCTCTCTCTGTACCGGTTCCGTTTACTTCCTTCCCATCACAGAGGACCTTACCGGAGCTTGGCTCTGATAGCCCTGCTATAATATTCAACAATGTGGACTTTCCACAGCCTGAGGGTCCAACTACACAGATAAATTCATTTTCCTTAATGTCAAGATCAACACCGTTTAGGGCAATCATTTCACCATTTCTGGTATTAAAAACCTTTCTGACATTGTCAATTTTAACTTTTACACTTCTCTCTTCTCCTGCCATCCCGTGAACCTCCTCTCTAGGAATTTAACAAACTTCTCTACCAGCATTCCAATGATACCAATAATTATGATATATAGAAGCATGGGTGCCGATTCAAAGCTATTATTTAGTGATCGAATTCTCATACCCAAACCAGCAACAGCTCCCGTAGATTCTGCTGCAATCAGCGTGGTTAAAGCGGTAGAGCTTCCTAATCGAATTGCTGTTATAATAAATGGTAATGTTGCCGGTGCAATTACTTTAAAGAAAATATCCTTATCATTTGCGCCTAATACTCTTGCTGCTTTTATCAAAGTTGCATCTACATTAATAACACCCTGGTAGATTGTAACTGTCATAATCAGGAATGTTGCAATAGTAATGACAATAATCTGTGGTTTACGACCCACACCTGCTGAAATAACAATCAATGGTACATATGCAAGTGGTGGAATGTTACGTACAAACTGAATCCACGGTTCGATTATATTTCTGACCGGTGCATACCAAGCCATTAGAATTGCAGTCGGTAGAGACAATACAAAGCCAATTGCGAAGCCAGCGATTACCGAGATCAAACTGCTTGTAATATCTGTCCAAAATACACCTCGTGATATCATCGTTCCCATTGACTTCACTGTTAGTATTATGTTTGGAAAGCTTCTTGCTGTCTGTGGATTAAGTGATAAAAGATACCACAAAACCATTGCTGATAGAAGCGAAATAAGCAGCCAAGCCGTTTTAGGAATTTTGTTGACCTTTTTTTTATTATTCATATGCCTCTCTCCTTATCTTCTCTTTCTCATTGCTATAATGTAATTTTATCATCGTATTAATTTTTTTTAAGGTTGAAATTTTTTCATCCTTTTTTCTGTAAACAGATGTTTCCTTATTTAAGAGAAGGTGAGTTTCTAACCGAGAAGAGAATACTTAAAATATAAAAATGCCAACCACTAATACCCAGATTAATGATTAGCACTATTTTGTGACACCGCTATCTACAACCATTTGATTGATTACTCATAGTATTTGCCTTTATCTGCATCAGTATAATTGTTTTCAATTTATAATTAATATTTTCCGAAAATTATAACATAATGATTTCAATTAAGCAATATGCATTTCTTTTATATCTGCGGTTTTAGTTACTATTAAGGGATTGTATTGTGATTTTTTGTGCACTTCTCATATTTACACAGGAGCTGCCTATCTGTTAATATATTTATAAATTATAATTAATTATATGCTAATGCTGTTCTGTTTAAATGCGATAACATTTAAACAGTTACAGCTAAGAGCAAAGGAGAATTTTACATGAACATAAACTTGATTGTTGATAACAACAATAAAACACTCTTATATGCGGCAGAAGAATTAAGCTATTATCTTTCCTTATTGGATTTGAATTTGAGCTTTTCTATGAATAATCCAATCAGTCAATATCATATAGCATTTGAGGTATGCCCGGATCTGACACGATACGAACTACCCAAGGTCAATAATTCATATTGGGATGATCAGTATTACATTAATATCTCCGCTGATCAGGGGCGTATCATCGGTTCAAACCCACGTAGTGTTTTATTAGGTGTCTATCGTTATCTGCATATCATAGGTTTTCAATTCCTATATCCGGATAAGAGCTACGATTATATCCCGCCACTGCAATCTCTGGATCAACTATATGTCAGATATCATGATACCGCTGACAAAAGACATAGGGGTGTATGTATAGAGGGCGCAAATTCAATTAAGAATATAATAGATTTTATCGATTGGATGCCAAAAGTCGGTTTTAATAGTTTTTTTATTCAATTTCAAATTCCCTATACCTTTATGGCCAGATGGTATCATCACGAGCTAAACCCTCTTTTACCAGAAGAAAATTTTGATGAAGCTACCTTATACCAATATAGTGATTTAATTGATAAGGCCTTAGCTACAAGATCCTTACTTCACCACCGCGTCGGTCACGGCTGGACAAATGCAGCACTAGGTTATCCCTCCCTTGGATGGATTAAAGAAGATACCTATGTTCCTGACGATATCCGACCTCTTATTGCAGAAGTTAACGGAAAACGGGAGCTGTTCCATGGTATCCCGATGAACACCAATTTGTGTTACGCTAACCCTGTGGTAATTGAGCGATTTGTGGATCATGTAATAACCTATGCGAAGGAACACCCTGAAATTGATTATCTTCACATATGGATTGCTGATGAATTTAATAATATCTGCGAATGTGATGAATGTATTAAAACGACGCCAGCAGATCAATATGTTGCCATTTTAAATATGATTGATGAGAAATTAACCTTGATGGGCTTATCAACGCATCTCGTATTTCTTCTATATCAAGAATTACTTTGGGCACCTAAAAAAGAGCGTTTACACAATCCAGAGCGTTTTACTCTAATGTTTGCCCCAATTAGCAGGACTTTTGAAAAATCATATCCAGTAGACATGGAATATGTTAATCCAACCGAATATATCCGTAATAAGATTAAATTGCCTACTAATATAGAAGAAAATATATCCTTTTTAAAAGAATGGCAAAGGGTCTTCTCTGGAGATAGCTTTATTTATGATTACCCATTAGGACGTGCTCATTATGGAGATATGGGATATAGCGGTATAGCAAAATTAATTAATGACGACATCAAGAAGCTGAATCATTTAGATATGAACGGATATATTAGCTGCCAGGAACTACGTGTCGGGCTCCCTAACGCGTTACCCAATTATGTGATGGGATATACCTTATTCAACAATGAAGTAGCCTTCGATCACCTTCAGGAAGAGTATTTTAAGCACGCTTACGCTGATGATTATTCTAAGGTTATAGCCTACTTAAGAGAAATCTCAACCCTTTGCAGCCCTGATTATTTTAACGGAAAGGGTTCCAGATATAATATGGAATTACATGAGCGCTATGAGAAAATAATTACTTTAATTAGAGATTTTCAATACATAATTCGAGACAATGTTAAGAGATTTGAATTAGAAGATAGTAATATCCCATCAAACAACAAAGTACATAAATTCTTTTGGAAAATACTTGACTATCATGCTGAATATAGTTTACGATTATCGAAAGCCTTATCTTCACTTACCGCTTCTGATCTCACCACGGCAAAGCAACATTGGAGTGATTTTCATCAATTTATCTGTAGTAACGAAATAAACCATCAGGCATCCCATGATGTATATCGTGTTACTGAGGTCGGAACAAAGTATACTGGTTTCCAGTTATAAAATATCATGCCCTATATTAACACCAACTAAACTATCATGAAATGGAGTGTATCTATTTGTACAAGGCTAAGAAACCCAAATTATCGAATAGAAATCGTATATTAGAATGCATTTATCGAAATGCTCCCATATCAAGAATTGATATAGCAGAACTGACAGATATTACTCCAGCAACGGTTACGATCAATGTTACTGCCCTAATTTCAGAAGGGATTGTCCGCGAGACGGGCGAAGCAAACACAGAGGACATCTCTCCTGGGCGAAAAAAAATATTAATTGATTTAAACCCGGACTATGCCTATAGTATTGGAATTGAATTCACACAAAAAGCTCTCGTTTTGTGTATTACAAATATAAAAGGCTCCATTATTGTTGAAAACAGTATTCCATTTAATGAGGAGCTTGGACGCAACATTACTGATGAAATTATTACTCATTTGAACCAATTGATTGAGGTATCCAACCTTCCAATGAATCGATTTATTGGGATTGGGATTGGGGTTCCAGGGCATATGGATCCCACCCAGCAAAAGATGGTAACCAATAATCCATTATGGTCCTCCTTTCAACCAGACTTAATACGAGAGGCATTTTCATTGCCTATTATATTAGAGAATAACGTTCGTTGCATGGCACTTAGTGAATATCTTTTCAAGCCTAATAGAAGCCCTGATAATTTCGCTTTTTTTCATGTTAGTTTAGGAATGTATTGTGCACATATCATTGACGGTGAGATTTTTATAGGAAACAACTATGTGTCAGGTGAAATCGGACACTCAATTGCAAACGTTAATGGTCGAAGATGTGATTGCGGTAAGTATGGATGCCTCCAGACAATTTCAGGTGAAAAATGGTTATTAAATGTTGCACAGCTATTATATGAAAATGACAACAGTACTCTATTAAAAACTCTAGTAAAGCATAAGGATGATATTACAATAGAGCATATTACCACAGCGTACGAGATGGGTGATTCAGCAATTAGCACCTATATTTCAGAAGCATTAAAGGCATTAGGAACTACTGCCTCCAATATTGCCATTATCACTAGTCCAGAGAAGATCTTTTTACATGGACAACTATTTAATAACCAGGCCATCCGTAATGAATTAATAGATTTTATTATTCGACAGCTCCTTTTTGTAGATAGTACTAGTACCGATAGCTTTGAAATCCTCCCCTATTCTTTATCCGATGGTTCTATAGGAGCGAGTGCATTGTCTATCTTACATTTTTTAATACGAGGAAACTCACTCGAGGAGCACAATGATTAGATAATAACTATCATTAATCACCATTTCAAGTTCAAGTCTGACACTATGGGATAAACTAAGAAAGGTTGCTCTCAGATTTATGACACTAAAAGATATAGCCAATGCCGCAGGCGTCTCGATATCCACTGTTTCTCGAATCCTCAACGGAAACTCCGTAAATGCGGCCAGCAAAGAGGTCCAGGACAGAATATGGGAAATCGCACGTGCCGGGGGATATATTCCGAACGCTTCTGCACAGTCTTTAAAAGCCGGAAACTCTACTAGAAAATTAACAAAATCCATTGCCTGTATCTATGCTCGTTCTACAGATGCAAAAAATGACGCCTTTTTTTCGACGCTAACCAGAAGTATGGAGCAGGAAGCGTTAAAAGAGGGCTTTATTGTGAAATATTCCTTCTCAGCTTATGATATCCACAATCCCGCGACACATCATCAGATTATAAACAATGAAGTAGACGGAGTTGCCGTGTTGGGCAGATGTGATAAAGATACCTTGAAATTTCTTAAGCTTCATTTTAAGAAAGTGGTATATGCCGGATTAAATGCTTTAGACGCTGAATATGATCAGGTTATTTGTGATGGTTATGCTGTTGCAGCCGATGCGATGGAATATCTGTTCCAACTCGGTCACGAAAGAATTGGATATATCGGTGAAATGCAAAATGAGGTTAGATATTTGGCTTATCGTGACGCTTTAAAAAAGCATCACATCCCTCTTGATAAGAATCTAGTCATTAATGTTCCCATCTCTTCTGATGGCGGTTATCAGGGCGCGAAACGAATTCTCGCGTCCGCTGAGGATGTCACTGCATTCTTCTGCATCAACGACATTACTGCAATCGGCGCTCTCAAGGCAATTCAGGACTGCAATTATAAAATTCCTGAGGATATCTCCGTAATCAGCATGGATGATATTGATATTTCCCAATATGTATCCCCCATGCTGACTACCATGCATATTCCCATAGAGGAAATAGGAAAAATGACGGCAAAAATACTAATTGACCGCATTAACAACGGACACACGCTGCCTCTGAAAATCTCATTACCCTATTATTTGGTAAAGAGAGAGAGCTGTGCGATACGTAAAAGACTATAATAACCATTAATCTTCGCTATTATAGCCCACTCGTGCTTGAAAACAGATGCCAGCTTACATCCTCTTTGCCAAAGAATTCTTCACAAAAATCATTATAATCCTTTTCTGATACCTTCTTGTCAGCAACATAATACTCTATGTTATCATTTATTGATATTGAGCATCCAAGGATTTTCTCATAAAGCTCGAGTCCATTAAAGCTCATTTCTATAATATTGTTATCAAAGGCTCCTGAGGATGCCATATAGGTTCCATCCGCCTTTGGAGATAGTAATCCCCTATATACAAAGGAATACCCATAGACACTTCCTTCATAATACCTAAGTACTATAATCCAACCATCATTACCCGAACTCAAATTAACAATAACCTCCGGTGTATTGTCACGATCCAAATCCACAACTGCATAATTATCAAGAATTAAACTCTCTTCAAAATCATATATAATGAAATGCTTAATGGCATTTAAATAGTGATCCTCAAAGGTTGTTGTCCCTGTTATACCATCCTCCGCATTTACTACCTTTACAGTAGCTTCCATTGTCAGCACTTGATTGAGTGCTTTTACAGCTTCCGTCTCTTCCCAAGCATCAAATCCAGGCTGTAATTGCAACTTGCTCTCCTGGGGTTTGTTTAACGCTTCCGTAGGATTAGTCGTATCTGTTGTAGGTGACGGAGTTAATTTTGTATCTAATGTAGAACTATCAACTTTACAGCCTGACAGCATACAGATCAGCATTGTACTTAACATTGTTATTATTAGCTTCTTCATATCGTACTCTTCTTTCTGCTCCTAACCAGCTTTAAATTTAGGTCAATTTGCTTTTCAACTACAGTATTCCAGATATATATCCTATAGCCACCACTTAATTCACTCAATATAACGGGAGTTACTATAAGTATATCCTTGCGACAAACAATTGTGCTTTATAATTATAGCTTATTAACGAAACATATATCAATACAGAATTATTGCCATATCATTCTAAGAACGGTCACGTGGTAGGTAATATTTTTCCATGCAAAAAAAAATAGCAGTGTGGCTAAGTTTAGCGCTACTGCTATTTTAATATCAAGCTTTTGTTATTGAATATACTTTGAAACATCAAGGCCATAAATATCACACGCTGTTTGGAGTATCCCTTCATCTACACTGTTTCTGGAGTATGTTCCCATTTGATAATCCAAATCAGCAAGTACTGC
This sequence comes from Bacillota bacterium, assembly GCA_023436225.1. Lineage (GTDB taxonomy): Bacteria > Bacillota > Clostridia > Lachnospirales > Lachnospiraceae > Mobilitalea. Next base: position 68,066 of record JAEZKA010000056.1, read on the forward strand.
GTCAAAATCTTCTACCACATATCCGTCAACCACATCCCACCAGCGGGCCATGATGGAAACAACCTCTTCCTTCTGCTCCTGTTTTAGGTCAAGCCAGCTCTGAGTCCGAATGCTTAGAACATAATTCCTTTCATCCTCTGTTACAGGCAGAGATTCACCTATTCCTTCGCCAATTTGGTTTTCCTTAGTCACAGGCTGATCTTCACCTATTCCTTCGCCAATTTGGTTTTCCATATATTCAGGGGAGAACAGGTAAATATCAGATGTATCCACAGTGCTATCTATTGTATATCCGACTGCCTCCGAAATAAAAATTAGCGGTGCGAACATGATTCCATCAACCAAAACCGGAGGGGAAGCAAGCGTTGCCTCATAGGAAACGCGCTCATCAATATCTGCGGCATATTTTTCATAATAGGCTGTTATGTTTCCAATGGTTAAGATAATTGTTGGATGCTGTTTGGATGGTTCCCAAACCTCTAACCGCTGTTCCTCCTGAACCCAATTAACATCATATCCGATCGTTTCCATAATTGCCTGCACAGGCACCATGATGATATCATCGGCAGTCTGGGGGGGTGCATCGGTCGGTACCTCCACTAAATCCACAAAGATTTTGCTTTCTGCCAATACGCTCACCAGAGGGGCAGACGAGTTGATATCGTCGCTTTCAGACGGACTGCTATTGCTACCGTCGGTGCTGCTGTTACCACTTTCAGATGGACTGTTGGTGATGGTATTACTGTTACCGCTGTCGATAGAGCTTTTTTTGCTGCTGCCGCAAGCAGTGAGGGATAGCGCAAGCATAAGAGCTAGAGCAAGTGCCATGAGTTTCTTCATTGTAGTATTCCTCCTTCTCCATTTGAAGAGTTTCTTTGAATTTCTCGTGTTTCTCACACTCACATACTATCATATATTCCCCCACAAAAGAGATCCGCTGCATCAAACGTAATTTTTTCGACATGAAATGTTCTTTACCATTCGTTAATATTCGGTCTGTATTCTCTCCACCATTCTTGAAAATCCTTCGAATATGTTGTGAACACTAATGCCATATCTGCTGGCCCTTTGTATGTAGAAATTTCAAAAAACTTATTTACAAACGCATCTGCATCCTCAACAGTCTGAGATATTTCCAGTTTATGGCCAATCGTAACGAGCTGTGCTGTATCATCGGAAATAGCTTCAATCTGTCCCTCCAAACGTCTGTTACAGTCAAAAAGTATCTCAGCTTCTTGCAAAATGATTCGATATAAATCATAGATTATTTCTGCAACTGTTCTCATTCTCATATATCCGTCAGTATTACAACACTTTAGAAAATAGTAATAATTAAGCCAGAAGTCCGAATAAAAAGAAAGAATTTTTTCATCCTTTTCTTGTTTTTGGAACACAGGTATTAAGGGTAAAATTTCTTCTATTTCTTCGTCATGGCTAAACAGTATTTTACAAGAACGAAATCCGCTTCTTGCAGGTTCGCTTCCTTTCTTAGCTAAGTCTTTTAAATATGACTTAGTCATATACTTAATGTCAAAATAACCTCCTTCATACGTGCATAGCCCACTGACGTAATCTGTCGTAATATTTTTCTGATATAGTTCCTCATAACTCTCTTCTGTTAGAATTACCATTCCGTCTAAATCCGAATCCGGACGTTCATTTCCTTTTGCAACAGAACCACCTAAAACAAGTGCAACCGCTCCTTTTTTTTCATAATATTCTTTCATAATGTCTATTGAATCTAAATGATGCTTATACATAACGATCTTTATCCTCCTTATATAATCTTGCGATATCTCCTTTATTTGAGTAACTATATATTCCATTGTCCAGGAAATTTTAATCGATGTAATTTGGGGAACTGCTTATCAAACTCTTCCACCTCTTCTTGCGGAAGATTTTCAAATACTTCCGATTCGTAAAATTTCCCTTTGATATCCTTCATACCATCCTTGATCAATTCAATTCCCATGAAGGCATTAAAGTTACTGCCCTCCGAGGTGGTTATCTGAAAGTTATCACAAGTTTTAAATCCCATTCTAGGATAATACTCCGGTTCACCAAATATAACAATTCCCCTATATCCTTGCTCTACTGCCATTTGCATTGTTTCTTGCAGTAATAGCTCACCGATACCACAGCTCTGCCATTTTGGATCTACACAAAGAGGCCCAAAGGTTAATATCTCATGTGTAACTGCATCATCTATAATGCGAGCCTTAGAGTACATGATATATCCAATTACAGCACCGTCCTTTACTGCAATTCTACTCAGATTAGGAAGATAATCCTTATCCTGAAGCATTTTATGAACCAGATAATGCTCATCACATCCTGGCTTATGTTTATTCCAAAATGCACTTCGTGTCATCTTCTCTATCGCGTACCAGTCATCCTCGGTCTCCATACGGATCTCTATCTCATCGCGATTTAATCGTATCTTTTTTTCTGGAAACCATCCAAGCTCTATTCTGACTTCTTTGCGCTGCAAATCATTGTTTTTGTAGCAGCAGGTATCCAGACCGATCAATTGAAATCCCTCATGAAGATAGAAATCGATTGCATTCACATTACAGGATTGTGTCTCCAAGATTAATGCCCGTCTACGTTCATGTCTTAGTTGTTCCTTGGCAATCTCCATCAGCGAATGACCAATCCCCCTCTTCTGATATGGTTCGGCTACCCAAAGCTCTGTGATTCTTAATCGATTAGACCAAGACTCCGGATCGGTTTCTATCGCAGCAACCAATTCATCTCCATCGAATGCTCCCCAAGCATAAGCCTTCTCCCGGTAATCTTCATATAATTTATCCGGGAAATTATATTCTTCCGGTGTATGAGTAACTGGCTGAGTAAAGTCTTTCTTTTCAATCTCAATTGAATACCCATTCTTATTTCTATTCACTGCAACGTCATAATATTGCTCTGTAGTATACGTGATCGGAACGATGGTTCCCTTCCATTTTTCTTTCGATAAATGCATCATCTCAAAATCCATAATTATATCCTCTCTATTATCGTATCGTTGTTGAAGCGTCGGCATATCCCAATTGTCAGGAAAACACCTGCCAAATTATGCTGTTATTACTTATTTACTATTTCCTGGTTTTTTTAATGGTGTCTATGAATGCAATCGGATTTATTATATTGCTTCCATCATGAGCTATGGAACAGGTCTCGAAGAGAATTTGAACTATTTGTGCATTGTCTAAAGTCGGATTAATCTGCCATCCCAACGCCAATACTCCTGCTGCATAAGGGATACCCCAGCTTAAGCCACCCTGTCCGGTATATTGATAAGAAGGTGAACCTTCTACATATTCTTCGGCTACTGTTCTATATGATGTTGGCACACCTATATGTGAAGAAGGTACTACAAATGTCGATGTAGGGTAGCCTCCCGTACACATCGATACATCATTGGGATTCTCCGGATTATAATATGCAGGTGCAATAATTCCGGTTTCTTTATCCGTTCGACAATCCAATACCAGTATCCCTTCCTCTTGCGCTGCAAGAACAGCCTCATCCCACATATTCAAATTCTTTGTAAATGGAGAGCCCTCCCCTGAAGGAGCAGCCGAAACTGATACGACACGAATTTTATCACCTTTAGGTAATTTTTTATTTTCCTCAATAATCCAATAAAGTCCATTTGCATAAAACTCACTATCCTCATTCCATGATGGAGCAGCAGCGAAATAAACCCTTGCGTCCGGTGCTACGCCGATGGTGTTTCCAACCAAAATACTGGTAACAGCCGGAGCATGCATTGATCCGCTGTTTGCTCCCTGCAAACAGCCTGTATCATAATATCCCGCTATTTTTCCATCAAATTCCGGATGGTGGAGCAAAAGATTATGATCGATAATAGCAACATTAATCCCTTTACCTGTAATACCCTCTTCATGGAGTTCTCTTATGCCAAGCCCGGGGTTTTTACCGTTATTCATAACCTCATCTTGCAATTTTTCGTTACCTTCTAAGATGGTACCTTCGTTAAAAGTAAATGTAACAATATCATCAGCTCTATATTCATTTTCTGAAAATATTCCTTTCTTATCAAAAACAGCCCTTATATCATCATACGGCTTAATATAACCATCAAGCTCTTCTTTGTTACTAGTCGGTGATGGATCCGACTGCTGCCCTAATGGTTCACTTGTTACTACTGTAGGAGTTTCAGCTGCTGTATCGGATGGGGTATTGCTTGCGGCTGTTGTAGATTCATCGGAGCTAATGTCTTCTAATTTGCTACAAGCAGTTAGAAATGATAATACCAAAACAACTAGTAAGATACATAATTGCTTAATTTTCAACTTCATCTTTGCTTCTCCTCATTTATTCTGAATTTAATGCATTATCCTCACTTTTGTTACGGCTGCTTTACTAATAACTGCCTTATCGTACTTACCACATGCTCTGCAGTAGACTCGCTCATAGGTATCACTCTGCTCCACATTCGTACACCTTGATACGCAAACAACATTACATCCGTAATTTGTTCTGGGTTCACCTCCTTAAATTCTCCTGTTTTAATCCCATATTCAATCAGTTTATTCCATCTCTTCTTAGCCTCATTTGTTCCAGCAGCAAATATATGTCCGTTACCAAGATTTGCATATTCATATATAGCTAAGCTTAATGAATTTTCCGTGTCAATCATCTCATCTTTGTATGTCTTAAGAAATCCATCCAGTATCTCTGTTGCTGTTTCTCCCCTTTCTATATTCTCATTTACATCATCCCTTTCCCCAAAAACGGACAACAAAATCTCTCCTGTGCTCGAAAAATGCCGATACAGCCCACCTCTGCTCAAACCAGTAGCATCACAAATATCTTTCATGGTTACCAGCTTAAAGCCTTTCTCTGAAAACAGCTTATGTGCAGCTTCCTTTATCATATTTCTTGTAATGTCACCTCTTTCAGACATGTATTCTTCTCCTTTTCATTTTGATATGAATGTATTCATCATTATAATGATAATGCGACATGTGTGTCGCTTTGTCAAGTAATTTTTTCCAGTAAGTACTGCCTATGTATGTACTGGATGATTTCAGATACTAGCTTCTTGTTATACGCTATAAATGAAAAGTAGCAGCGGCACTGGTTTTAAGTGCTACTGCTACTTTCTCGTCATTTTCAGGAGTCATCGAAAGACGTAATAATATATGTACTATAAAAATTTACATCTGCTTTAATATTTACCAAATTCTTTATCGCTAAGTATAATTTTTGATTTCGTAACTTTTCCCTCTTGGCTTGCTAATGCCTTAGCTTCCATACTACCCTTGCTATTGTCTGACATATTTTTTAGCATAGCTAATACTTCTGGGCTAATCTCTTCCTGTCTACTATAGACAGCTCTACTGCTCTTTAATTTGTATTTGCTTACCTCTTCTTTTAAAAGTTCTGCTTGGCTGGATAGCTCTTCACTTGCAGCAGCACTTTCCTCAGAAGTAGCTGAATTCATCTGAACAACCTGAGATACTTGAATAATTCCTTGATTCACCTGTCCGATTCCAGTTGCCTGTTCCGAGGAGGCAATTGCTATGTTATTGACAATGGTTGCTACCTCCTCAATCTCATTTACAATCGTATTCAGCGCTTCGGCAGTTTCTTTGGCAATTCTTGTTCCTCCCTCTGCCTTCTTAATAGAGCCCTCTATCATATCCGTAGTCTCTTTCGCAGCACTAGCAGACCTGGCAGCAAGAGTTCTTACCTCCTCGGCCACTACAGCAAAGCCTTTTCCATGCTGTCCAGCTCTTGCAGCCTCAACTGCAGCATTTAAAGCCAGTATATTAGTCTGAAATGCAATATCATCGATTACCTTTATTATTTTAGATATATTGGATGATGATTCATTGATCTCGTCCATAGCCTTCAGCATTTCTTTCATCTGTATATTACCTTGAACCGCATTCTTTTTTGCATGCTCTGCCAATTCATTTGCTTGATTTGCATTTTTGGCATTCAGCTCCGTCTGTGAAGATATTTCCTCCAAAGAAGCCGTTAGTTCTTCTACAGAACTTGCCTGTTCCGTAGCTCCCTGAGATAGCGAAATGCTAGAATCGGATACCTGTTTTGAACCTACAGCAACCTGTTCAGAGGCCATGGCGATATTTGACAAAACCTCATTGTTCTTCTTAACCAGCTCAGATAATTTTTTACCAAGAATATCATTTTCTGATCGTATATCAACTTCTACTGTAAGATCACCCTCTGCAATTCGCTCCGCAGCAAGTGCCTGTGCACGGATGTTCGCCACCATCTTTTCGAAAGCCTTTGCCAGACTTCCAATTTCATCCTTTGTGTTTATGTCATTGTTAACATTCACGTCACCAATTGCCAGCTTATCAGCAGCTAGTTCCAATTTCTTAAGTGGATTACTTATAACACTAGAAATAAATAATCCTAGTACGATTGCTATGATCACACCTATGATAATTACGATAACCATTGTAATCACAGCAGTATTGGCTGTACTTGAATTTGTTTCAGAATTTTGTTTCGCTAGATTTGTTTTTAAAGTCATCAGATTGTCTATGGAGGTCTGAATCCTCTGTGCTATCTGTAATCCCTCGCTACCGGTTAACAACTCATATGCCCCATCCAGATCATCTGCTTGCAAGCACTTTATCACATTCCCACTAAATTCATCAAAATCACTCAAACCCTGAGCCAACAAATCGAATTCAGCTCTTACATTAGAATCCTGTATACCAGCTTCGAACCTTACCATACTCTCGGCCATTAGGGCATCTACTTCCTCGAATTCATCCAGATATTCTTTATTAGTATTCGAATTCTTATCAATATATAGATTCCTTAACGCTACACGTTGTCTCTGATAAGAACTGGTTATATTCGCCATGTCCGGCATAGTAGCAGTGTGCCTTGTATACATTTCGGTATCTAAGGAGTCCATATTTCTGATGTTAAAAATTCCGACGATACCAACCACTCCGGCGATAACTGCCACGATAAAAAAGCTAATTAACAACTTTACACTAATTTTTAGATTATAAAACCATTTCATTATAAGGTTCTCCTAACAGTCTAAGTTTTTATACTACTTCACATATATCTTCGATATCACTTTCACTTAGCAACTTTTCACAGTCGAGTAATAGCTTTACTTCATTACCGACTTTTCCAATTTTCTTTATGTACCTATTGTTGCTCCCTAGGTTCATCTGGGGCGGTTCTACCGTCTCTGCTTCTGGAATCGTGAGTACCTCTGCGACACGATCTACAATAAGACCGATTAATAAATCCCTAATTTCAACCACAATCACACAAGTTCTATCGTTATATTCCTTTTGTTCCTTTTTGAAACGTAGTCTTATATCGATAACAGGAATAATCCTGCCTCTTAGGTTAATAATTCCCTTCACATATTCAGGAAGTTCCGGTATTTCTGTGATTAATTGAATTCCGATAATCTCAATTACGTACTGGATTTCTATACCATAGCTTTCCCTTCCTAGTGAAAAGGTTAAAAATCGATCCTTTTGTGTGTCATCATCCATTTCATTAACATCCTTTAATTTTTCTGTCATGCTATCCATCCTTTCTTTGTATTTTTATATGAAGCAACAAAGCCTTACATATCGATGATTCCATCCACATCAAGAATTAGGCTGATATTTCCATCACCTAGTAGAGTACACCCTGCTAGCCCCTGAATCTTCTTAAACCTTGTGATGTAATCGGGTAATGCCTTTACCACAATTTGTTGCTGCCCCAATAGTTCGTCTGCAAAGACACAGATGGTCTTCTCGGACTGTTCTACCATAAGCATGATTCCTCCAGTAAAATTTGTAACCTTTGTCCTTACATGATATAGCTCACTTAGTCTTACAATTTTATAGCATTGACCTCTAACCATTATCATTTCATTACCTTCTGAATCAGTTATCACATCCTCTTCTTTTGGTCGAAAGAACTCCTTAATGGAGATAGTCGGTATGGTATAGTGGGCATTTCCAACTTTAATATTTATTCCATCAATAATTGCTAGTGTCAAAGGTATCTTTATCGTAAATATTGTCCCTTTTCCCATAGCACTTTCAACCGATAGGACGCCCCCAATTGCTTCTATGTTCTTCGTCACCACATCCAATCCAACTCCACGTCCTGAGTATTCTGTCACACTTTCGTTTGTAGAAAAACCCGGAAGAAGGATTAAATTATATATTTCCTTATCGGACATCTCCTGTTCTCTTTTTATTAGTAGACCTTGCTCTCTCGCTTTTTTAAGAATCCTTTCCTTGTCTAATCCACTTCCATCGTCTTTTACACTAATTAAGACATCACTTCCTGAATTTTTGGCCTCAAGTGTTATTGTTCCTGTACTCGGCTTTCCATTTAGCAGCCTTTCCTGGGAAGGTTCAATTCCATGGTCAACCGAATTCCTTACCAGATGCATCAACGGATCGGAGATATGTTCAATAATATTTTTGTCTACTTCGGTCTCTTCTCCGATTATGTCAAGATTGACATCCTTTTTAAGCTTTCTGCACATATCCCGAACAATGCGGTTCATCTTATTAAAGGATGCGGAAAGTGATACCATCCGAATTGACATGACGATATCTTGTAATTCACTGGTTATTTTATTCAACTGAATTGCTGATTTTTTGAAATTATTCAGTACAAGTCCAGCCAGATCTTGATTTTGTGTCACCATCGCCTCTGCAATTACCATCTCACCGACTAAATCCATTAGCTTGTCCAGCTTTGAAACATTGACGCTAATGATACTTTGTGTACCCATAACTGCTTTAATTTCTTTGTCAACACTCCCTTTTTCCTTCTGACCCGTATCGAAGGAATCCGGCAATTTAGATGCATCTTCCTTACAGGAAGCACTATTTTGTGCTAAGAGCAGTTGGAACTCATTTTCATCTTCCAATTGTTTTAGTTCCATATGCTTTAGAAAAATGGTTTGCATAAAAAAGTCATATATCTGAGAATATGTATGATTTGATTTTAAGTAGATTGTGAAACCATCTTTTCGAATCGTCTCTACACTATCTATGATATCTCTGGGTAGACTAAAAAACTCTTTTGACAATTGCTTCAGATTATAAAGAATGTTAAAGGCTCTTATGTTTTCCATTTCACAGCCATCTTGAAAATATATCACTGCTTTAAATATATTACTATCTGTGTTCATTGTTTCGCTGTCGAAGTTTTCATATTTGTGATCAATGAGACTTTCTGAAATGATTCGGTTTGTATCTTCATTGGCACCATTTTTTTGTTTTAGATCCATCAAAAATATCTCTAAGGAATTTATTAATTCCTTAGGTGTTCCATCCATATCTATGCCATTCTTAATCTTTGCAATCTCAGTCTGAAAAAAATCAACACCGCAAAAAACCAAATCATACAATGACATATAATCTATGCTCTTGGGATTTTCTTCCCGTAAGTAATAAAAGATATCTTCCATGGAATGTGCCAGCATCGATATATTGTCAAAGCTCATCATTGCTGCAGACCCTTTTATAGTATGCATGATTCGAAATATTTCATTAATTGCTTTTTCAGAAAAACATTTTTCTTTTTCACTGTGCAATATGGAATTCTCCAGCTGTTCCAGCAATTGTGTTGCCTCAAATATAAACATATCAAGTAATGATTCATTCCCATAATCATCTGACATCCTATAGCCTCCTATTAATTGTTACTAGTATTCGCACATAATTATTAATTGTAATTTTTCACCGCAATAATATTCTATTTATATCCTATTACGGTAGATTGTTCCATTTATTCTAATGTAACAATTTACATATAATGTTACATTTTATTAATTGATATTTACCCCTAAAATACAGAATATTGTAAATTACATTGAAAACACATTTTAATTTTTAATTGAAATTCAATGTAATATTTTATATAATAATCAGGTGTTTTATTACATTGTTGGAGGGAAATATAAAATGACGGTTGAACCAATCAGAGATAAAGCAAAAATCAAACAAATGTATCAATATTTACGGGGTAAAGATTCAAAATATGGATTAATGTTTAAATTCGGCTTAAATACCGGCTTACGAATTAGCGATATTTTGCCTTTAAAGGTTAAAGATATTATCTATAAGAACGGCAGCTTTCATGAATATCTAGTTATCAGCGAAAAGAAAACGAAAAAAGAAAAGAAGATTAAGCTAAATGATGCACTGCGTAAAGCAATTGAACCTTACATAAAGGAATATAAATTATCGTCAGAAGATTATCTGTTTCCAAGTAAAAAGGGGGCCTATGTTGGACGTATTCAGGCCTATCGTGTATTAAAAGAAGCTGCGGAGCTTGTCGGTATAGAGAATTTCGGCACACATAGCCTGCGAAAGACCTGGGGCTATTGGACTTACAAGATGTCAAAATATAATATTGGTCTAATCATGGATACTTTTAATCACAGTTCTCCTAAAATCACACTTCGTTATATTGGTGTTAATCAAGATCAACAAGATGAATTATATTCTCTAGTTCAATTCTGATTTTATTAGCTTCTACTGATGTACTTTTCCCTTTTACTGTTCGAGATTAAAGATGAATATAAATAAAATAATGAAAGTAATACTTGATAAAAAATGAAAAAAATGGTACATTTAAACGAATTGTTTGTCGAATATGATAAGTAACATTATATGTATATTGTTACATCTCCCCTCAAAAATGGCACCCTTGGTCTTGGCTAAATACTTCCTCTACTAAGGTTGTTCTGAACTTTCACCCGTTAGATTGCGACTATATTATGCTCACATAAAAAAATACCCATGGCACATTTTTTTATGTGTCATAGGTATTTTTATAGTTGAAGCTCTTAAGTCGCTCACTTTAGCCATCCATTAATGCAGTAATAAGATACAGTTAGAATTCAATAAATTGCCTATTCGCACATCCTTTATCCTTAAAATCCGAATTCAGAAAATCTATCCTAGAGGGGATTACACGGATCAGATATAAGGGGTGTGATAATTTCTTTAAAGCCTCAAGCGATATCCTTTTATATTCTGCCGCCTTAATATACTCTTCTGAAAATAGTTCAATAATTTCCGCTGTACCGGAGACCTGCATACCCTTTATCTTTCCAAAACCTTCATATCGATCAAAGATCGCTAGGCACACCTTCTGGTTCATTTCCAATGCTGCAAACTTCATACCACCTTCAGAAAAAAACCAGAATGCTCCATCACGGTATGTATATTCTATTGGTGTGCATCTTACAAAGCTACCGCTACCAGTTGCTAATGCACAGGTATTATTCGTATTGATATAGGCATCTACTGCAGCTAATAATTCAGAACGCTCCATTTTGATGCTACTCGAATCCTTAGTATTCCAGTAATCTGCTGCTGCTTGATATTCTTCGTGCTTCATAATCAGTGATCGCCTCCTTCTAATACATTGCTAGCCAATGACTGTAAGAAAAGCATGAGCCCGTTGGCTAATTGTCTGTTATATAAACTCCGATCTGCTTATATAATTCCTGACCACATCACCGCGGCCGCATTATATAGAGGCTCCGGGCACCAAACATCATTGATAAAGGGGATGAACCAAGCGGCAACCATCTTCTCAGTAGGGTCGATGATCAGACAACATCCGCCTGCCCCCTCATGGAAGAAGCTTCCCTGCGTATAAATACTTGCATCATTACAGCGCATATCCGGTCCAAGGCCATATTGGCGATAGGGTCCACCTGCATTCCAACAGTAGTCCTTAACATGGGGCTGCGTATAAAGTGTCGTCATCTTCTCGATGGCTTTTCTTCCAAGAATACGATTTCCATCGATGTACCCGCCTTGCTGAAGCATGATTCCAAAACGACAAAGATCATATGCGGTCGAATGAATACCACCACCGGTGCCCGGTATCTTCTCCCACACCGTTCCGGCTTGCTCATCCTGATAGGTTCCAGCTAATATTTCATTTACTAACTTCTCCCGACGTTCATGAGGAATGTTCGTGCGAGCTATAATATCCTTCTTATAATAATCAAAGCCGGTATTTATGAGCCCACAGGGCTTAACCACATGGTTCATAATATAATCATTGGCAAATTCTCCAGACACTCTTGAGATAATCTCACCAAGTATTACATAGCCAAAGCTGCAATAAGCCCATTCTTCTCCGGGATTTTTACGCATACCAGTATGTAATGCGGCGGCTATCCAGTTGTTAGCCTTATCTTCCCGAATGAAATCCCATTGACTAATATGATATTTGTTCTCAAAACAACCGCCATCCGGATGCATACCGGAGGTATGGGATAAAAGATGGGCAACCGTTATCTCGTTGAAAGGCTTAAAGGAGAATTCCTCGATGATCTCTCCAACCTTCTGATTCACACGAAGCTTGCCATCCTCAACTAACTGCCAGATCGCTACTGCGGTAAAGAGCTTTGTAATCGAAGCAATTTTCTGTATCGTATCCGGTTGTATTTCTCTTGTATCCTCTTCGCGATAGGATAGCTTTCCGACAGCATTATTCGCAAATACCTTGCCATCCCTCGCCAAGCAATAATTTGCCGATAATATCTTCTTTTCTTTAATTAAATCCTCAAAAAAGTAAGTCAGAGTCTCCACTCGCTTCGGGTCATACCCTACCTCCAATGATGTATACTCTGTTTCAAATCCTATCATATACTCCTCCCATCCGCCATTCATGGCTTTAAATTAAGCTTAAAGTTACAAAAATGCTTCCTATAAGCGATATACAAATTATTCCATTCAATATGTTTAGTAATTATATATTATAAGGCTGTAATTGTAAATAAATACTAATGATATTATTTTATATAGTCTGAACTATCTTATCCACTTATATAAAAAAAGCAGTGGCACCAGTTTATGTGCTACTGCTTTTTTTACGTTGTGAGCCTTTTATCAATTGCATCTTTGTTCTTCCCACCAGCCAAATGCAACCTTCACCTTTATATCTACCTCTCCAGGTGATAGAAAGATCAGAGCAAAGGAGCTACCGGGTGGTATGATATACATTCCTTGAAAATCATGCTTTGTAAGAGTTATACTAGACTCTACTCTTCTGACGAAGGTATAGGTTCCATTGATTGGAGTTCCTGTAAGATAGTTACCGCTTTTTATCATTACCCTAGGTTTTATCGGAGGAGTAATTGACTGATTTCCTGCTGCGACATGGTTTGATATTGTTGCCCTACCGGGAAGTACTACTCCTAACCATCCCTCCACTGTGATCGGCTGATTCGAATAATTAGAAATGGTATATGCATTAAGAAACATATTTACCCCTGAATCCGGTGGATTAAATAATCCTTCCCAGGCTTGGAGGTTACCTCCATAGCTGATCATATCCGTCTGTCCGATAAAATATTCTCCAAGAAAAGAATGATAAACCGAGTCCTTTAGTACAATTATTCTCTGCGGTTGGGTTTCATTTGGTATAACGAGCATGCTCATTCCTTTGCCTCCCTTTGATACTCTCTTCCCACCAGGTTAATACAATAGTTGAAGCAACCATTTCACATCCCCTTGACCGCAACAGTATGGAGAAGGATCCTCCCGGACCTATAATGATAGAACCTTGATGGGAATCACTAACCAATGTGGAGTTAGGGGTAACAATACGGCCAAAGATATCCGTTCCGTCTTTTAAATCCCCTTTCATATACTCTGTCTGAAGCATAAATGCATTCGGTTTATGAAGAGGAGTCACGGATTGATTTGACGGTGTTATTGTAGATAATTTTGTACCATAAGATGGAGCTTCTGCGTTAAGCCAAATTTCTGCATCAAAATACTCTTCACCATAGTTTGTTATAGTAAATATATCAAAGTATAGATTCACTCCCGAGTATTTCGGATTGATGATACCACTCCAAGCTTTTAATTGATTGCCAAAATGAAGCTCCTCTGTCTGTCCAATAAAATATCTTCCTAATCTCGCGTTCCAACCGGAGCTGGTTAAATCTACTACTTGTTCCGGTAAACGACTAAATCTCTCAGTCATATAGTCATTCCTCCAATGAAACCTATTAGGGTATAATATAATTTAACGCATACCTAGAAGTATTCACTAAGCTTACGTTACATTCGATTCATATCCTATTCCTAAATCTCATTATATGATAAAGAGGATGACTAAGTTCCCTTCTATAAGCATAACGCATGCAACCATAGCAATGGGCCATGACCTCTAAATTATATCCGCCTTACTTTACTCATTATAAATTTACTTTTAGGAAGTGTAGGTATTCGAGATAAACTATAACTCAAATTTTGTTTTGGAACCTTATAGGTTAGATGATTAACTATAAAATCAAGACTAGCCTTCATAACTTCCGTGGTAACCCATTCACCGGCGCATCGGTGTCCAGTACTACAATCTCCGCCTCCTTGCGGCATGAAGGTGAAGGGATTACCTGACCAGTGATCGAACCTCTCTGGAACGAATTCATAAGGATCTGTCCATAATCTTAAGTCATGATTTGTTCCATAGATATCTAATATTACAAGCGTTCCCTTTTTAATATAGTATCTTTTCCAGGTAAAGCTCTTTTTTGCCTTAGCAGCTACATAAGGGGTAAAGGGGTAAAACCGACGAACTTCCTGTACAAACATTTGTTGATAAGCATCATCTCCTGATTGAAACTTATTGCGACATCCCGGCTGATCATACATGGCCAGGACTCCGAATGTGATATACGTTGCGATTGCAACAATTGGCCTTATGATATTGAGCAATTCAACCGCAGCAATCTGTGTACTTAAAAGCCTTTGATTCTGATCAAGATGCCAAGCTATGATATCTGCGGCTGTACCCTTTGCCGGTACTAATTTTTGAGATCGTATTTTATCAATAATGTCTCTAATCCATTCCTCCGATCTTTTACGTGCACATCGCCCCTGCCAGTACCTAGACCCAACAGCACCAAATCCATCTATCATCTTTCCTAAGTCAGATGCTCTTTGCTTTGTTTCATTCTTTTGCAAAGGAACCCCTGCCCATTTACATGCCACCTGGCACATTATAATTTGTGCTTCATCAAATAAAACAATGTCCCTATTATTCCATTTTGCGCTTTTGGTTTCCCATTGCCTTGTGGTGTAACCCTTTAGTAAATTTAAGTTTTCAGGTGTCATGATTGACATAAACATTTGCTTTCGATTGATATGCGCATCCCCGTCTAAACCTTGCACTCCATTTTGTCCGGTTAATGTCATTTGCACTCTCTTCGGTGCTACATCTTTTCTTTTAAAATAGTCATTATTATAAAACACCTTAGCTGCTTCTTCTCCACTAAAGCAAATAGCTTTTTGTCCTAATAAGCGTGTTTGGAAGATATCTGTTTTATACCTGTAGCATCTATTTTGTATAAACGTGTAGCCTTCTAATAGCATGGACAGGCTATTATCAATCGTCCAATCACAAGGAATTTTTTTATTTGATTTCATAGTATTGGATACTCCTTATAATTTTTATTGTTATTATGTTTATGTGTGGGAAAATAATACTGACTTGATACTAAAATATTATAAAATAAGACTCATGGCACATAGCTTTCTGTGACATGGGTCTTATTTTGTTGGTGAAATGCCTTTTCTATATCACTGGTGTTTACTCCGATAACATATTCATGCGATGATAGAGGCTGTTTTTTCTCTAATCCGCTGCTTCAATAAAAAAGTCAACTCGTCTGTTTTTGGCTCTGCCTGCATCGTTATCATTCGCAGCAATTGGATAAAATTCGCTGTAGCCAACCGCAGAGAACTTCTCCTGCTTAAGTCCGGATATTTCCACTAAATGCTTCAGAACATTAACAGCCCGGCTTACGGATAGCTCCCAGTTACTATCAAACTTGGCACTTTTCATTGGCCGGTTATCTGTATGTCCTTCAATTCGAACCATTTTTATTGATTTTTCATAGGTATCAAATAGGTCGGAAATCTTGTCCAAAAAAGGTTCCGCATTGGTGTTAATATCTGCACTTCCTGAGTCAAAAAAAACAGAAGCCGATACACGCAGAAGAATTTGATCATTTCCCTCCTTTATTACATTAAGCTTTTCAGAAAGACCTTCCTCCTCAATATATTCTTTCATTAATTCGTATAGCTCATTGAAATCATCTTCTTTTTTTGCTTCCTGGCTGTTCTGCTCGGGTAATACACCCTCTTGATCTGTCAATATTGATATTTGAGGAACGATGTCGACCATGCTCTGCTGTTCTGCCACTGCCTTTCGACTTACAGCACTTTGATTTATCAGGGCAAAGGATAATAAGAGTACGAATACGGCAAGCAAATCGGTCATCAGATCACTGTAACTGTCTTTCCAGTCCAGCTCCTCCTCGTCATCCTCTTCTTCTTGAATAAATTTATTCACGGTTGATTGGCCACCTCCCTTGTTCTGATTACTTCTTCCTCTGAATTTGTTTCTGCTTCATCTAAGCTTAAATTAGCATAGGAAAACAGTTCATCCTTCATTATCTTTGGATTCTTGCCTTGTTGAATACCGGCAAGTCCCTCAATCAAAAGCTCTCTCCGTTCCGCTTCTTCTCTACTCATATTCTTCAGTCTTTTAGCCAATGGTCCGAAGATGATGTTAGCTAAAAATCCTCCATAAAAAGACGAAACCAGCTCCAGGGCCATCATGGGTCCCAGGGAATTCGGATCGTTTAGATTGGTTAACATAGGGATAAGACCTACATATGTTCCAACAAGACCCAGTGCCGGTGCTGTAATTGCCAGCATGTCCAACATCGCGGCTCCCTTTTGATGCCTTTGCTTCATGAAGTGTGTAGCTCCCTCCAGCTGATTTCTAAGCTGATCCTCGTCTGCACCGTCCACGATCAACCTAATACCCTTTTTAATGAATTCATCCTCAACATACTGATCCAAATGATCCTCAAGGGCCAGTAAGCCTTCCCTTCTTGATATCTCTGAAAGTCTTATTAAAGCTAAAATATCCTCTTTTATATTAAAATCATTCTTAGTAAAAGCTTTTTTTAAAACAGCTCCGAATGTCTTAATTCGTGCGGGCGGAAAAGCTGTTACAAAAGCACCGAGGGTGCCTCCGATAATAATAAAGAAGGAAGGGACATTCCAAAACAGATGCGGTTGTCCTGATGATACTATTCCACTCAGCATAAAACCTAAATTTAATACTAATCCAAATAATGTTGATAGCCCTAATATTTTTCGCATTGACACTAATAAATGCCCCCTATTTTTTGTGGAATCCTTAGACAAATTCTTTCATACATTATATTCCTCAATCCCTTTTTATTCAATTTTTTACGACATTTCTTAACATAATCTTTATAACGATTTTCCAATAATATGGTATAATATCAATAGGGAAAATTAGGTGTCATGGCATGTTATCGTAATATGATTTTGTTGCATTGGCTTACATTTATGATTTTGTAGTTATCGGTGGATCGGAGATTGATATGAATAAAAGAAGACTAAAAAATATTATCTTCTCGATGGCGATTTTTTGCGGTTCATTGCTGATCTGTGAGGCTCTTTACCGTTATGATTTAGGTAATCAAAATATCAACATAGTAATGTCTTTGGCCATATTTATAATTACTGCCGTTACCGAAGGATATTTATATGGAGTGCTATCGGCTGTGATCGGTGTTTTTGCTTATGACTTTTTAATTACTCCTCCAAGATTTGGATTTAGTTTCACTGTGGAGTTCCCGGTAACTCTTATCATACTACTGCTCGTGGCGATTACCAGCAGCACAATTACTACCAGAATTAAGGCTCAAGCTACCCTTGCCAAACAGAGGCATCAGCATGCCGAATTGCTATACAGTATTAACCGAAAGCTGCTTTCTACAAGAGATTTGGACACCATAGCAAAATACTCTATGGAGTTTTTGAAAGATGAGCTGATGTATTCCATCGCTCTTTTTGTAGATTTTAATCAGGTTGGGATATTGAAGCCATATTTCGAATATGCGAAAGAAAGTAAGGGTATCGAATACTTTTTGACCGAAGAGATTACTGACCTAGTAAGACTCGCTGCAGATGAGCAGAAGGCCATCGATGAGAAAAATCGAGGTTACTTTTTGCCCATCGTAACACAGAACATCACCTATGGAGTTTTCGCTTTTTCCTTTGAAGCAAATGATCTGAATAGTAAGCAGAAGATGTTCTTAGAATTAATTGCGAGTCAAACGGCTCAAGCGCTCAGAATGTATCGTCTTATGGAGGAGCAGCAAGAAGTTAAGGTAATGATAGAGGCGGAAAAGATAAAGAACAGCTTTTTAAGAAGTGTATCCCACGATTTGAGAACTCCACTTACAGGTATTATCGGTGCCAGCTCTACTTTGTTGGAAGAAGGGAAGCGAATACCCTATGACGTACAAACCCGTTTAATCGAGGGAATACATAATGACTCTCAATGGCTCTTAAATATGATTAAAAATATATTGTTCATTACGAAGCTCCAGAAAAACGATATGACGATTGGTAAATCCGAAGAAATCGTGGAAGAGGTAATCGAAGAAGCTGTCTCGACCTTTCGTAAACGCTTTCCCACTGTCAAAATAACTGTGAAACAACCGGATAATGTAATTTTACTTCCTATGGATAATATGCTGATTTCGCAAGTCCTCATTAATATTTTAGAAAATACTCAAAGACATGCCAAGGGTCAGAGTTCGGATGTGTCAATCGAAGTTAGGGAAATGGATAATTATGTGGGTTTTATAATAACAGATACCGGTCCTGGGATAGAGCCGAAGATTCTACCCCTATTATTTAACTTTACTATTAATTCAGAGGAAGGCCCCTATCGTGATTCGATGAGAAATTTAGGGATCGGACTTTCCATATGCAAAGCAATAATCATAGCACATGGAGGAGAAATCTACGCAAATAATCGGCCCGAGGGTGGGGCAGAGTTTATGTTTACCATACCGGTTTGCGGGGATGAGCCAATAAACACAATGAATAAGGCAATGGGGATGCATTAAGATAGAAAGGTAACACTATGAAAAATAAACACCTTATTATGATAGTAGAGGATGAGGAAGCAATAATTGAATTCATCTCAGTTAAGCTAGAAATACAGGGTTATCGGACGCTGAAGGCCCTTAACGGGAAAGAGGCAATTTCCTTTGCCGCATCCTACTGTCCGGATCTGATCCTACTGGATTTGGGATTGCCGGATATCGATGGGATGGAAGTGTTGGAGGCGATTAGGAAGTGGAGTTTGGTTCCTGTTATTATTATATCCGCAAGGCAGGAGGAGAAGTTCATTGTAACGGCTCTTGATAGCGGTGCAGATGACTATATTACAAAACCCTTTAGTAATGTTATTCTTATGGCACGAATCAGAACCGCCCTTCGGAAAGGGCATATTTCGAAAATAAAGAATAGCAAGGTAAATGAATTCTTTCGATTGGGCGATTTACAAATTGATTATGATAAGAGAATCGTAACCGTCGAAAATAGGGTGATCCATCTGACGCCAATTGAATATCGAATTATTGTTTTGCTTTCTCTTAATGTAGGGACGGTATTGACTCATGAATTTTTGTGCCACGAACTCTGGGGCCCTTATACGGATAAAAGCAAAGCTCTTCGGGTTAATGTTGCTAATCTGCGAAGGAAGATCGAAAAGGATACCGCAGACCCCCAATATATCTTAACAGAAATGGGAGTAGGATATCGGATGCTGGAGGAGGCATAACAGGCTGCATCAACCATTAATCTCATGGAAGGTCTGTTTCAGAAGTTCGTAGATCATCATATACCTCGCACGAAAGAAGCTATCCTTTAACAAAACAAAATTAAATTCACGCTGTTCAGAAAAACCAGGTATATTAATAACAGAAAGACTTCCGTCTTTTATTTCCTTTTTCCCTACCACTTCAAACAGAAATGTTATGCCTAGCCCATTCGAAACCATTTTCTTTATGGCAGCCATATTTCCTATTTCAATCATTTTTTCAAATGCGTTGAGCGAATAGTTGTTTTTCTGTAATATGTTTTCGAAGATTTCACGCGTGCCCGATCCTCGCTCTCGCAGAATCAGACGACTTCCTGTAATCTCCTGAAAACCCACTTCCACATTTGCAAATTCCGATTTTGGTGAGCACACGGGAACGAATTTTTCAAGGCTAAACAGCGTGGCATCATATTCCGATTTATCAAACAGCCCTTCCACAACGATAAAATCCAACTCACCATTGTTCAGCCGTTCAAGAAGAACCTGAGTATTTGCAACAGACATATGGATTTTCATTTCAGGATACTTTGTAAGCAAGCGGGAGAGAATCTCCGGCATAACATATTCTCCGATTGACAAGGTTGCTCCAAAGGAAAGCTGTATTGTATCTGCTTGGATTGAACGGATGTTTTCTTTAAAGTGCTTTGAATCTGAAAAAACAGACATGGCAAACTCTTTTAAAAGCTCTCCTTGTTGTGTAAGTCTTATGTTTCTATTGGCAATATCAAATAGCTTGCAATCATAAAATTCTTCGAGATGTTTAATATGCTGCGATACTGCAGGCTGGGTAATATGTAAGAGCTCCGCTGCTTTTGTAAAGCTGTTGCAGGAACATAGCGTAAGAAATGTTTGGTGCCTAAAATCAAGCATATAAAACCTCCATACTATAAATTCAAATTATACAACTATAAGAAAGTATAATTTAATTTTATCAAATATGTATGCTACAATCAATACCAGAAAATAGTTCAAATGAAACGAAAGGAATGTAGCTTAAAATGAGTCGTATTAGAAAGTACATATTTGGTATCATACTATCTGGGGGGATAGCTGGGATTGCTTATATCATAAGTTGTATTCTCCCTGCCGGTATTCTTGGAGGAACACTAATTGCATTGATTCTTGGAATGCTGCTCAATCCGCTGGTTTGCCGCTATGAGGTTTTTAATCCCGGAATTAACTGGACCTCCAAGAAAATTCTGCGCGCAGGAATTATTATTGCCGGAATCACACTAAGCTTTTCACAGGTAATGAAAGCCGGCAAGTATGCACTGATTCTCATGGCATTCACCCTTGTGACCTCCTTTGGGGTGGGATATTTATGTAAGAAAATTTTCAAGATAAACTGGAAGCTAGCTAGCCTACTTTCCGTTAGCACCGCAATTTGCGGAGGAACTGCTGTTGCAACATTGGGTCCTACCATCCATGCAAAGGACCGGGATATCGCTTATGCAATATCTGCTACTTTTATTTTTGATATCATAACCGTAATTGCCTTTCCTTGGATCGGTCGGCTTTTGGGCCTTGGTGATACCGGATATGGACTCTGGATTGGCACTGCGGTTAATGATACTTCCTCGGTTGTTGCAGCAGGGTATGCATTTTCCGATGCCGCAGGTTCGTTAGCAACAATCGTCAAGCTCACAAGGACACTTTTTATCGTACCGATTGTTCTTATATTTTCGTGGATATATGCAAAAAAAGAAACACCCTCGCAGGCCGCATCCAAGGTGAGTATACGCAAGATATTCCCCTGGTTTATTCTTGGCTTCCTCGCTGTTGTTGGTATAAGAAGCACAGGATTTGTACCGGATAATATTGTCTCTGGATTATCATTCCTGTCAAAATTCTTTTTATCGATGGCATTGGCTGCGATCGGACTCAAAACAAGCCTTAAAGAAGTAGCGGGCGTTGGTATAAAACCCATGATAGCAGGAGTAATCATCGATACCTCAGTCGTTTTGGTATCTTTATTTGCTCAAGCAGGGATACTGTACTATATAAAATAATGAGAAAAGACCTGTGACACACGTATTTGCTGTGTTACAGGTCTTTTCTCATGTAATTATATGAACCATAAAATAACTGTTTCCCTAACATACTTAGATCGTTTCTATATGCTCACTATCATAAATCTGATATTAGCTGCTTTTGTTGTTATAACAATTTTCTTAATAAATCTTACAAAATTCTAAAATTGCTGGATTTTTTTCCTTATTATGGTAAAGTGTATTGAAGCAAATGTAAATATTTAGATACCAGAAATTTGGACTGCTGATTACTATAATACCAATTAGGAGGATTAGAAATGAAGAGAAAAATATTAGCTTTATTATTGATACCCGTTATATCCATGATATCCTGCAGCAAGGATACTCCATTAACACCACAGCCGACTATGAATGAAGCCGAATATGCAGCTTACGATTACAGTGATCATACCGATCCTAAGGAATACCTCTATAATACTTTGTTGGCAGACACTTCAAAGATCAAAAATGGTAAGCCGGTAATAGCCCAGAAGGAGGTAAATGCCAATTGGTCCGGCAGAGCTTTTATGGGTTTTGATGTAAAAGATGAAGTATTTGGTTATGATGTGAGAAGCTGTGATATCTCTGAGGAAGACTTGAGTGTGGTAAAAGATGTGAATGATCTGACTTTTGGTTCTAACACAACCTGGCCAGAAGTACTACCGGAAGGCTTTGATCCCGAAAAGCTACTGGAGTATAATAAAAATCCCGGGCTGGGGATTCGTGCCTTGCATAAAAAAGGAATTACCGGAAAAGGGGTAAGCATTGCGATTATCGACCAGGCACTCCTGCTTGATCATGAACAATATGAGGACAATATTAAAACCTATGAGCGAATACACTGCGTTGACGGTACCGCACAAATGCATGGCCCCGGTGTCACAAGTATTGCCGTTGGGAAGGATATCGGTGTAGCCCCAAAAGCAAATGTTTACTATATTGCATCAACCTTTGGGCATTTCTCTGATCAAGGCTATGATTTCGATGCCTCAATCATCGCAGATGCCATCCTCCGGGTACTAGAGATTAACAAAGAGCTTGACAAAGATGATAAAATAAGAGTCATCTCTATCTCTAAAGGATATGGCATCCAAGACAAAGGCTATGAGGAACTCCAAGCTGCCATCAAGAAAGCTGACGACGAAAATATCTTTGTTCTAACAACCACAACCGACGAGTATTATAAGGATTTCAGCCTCTTTGGGATGGACCGGAAATATGAGATGGATCCAGAAGACATTCGTTCTTATGAACCGGCCTCCTGGGTCGCTGAGGAATTCTATAGCACGCCAGTGCTATATCAGGATTTATTACTTTTCCCAATCGGCTCTAGGACGATTGCAGGTTGTACGAACTCAGATGATTATGAGCTTTCATATAATGGCGGACTAAGCTGGAGCGTTCCCTGGTGTGCCGGTTTATATGCACTATGCTGTCAGGTAAAACCGGATATCACACCACAGGAATTCATCGAGGCTGCCTATTCCACAGCAGAAACTACCGATATTGAAAATCAAGGTAAGACCTATTCCTTTGGAAAAATTATTAATCCGAAGGGACTTCTCGAACAAATTCAAAATAATAAATAAAGAAAGCATTTTCTACAAAGAAGAGAAGCGTGTACTTATTGAATACACACGCACGATAACAATAGGGCACACGAGAAATATCGTGTGCCCTATTATGATGGCCTATTTACTCAACACTCTTTAATGCTTCCACCATGTTAATTCTCCTTAGAGTCTTATTGGTGATTTTATTTACTAATAACGTAAAAACCAACGTGAGTATTGCTGCAGCAAGATAAGCCGCAGCAGATACACGCACCTTGAAAGCAATATCTGCAATGCTGACATTAGCCAGAATTGCGTAGGTGATGCCGTAACCGGCGGGCAATCCTAATATAATACCAATCAAGGTCAGAATAAGGGTTTCCTTATTTACATAGGAATTAACCTCTTGGGGTCTGAAACCCAGTACCTTTATCGTGGCCAGCTCTCGTTCCCGCTCGCTGACATTGATATTAGCTAGGGTAAACAATACCGTCAATGCCAATACAGCAGACATACCAATCAATAGATAGACTATCATATCGATGATCTTCTTTACCTCTCCAAAGGTATCGATCGTATCCTGGCTACTGCTGACAGAGAGGATCCTATGATCCTCACGAAGACTATCCAGCCATTCCTCTCCCCTCTTAGGCTCTGTTAGGTTTAATAGTAAAGAGGTTCCTGCATAGTCTCCAAAAGCTGCTTGATAACAGCTTTCACTAAGATATACAAAATTACCGGCATTGTTCGCTGTTATGAAAGCTACCGGAAAGTCATACTCCAGATTATCTTCATTTTGCAGTGAGACAGTGTCCCCCTTTTTCAATCTTAACTGTTTTGCAGCATTTTGTGTAACTACGATGCCTTCTGACGGAAGTGTCATTTTGTTATTTGTTTTAATATCCCTTAGGTGGACATAAGAATCAAAGTCCGCATTGTCCGGAATTACCATTACGGTGATATCTAAGTTATCATCGCTGCTGGCCAGTGCTAATGTGGTTATCTGCAATGGCAGCATTTCCTTAGCCATTTCCGATTCTTTTAATTCATCCGTAAGCTGATCCATCTCTTCGGTGCTCAGGTTATCGGTTACCACGATTGCATCATAAACCGTTACATGACCATATTGATCCGACATTACACCGCCTACCGTATCCCGGACACCAAATCCCAAAACGATAAGCATCGTGCAGCCTATGATACCTACAATGGTCATAATTGCACGCTTTTTATACCGAAACAAATTACGGCAGGTTACTTTATTAAGGAATTTAAGACGTTTCCATATGAAAGATAGGCGCTCCAGCAAAATTCTGCTTCCTTCCTTAGGCGCTTTCGGTCGCATTAGCTCTGCCGGACGTTTGTGTAGCATTTCAGCACAGGCAAAAATCGTTGCCCCCATAATCCCTAGGAGAAACATTCCAAAGCCTCCCAGTCCATAGACGGGATAGAAGGAATATTGAAAGGTTGGTAGTACATACATGGTCTGCACAATAATCCATATAACCTTGGGAAGGACATAAAATCCAATTCCAATCCCAAGGATACCCCCAGTTACACATGCTAATATTGCATATAGAATATATTTCATACTGATAAGAAGTTTTGTGTATCCAATTGACTTATAGGTGCCGATTAAGGTACGATCCTCTTCTACCATTCGAGTCATGGTTGTCAGGCTGACAAGGATTGCAACTAAAAAGAAAATAATCGGGAAAGCCTGTGTAACCGCTTGAATAAAGCTAATATCATTGTTAATTCCATCAAAGCTGTCATTCTCACTACGATCCCAGACATACCATTTAGCCATACTGATCCTCGCAATATCCTCCTTGGCATCACTTAGCTTTTGTTTTGCTGTTGCAATCGAAGCCTCATACTCTGATTTATTACGATCCAGCTCCTCCTGTCCCTCCGTGAGGTCAGCTGCAGCATCCCTAAGCTCCTGTCTGCCCTCCTCAAGCTTTTGCATTCCCTCCGTAAGCTCGGCCTGCTTATCAGCGAATTGACTTTCCGCTTCCTCCCTGTTCTTATCAAGCTCCTTCTGTCCGCTAAGCAGCTTTCTTTTCCCATCTTCCATTTTCCCTCGAGCATCCGATATCTGCTTCATTGCATCGGATTTTTGTGCTGCCAGCGCTGCTGCATTTTCATCCAGCATGTTCTGACTATACCTCAAAGTACCATAGGTAACTGCAAGGGTAGAAAAGTTCTTCGTCTGTTCTTCGCTCAGAGGATATCCGCCGGAAGCAAAGCACACTGCAAGCGCCTGGGTATCTGATTGTAATTGTACCATTGCTGCGTTATAGCTATCTGTTAACTCCCCAGTTGGTGTATCGCCCTGTTTGACAGCCAATAGATAAGGAGCAGCGCTGACTCCGTCCAATATCATATCCGCCCATATCTTTTTCGCAGTATCGCTTCTCCAAATATTCTGTGCTTCTATTGAAAGACCCGCAACAGCTTCGGCCAGCTGCGCTTCGGCCTCTGATTTTTTTTCCTTCCAGTCTTTCTGGCTGTTGTTAAGCTGCAGTTCAAAGGCAGCGAACTTTTCTAATGTGTCTGCTTCCTGAAGCTTCAGCTGCTCTTCACCGGCTTCTAGTTCTTCCGAATTGGCATCAATCTCCTTTTGAGCTGCATCGAGCTTATCCTTCGTCGATTTCTTTGCATCATTTAAAGCCTGTTGTCCATCCACCAGCATTACTTGATTGACCTGCAGCTCTGCCATACCATCTTTATAGCTTTTCCAACCATCATCAATTTTTGCTTGAGCATCTGTAAATTCCTGCTCTGCCTCAGTCATTTTATCCGATAACTCCTGCTCTGCCTCAGAAAGCTTCAACCCGGCATCGCCCATAACCTTCTCATATCTGGCTTGCTCCCGCTCATTCTGTATCGTATCCTCGATTAATGCTATCCTGTCTTCCACAAACATCTCGTACTCTGTGGAATAGCAATCCATATCTCTTGCACCGTCCAGTGTAAGATAGATTGCTGTGTAAACATCACTCTTAATGCAGTCCTTTGTAACGTACATCATATAGTCCGTACTACTTGATGACATGGATATCGCTGCAATACTTCCCTCTGTATTAGAAACGTTCAAAGGGCTGAGAATAATTGCGGTAATTTCATACTTCGTCACTACTAATGCGGGTGCTGATGAGGTATCTTCTGTGTCATCCTCATCGGCGCTTGCTTCTTCTAAGGTGATGGTATCTCCTATCTGCAAACCGGTATCGTTGATAAATTTTGAGGTTACGGCAATTTGTCCTGATTTAGTGGGACGTATACCCTCAAGCACATAAGGCTCGTTCATACCGCCAGCATCCAGTGTGGTCACGTTTGCTAAAAGTTGATTTCCATCCTTAAGCGTCGTTAAGACATCCAAGCTGCAATTGCCAAACACAGAATTCACCTTTTCGATACTAGATAACGCAAACAGGTCTTCCTCCTCTAGTCCAAGGGTTGATACAATTTTGATATCGTAAGTGTTTTGATTATCATAGAAAAGATCTGCAGAATCAAATACATCCATACACCCCACTGCAAATCCGGTAAATACACCTGTACCAAGAGCTATCATCACAGCAATCGCAACAAACCTGGATAAATTATTTCTTATCGTTTGAAAAATATCTTTATAGAATGCTCTTTTTCTCATCTCGTCACCATTCAATTTCTGAAATGCGTTTCGGATCAGCATTGATCGTCACATCCACCACTTTGCCACTTTTAAACCTGAGTACTTTATCAGCCATTGGTGCTATTGCACTATTGTGAGTGATAATAATAACGGTAATACCTTCCTTACGGCAGGTATCCTGTAAGATTTGTAGAATCTGCTTACCTGTCACATAATCCAGTGCTCCCGTTGGTTCATCACAGAGTAGCAGCTTGGGTTTTTTCGCAACGGCACGGGCAATGGAGACCCGCTGCTGTTCCCCACCGGATAACTGAGCCGGAAAATTATTTTTCCGTTCACCCAGACCTACCTTGTCCAAGGTTTCGGATGCATCTAGGCTGTTTGTGCAGATTTGAGCTGCCAATTCCACGTTTTCCAGTGCCGTCAGATTAGGCACCAGATTGTAAAACTGAAATACAAATCCTACATCATTTCTTCGGTATTGGCATAACTGCTCCTCGTTCCAGTGTGTAATATCATTGCCATCAAATAACACTTTGCCTCTTGTAACATTATCCATACCGCCCAGTACATTGAGTGCCGTTGTTTTTCCTGCTCCGGAAGAACCAAGTATGACAGCCAGCTCTCCCTTCTCAATCGAAAAATCTGCTCCATTTAAAGCTCGCACTAGATTATCACCTGAGCCGTATTCTTTATATACATTTTCAAACGAGATAAATGCCATTGTCTTCCTCCAAATAAATCTGACTTTCATATTCTATTTCAGAAGGCTCCCTAGTAGCCCAAATATGTTATTTTAAAACTAATCGATATTATTTTACGTTTAATTACGCCAATTATCAAGTTCATTTCAATCCGGATTACAAATTGGACCTTATGAAGAACGATAATCCGGATCCCCAACTTCAAAAGACTTCTAGATTACAACAACTATTATTATAAATATATATAAACGAACAACAAAAAGAAAGTGTACTCTTCCTCACAGGGTACACTTTCTTATCATAGACTATTCACTAGTAGGCATAAAGGAAGACAGAACCTTCTTATGACCTGGGTTTTATAGGCAGTATCACCGTCATAGTTGTTCCTATCCCTACCTCACTTTCACATAAAATAGTTCCATATAGCAATTCAATAATCCTCTTTACTATGGAAAGACCTAACCCACTGCCTTGCTTTCTATGTGATTCATCACACTGATAGAATTTATCATATATTTTACTTAACTTTTCTTTCGATATCCCTATGCCTTCGTCCTTAATGGAAAACCTAAGCGAATTGTTCTCAACCTTAGTCGTAATCCAGATCCTACTTTGTTGATCTGAATATTTAATGGCATTATCGATTAGATTAGTCCATAATTGAAAGAGCAAGTCATAATCACTTACAATACTGCATTTTTCAAGTTGAAGCTCATAATGGATATCCTTATCGGGCCACTTTTCTCCCAAGAGGATAATACAACGTCGAATTTGTTCATCTACTTTTACTTCCTGACTCAAGTCCACTATATTCTGATGATCTAGTCTGGACATATGAAGCATATTTTCACTCATACGAGAAAGTCTTTGTGATTCCTGATAGATATAGGAAAGGTATTCCTTTTGCTCCACTTCACTAAGACCTCCGTCCAGCAGCATCTCCGAGAAGCCTGTAATCGCTGCCACCGGTGTCTTGATTTCATGAGACACATTGCTCATAAAATCCTTTCTCATATAATCCATACCGTTTAATTCGCGTGTCATTTTGTTGAAATTATCTGCCATAACGGCAATTTCATCGGGATATAACTCATTCATCTTTTTTCTATGATTATGATCAAATGATAATTGTACTGTAAAGTCACCATCCGCTACCCTTTGAACCCCTTCGCTAATTTTAACGATAGGGTTCGTTACATAAGAGGCTGAATGCCAAAGTGCAACACCACCTAAAATCATGGTTATGGCACAAGTAATAAGACACATTAATAAGGCAATTGCGCTCGTTATTGGACCATTATAGAAGTAAGAAAATCCCGTAAATACGATGAAATATGCAACACAACAGGAAGCACAAAGGATGATAATGGATGCCAGTGCCAGCTTAAAACGTAAGGATATTCTGTTCTTTCTAAACCTCTTTGCCATTGGACCGATAAGCCTTTCTTTATATTCTTGATTTATACCCTAGCCCGCGAATCGTCATTATTTCGAAGTCAGTACAATGTTCAAATTTTCTACGAAGCTTCTTTATATGAGAATCTATGGTTCGGTCATCTACTTCTGTATCCATTCCCCATATCTCATCCAATAACTCCTGCCTTGTAAATATCTTACCTGGATTACTAAGAAGCTTAAAAAGCAGATAGAATTCCTTGGGTGGCATTTCGAAGATCTCCTCATCGATCTTAACGGTCAGAGCATTATAATCAAGAAGGGTATTACCGATTACTAGCTTTTTTTCGTTAGCAATTTGAGCTCTTCTTAGCAATGCTTTCACTCGAAGTACCAATTCTCTCATACTGATCGGCTTAATCATATAATCATCCGTCCCAGCACGAAATCCTTTTTCCATATCCTCAAATTGATTCTTAGCCGTAACCATTAGAAACGGAATTGTATACGCTGCATCTCGAAGCTCCCTTACTAATTGATACCCATCCATATTGGGCATCATAATATCACTAATAATCAAATCAATGTGTTCCTTCTCCAGTAGGTCTAAAGCCTGTTCTCCGTCAAATGCTGCAAACACGCTGTAAGACTCCTGACGAAGCTTGGAACATATCATCTTATTCAGTATTTCATCATCTTCAACCACAAGGATGGAGAACATGCTATCACCTACTTTCTATTACTTAAGCATTCGCTACCTTTTTCAACTGCGCATTTTCTAATCGATATACTACATCAACGAGGTCTAATACTCTTTCATCATGAGTTACCATGATAGCCGCTTTATTATGCTTCTTAACTTCCTTTTTAATTAATTCCACTACCTGTCTGCCCCTAATTCCATCCAAGCTTGCGGTAGGCTCATCTGCTAGAATAATATCCGGATTATTCATAAAAGCTCTTGCAATTGCTACACGTTGCTTTTCACCGCCTGACATCTTTGCAGGATATTTATTCGCGCATCCTGTAAGTCCAAGATCCTCCAGCATATCATCTGCATTCATGCTAGATTTTCCTTTCTTTTTATTCATATCAATTACAAATGTCAGCTGCTCCTTCGCTGTTAGATACGGAAGCAGATGATGGCTTTGGAAAATGAAGCCAATTTTTTCCCTGCGGATTTTAACCAGTTTCTTATTTTGCTTCTTCAAAAGCTTGGATCCCCCTACCACAACGCTGCCATCCGTAGGCGAAAGCAACGCGCCGGATATGGATAGAAATGTGCTTTTACCGGAGCCGGATGGCCCAATAATTGCTACGAATTCCCCCGGCTTTACCTCAAGGGAGACATTTTCTAAAATATGATTTTGTTGGTCACCATCCTGATATGACTTTGATATATTATTTAACTGCAATGCATATTCATTTTTCATTATTCATTACCTCCTATTATAACAATTGGATCAACTTTTGCAACTTTTCTTATGGATACCAAGCTGGTAAATAATGAGACCACGATAAAGACAATGGATATAATAATTACCATTGGTATCTGCAGAGAGAACGGCATACTACTTGGGAGTATGGACGCCATACCGATTGCCAGAAGGTTGCCGATTGCCACTCCAATGATGGAAAGAATTAGAACCTGACTCATTATATATCTTGTAAGCTCTAGCATCTTCATTCCGATTGCTTTCAGAACACCAAACTGCTTTTGCTTCTGTATCGTAATGACATAAAAGAATACACCTAGCACGGCTGCAGAGATTATTACCAGAACCCAAAGTATCATTTTAATTGTTAATTGCTCAGCAGCATATCCCGGAAGATTATTAACTATGGTTGCTTTATCCACAACCTCCAGTCCCTTGATGTTGATATGTTCGATGTCTGAGCCTTGAACTGCGATTGCATTATACTTCTCTATATAGGAGGAATTCACCTCTTTATTAAGTGCTGTAAAGGTATCGGTCCCAATAAAGCCCACGGGTGAATGGCCATAAATCTCATCCTCTGTAAATCCTACGACCGTAAGTGGAAGTCCTGTTACAGAATCCTCTATTACATCACCAAGAGCGATATCCTGCTCCTGAAAGGAGGCATCCAGTACAACCGAGTATTCTGTGGAAGAATTGGATATTGGCATCCCTTCTGTGATGTCAGGAGAAAGGAAGCTCTCCGGATCAATAACAAAATAAGTGATGTCTAATTTCTTTTCATCGAGTAGCGTATTTACATTTGATCTTTTAATATTCAGATTTGTAACTTTGTCATTCGTTTGAGAAGCTACTTGTTCCAACGTTTCTGTATCCATATTCGATATAGTAATTAATTTTTCTGCATCTGTGCTGATTACGAAATACTCGGCATCTGTCTTTTCAACCGAAGCACTAATCGCCCATCCAAGTCCATTTGCCAGACCTGATAAAAATATGACCATAAATATCATCAGAACCAGTACACTCTCTATCAATAAGTATTTTGTTAAGCTATGCTTTAATTCTTTCCATGCTAATTTCATTCCATTACCTCTTTCATAAATATTTAATTTTTACAATACTCCAGAAATATGTCTATTGCAGAAACAATAGTATATTTTATCGTTTCATAATTACTAAATCGATGAATAAATATGGGAACGACTGAAGCGTCGTCTATCTTGATTACAGCTGTAATGATTATCGATGTACCTAATATAAATCAGGATTGTGACCTGAATATGACCAAAAGAAAAGCTGACACCAATTTGATCCTCCTGGAACAAAGTGTCAGCTTACTGATACTTAAGATTCTCTCAATACAATAGAAGTACGCTCTGCGAACCTTCTATTGTATTGAACAAAAAAAACACCTATGTCCCTCTATCATGACATAGGTATTTTATTTTAATAAAGCTCTTATTAATATATTCCTTCGGCTTAAATCAATCGTATTTTGGTTGCTGAAATTCCAGGTAATCGGGTGCCCTGTCGATTAGATTACCTGAACCCGATAAGCGGGAGATTGTGGCGGTATGCTAAGAGTCTGGAAGTTGGCATGCTCCACTCGAACCATCTGCCCGGGCTGGATTTCTCTTAAGGAGATTGGTCGATTATCCTGGTTTCGTATCAAGGTGTCCCTTGAGATGGTAAATATAAACTGATCGTTAACATCATTCGGGTTTCCGGTCAGAAGAAAATTATTTCTTGTATCTACACTTATAACACGATCCATTGTAATCTCTACAGAAGGTTCCTCTTCCAAGACAACAATCCGATAAGCGTTTGACTGAGGCGGTATACTTCTAGTCATTGCAGCTGAGAAATCTGCATCGATGCGCATCCCCACACTTAAATCATATAGATTCAGCGGTCTTCCATTTTCGTCTATGATAATCGTTCTACCTCCTATATTTAGACGAATTTCCTCCATATAGGTTACACTATTTTCTTCACTTACTTCAAATGTAATGACTAGATAACCTGTTCTTGCGTTGTTTACAACAACTTCTTCAATAAGAGCGTTGTCTACATGTATAACATTATCACTGAGAAATACCATACCCAGTGGGGTATTACCGCTACGATCCATAATCATCCTCTGGTTTATATGTTGTTCTAGTTATAATATATGATACTGCTATAATATGTTACTGCTTCCATGTAAATATCTTGATCCTGCTTCAGGCTTAAATGTGCTCTACTGTTTTAGTAGCGATTACATTGCATTTTAGACCTAAGACATTACTAAGTAGAACCTGACCAATATAAACCGGAGCCTGAGCTTTGATCTTCAAGTCTCTTAGTTAATCTTATTATGTATGTGCAATCAATTGCCAGTTTAAACCGCTCCATCCATCAATTCTATTCTATGGAAAATATGAGCAACCGCAAACAGGTCTAGATTTTATAAGCCATTTGTGGAATAATAGAAGATATCATTGAAAAATGGAGGTTTTAGAATGAGAGCTTATGAAAGATTAATTAATTATACCAAATATGCAACTGCCTCTGATGAAATGAGCACCACACATCCCAGTACCCCGGAGCAGCTAGTACTCGGTAAGGCTTTGGTTGAAGAAATGAAAAGCCTTGGTATTGCAGATGCGGCAATGGACGAGAACGGATATGTATTTGGTACGATTGAAGCTAATATTGAGAATTGGTCCGGCACGGTAATTGGTTTTATTTCACACATGGATGTTGTCAGCTCCGTACCGTTTACTGATATTAAGACGAGGATTATCGAGAATTATGATGGATCGGAAATAACTCTGAATGCAGAAAAAAATGTGAAGATCAATCCGGCAGAATTCGATTTTATGAAGGATTATATCGGAAAGGACCTATTAGTTACTGATGGTAATACGCTTCTCGGTGCGGATGACAAAGCCGGTGTCGCTGAGATTCTTACTATGGCAGAAACCTTATATCAACATCCTGAGATAAAGCATGGAACAATTAAAATCGGCTTTACCCCGGACGAGGAGATCGGTAAAGGATCCGATCTGTTCGATGTGAAGCGCTTCGGTGCAGATTTTGCTTACACCGTGGATGGAGCTGCCTATAACGAAGTGGAGTACGAAACCTTTAATGCTGCTGCCGCAGATGTATTGTTACAAGGAGCCAGCATCCATACGGGAGATGCCAAGGATAAGCTTGTGAATGCTTCTCTGCTTGCGATGGAATTCCATGCCCTACTACCCGAGAGAGAGCGTCCGGAATATACAGAGGAATATGAAGGCTTTTATCACTTAGACCGCCTGGAGGGTATTGTAGATAATGCAAAAATGCATTACATCCTGCGTGATCACGATATGAATAAGCTAAATGAAAAGAAAGCGGTTATGAATGAAGCTGCCGCAAAATTAAATGAAAAATACGGTCAAGATACTGTTCGTGTAGAAATCAAAGATACATATTACAATATGGCCGACCAGATCAAACCTCACTGGCATCTGATTGATTCCGCTTATGAAGCAATCCGTGAATTGGGCGGAACACCAATCAGCCGGCCTGTCCGCGGAGGCACCGATGGCTCAAGATTATCCTTTATGGGTCTGCCTTGTCCAAACCTTGGAACCGGCAGTCATAATCATCATGGAAAGACGGAATTTGCGTGTATTCAGGCTATGGATCAGTGCGTTGAATTACTGGTTAAGCTTGCAGAAAAGTATGCAAATAGAAATATCTGATATCTTATTTTGCTAAAAAGCGTGTGACGAATTAATCGTCACACGCTTTTCTTTTCAACTAAACCTTCCATTGAATATCGATTGTATGATACCAGAGAAATACTTGGCACATTTGATAAGTTCATGATTGGAAGTATCTTTTTTCCCATAACTGGGGTTAGTTTCACATATTACAAGTTATTTTTCAGCCACGCCGCATCCTCACTTAAGCAGGTAAGCCGGTCCTTATCCGGTGCATAATTGGCTTCCCTCTCTACAAAGAAATGCATCTCTCCCTTACTCTGTGCCTCTGCTGCTGTTTTAACCGCTTTCCAGTCAACGATGCCCTGCCCGGTTGCACAGTTCAATTTCTGGTTTTCTTCCATGAACTTAAGAATTTCCGGAGGAAAAATCGGCTTACCGTCCGGTCCGATCTCAAAATGGAACGGTTTCTTTTCTGAATACATTGATGTAGCCGGCTTTGGCCCATTTACCGCATTATTTTCCTTAATATGAATTGCCATAAAGCGACCTGCGTATTTATTCAGGTATTCTACCGGATCCTGTCCTGCATTGGAGCACCAGCCACAATCCAGCTCAAAGCCGACATAATCCGGATCCGTATTCTCAATCAAATAATCCAGAAGGTATTTTCCTCCATCTTTATTAAACTCCTGGGTGTGGTTATGATATCCTATCATTAAGCCGTGCTCTTTCGCGATTTTGCCGTATTTATTCAACAGTCCGGCCAGCTCCAAAGCTTCCTCCCTGCTTGCAAAATCGAACATGGGGCAGATAATCATTTCCCCGCCGATGGCTGCCACATAAGGGATATCCCTCTCCATATTGTCCATGCTGACATGGGAAGATACCGCCTTCAGTCCTGCTGCTTCCAGAGCCTTCTTCATCTCCTCCGCTGACATACCTCCGTAGTTAGAGCCGGCAAATTCTACTTCCTTATAGCCCATAGCTGCAAGTTTTTGAAAAGATACCGGCATAGCATCCTGATTATCAAACCCCAATGAATATAATTGGATACCGAACTTCTCCATATTGTTACCCCCCTTGTATAGTAATTAAGACTTAATCAACACATACTGTTATTATATATCATTCTGGTATATAAATCCAATCTCATTTTCTATATTGCCTGAACTTCTTCCTTGCATAGAAGAAGCTGACTACTACACTACGGGGGATATTGGTATTGGGGATCTCTGGAAGCATTCCATACTTTTAAACACAGGCTGCCCTAAGTGATAGCATACTTCTTTTCCATGTCTCGAAATGCCGAAAGATATGATCTAAATCCTTAAACCAATATCCTCATAAATTAACCATTACCATCTATTCCCCTCGCAGTCTGACCTTCTTCCTTGCATAAAAGAAGCTGGCCACCTGACCAATTCCCGCCAGCGCCCAGGTGACGGGATAACAGGCAAAAAGCATGAGGACAGTAGGAAACCAAGCGAAAAAGGTAACCAACCATACGATACGCATTAGGCAGGCCCCGACTAAGGTACTGATCATCGGTAATATGGAAAAGCCCATTCCACGGGTCAAGCCAGGAAATACATTCATAATACCACCGGTAAAGTATGCTACCATTAAGATATTGATTCGGATTATACCAAGCTGGATCACCTCAGGATCCGAGGAAAATATAGATAACAAGGGTCTGCTTAATAACATGGTCAGTCCACCCAGTACAATCCACGTTATAATGATCAATATCGTGCAGATCCTTGCTACCTTATCGATCCTGTCATATTTTTTTGCTCCCACGTTCTGCCCAGTAAAGGTGATAGCCGTATTATAATACGCATTCATGGGAGTAGCAATAAATCCCTCGATATTACTTGCCGCAGAGCTGGCTGCCACCATGGCTGAGCCAAAGGAATTGACGGCTGATTGAATCAATACATTCGATATGGAGAACAGAAGCCCCTGCAGTCCGGCCGGTAGGCCAATTCGAACAATCTGCTTCAACTTTCTCCGGTCAATGAGCAATCCTTTCAGAGTTAGACGAATTGCTTCCTCCTTGTTACGGATAAGACATAAAAGCACTAGAAACATAGAAAGATATTGGGAAATTACCGTAGCCCATGCAACACCATCCACACTCATATGTAGTACAAGGACAAAATAAAGGTTCAATATAACGTTTACCATACCGGATATCAGCAAATAGTACATCGGACGGCGACTGTCACCGACAGCACGCAGTATCGCAGCACTAAAGTTGTATACCATGCTTGCAGGAAGACCCAAGAAATAAATCCTCAAATAAAGAGCTGATAAATCAATGATATCCATTGGAGTACCCATCACAATTAATAGCGGCTTGCAAACAAAAAGCCCCAATGCCATCACAAGAAAGCCAGTAATGATGCTTATGGTAATCGAAGTATGCACCGACTTATTGACTGCATCCGGCCGTCCTGCACCACAGTCCTGAGCCACAATGACACTGGTCCCCACCGCTAGTCCCATGAATAAGTTCACAATTAGGTTGATGATTGAACCGGTTGCACCGACTGCTGCCAGGGCTTCCTTACCGGAGAACCTTCCAACAACAACCATATCTGCAGCATTAAACATCAGCTGAAGAATATTCATTACCATAATAGGCAAAGAGAAAAGAACCATTTTCCCAAATATAGGACCGTTACACATGTCCGTATCTCGATTTTTAACTATCATTTTTATCGCTTCCTTTGTTTTATGTCGATTTTTCGTCAATAAATGGTAAAATCCTATTGAATCTCCTTCAAATATACTGCAACTGCTCTCCAATTACCATTAGAATGGTATACCAGTTTTCCAGCTTCTAGGTTTATATCACAATCAGTATCCGAATACACTTCTTTGATCTCATAATGATATCCTTCGGGAATTGTTATGATTAATTCGTTCTCCATATTACCTTGGAATAGGTGATATACAGCATAGGCATCCCCTTGATCACCAATACGAAGAATTCCTTGCCAACCCTTAGGATTGCGATAGCTCATGATTTCATTTCCATAATATAGAGTATAACCGTCCTTGATGATCGGTGCAATACTCTTATAGAAAGCAATACCGCGATCAATTGCATTCCATTGATCAGAGGATAATTCGGTTACATCTCCGGACAGACACATTCTTCCAAGAAATGTATTAATGATGGAATAGGCAATTCGCTGTATACTGTCCTCTTTTCGAATTACTGCCCAGATTTGGTTTTGTCTAGGAAGTATGGTCCTATGAAGATTCGCAGCAATAATCGGTATTTCCGGGCATTCGTGGGCGTCGGAAAAGGATGCCATGCTTGAGACTCCCATCATCTTTGTTTCCAGTCTATGTCCACCGGACGCACAGTTCTCAATAATAATTCCCGGAATCTCCTGCTTGATGGTCTTTACAAACTCAAAGGCTGCCTCCATGTTCTGCCGAAGGCCCTCTCCTAAGGACTCCGCACCATCGCATCCAATTCCGATCGTATCATTATAATCAATCTTTATGTATTCAAATTGATATTTTTTGAGAGTACCGATTACCTTTTCCTTTAAATAGTTGATAACCCAGGGATCTCTCATATCCCAAAATCGTCTGCTCGCTGTGGTCAGCGTTACCCCATCACGCTTCAACAGATGATCCTCCTTGTTGTAAGCTTTTGCAGCAGAGCCCACATTTTCTATCTCAAACCAGATTCCCGGCTTCATCCCTTTGGCTTTAATTGCCTTTACGGTCTTATCCAATCCATCAGGAAACAGATCACTAGAGACGTTATAATCTCCCATTGAGCTGTACCAGGGAACTCCTTCTTCCTTATACCAGCCACAGTCAATGACAAAGTATTCAAAGCCTTTTCCTTGGATGGCTTCTAATATATCACTGATATTCTCATGGGACGGACTACCCCAGGTAGTACAATATTCATTGAATATCACCGGCAGACCTTGTTCGCTTTCCGGCCCCTGATCCAGAACCTCCCTCAGGCAGGAAGTCATTCTCTGTGAGATCTGATTGCACCCTCCGCCTTTACACACCGATAATATTGCCATCGGAGTGTTAAACAGTTCACCCGGATGGATTTCCTTCATCCAGTGGCCGAACTCTCGGTCAGCGATTCCTCCCGAGATAGAGATACCATCATCCATACGATAGATCTCCATCTGCCAGGAAGCATTATGTGCCAGCATGGCACCCCAGAAGACATCATTTTCACTATCCTCAAGAATAAGACTGGGGAAATAATGATTCACAGGCATAGACCCCACCTGTCCAAAGCGTTCTGAGCGTACCGCATGCCCTCCCCAGGAAGGTTCCAGCTGTAATTCCTCTATTGTCTTGGTTTCCAGCCTTCCTTCCATGCTCCATACACTTCGGAATCGGTGAAGCTTCATTCTGTCATATCCGTCCCCAGAAAGCAATGGTGAGATACCACCCAGGGAAAAGCTGGATATCATCTCAAGCGTTACGGTCTGATTGCTTTGATTTTGGAAGGTATTATATACCTCAAGGTATTTGCTGCCTGTACTCCAGATTAGATAATGCTTTGCCTCATAGCCCCTATGATCCGATAAGGTTGTGCAGATCTCCACCCTATTGTTATTACGGATGACATCTTGCTCCTTATATCGAAGCCCGGTGACCGACTCCCCCTGTCTCATACTGATTCCTCCAGAATATCCTCCCGGATAGGCATCTCCTACCAGCTTAAGCTGTAGGAGTGAGTCAATTCTTTGGTTTTTCTTACCCCATTCGCTAGTCCTTTCGGACTCCGGTACCATAATAAGCTCTACATTATCGGTTTCACTATCGATATAATATTCGCATTTCATATCACCAAGAATATATTCCTTTAATAATGCAACCATCTTCGTAGCTCTCCTTTCGTCTTTACTAAATCAACTACTATATCCTAATAAGTAGTTCTGCAAGGATTACACAGTTGTGATCCAAAACCGAAATAGCGCTTGCTGTCATTACGAGCTAGAAGGTGTCATGGTTTATCAGAACTGTAATTATTATAACACTAATCTCAGTACAAAAGAAGAAATTATATCCAATCGAACCGAATTATGAAATAATTGATATTAATCGAAAAAAGTGTTATGCTACCTCAGTATATTATAATTTACTTGATAGATAGTAATAAAAGAATAACCCGATAAAAAGATATAAAGAAACGTATATGCT
The DNA here is from genome assembly GCA_023436225.1 of Bacillota bacterium. Taxonomy (GTDB): domain Bacteria; phylum Bacillota; class Clostridia; order Lachnospirales; family Lachnospiraceae; genus Mobilitalea. The sequence continues at coordinate 107,482 of JAEZKA010000056.1, forward strand.
ATTTTCAGAGATAAAGAGAGGTAACAATATGATAAAAGTAGATAATCTATCCTTCTCCTTTCCGCAGAAGGATTTGTTTCATAATATTTCGTTCACCATTGAAAATGGTCAGCATTGCGCTTTCATAGGATCAAGCGGCAGTGGAAAAAGTACTCTATTAGAGATTATTATAGATCCCGAACGGTATATATTCGATGGAGGCTTGGAGATTGCTCCTGATTGCAGGATTGGATATGTAAGTCAGTTCTCCCGATTGGAGCAAGCAAAAGAAATAACTGTTTTTGAATATATTGCAGAGGATTTTATTAAGCTGCAGAATGAATTGGCATCGATTTATACTGAGATGGAGATCACTACGGATATGGAGGCCTTACTTGAAAGGTATCAGCTTGTTTTAGATGCCTATCAGGCAGTTGGCGGGGATGATTATGAGCAAAACATTAAGCGAAAACTAAATACAGCAAATCTTGGCAGGCTTGAAAAATTAATGGTATCCAGTCTTAGTGGTGGAGAGTTCAAGCTGATTCAAGTGATTAAGGAGATGTTAACCGGTCCCGATTTAATCATTATGGACGAGCCCGACGTCTTCTTAGATTTTGAGAACCTTAATTCTCTGAAAAATCTGATCAATTCACACAAAGGAACCATGCTGATCATTACGCACAACCGATATCTGCTCAATCATTGCTTTAATAAGATACTGCATCTTGAGAATAAGGAGCTTCAGGAGTTCGATGGTAGATATATTGATTATAATTTCTCATTACTTTTAAAGAAAATTGAATTGCAGGAGCTTGCAATTGCCGATAATGAAGAACTCGAGAGAAATGAGAAGCTAATTAATAAGCTAAGAAATACTGCAAGTGTCTTTACAGAGGCATCCAGAGGTAAATCCCTAAAGGCCAGAATAAAAATCAAGGAAAGACTGGAGGCACGCAGAATCAAAGCACCCTTCGTAGAAATCAAGCAGCCGATCATCCAATTCAATATTGAGAATGAAATCGATGAAGCCACCATTCTAACAGTCAAAGATTACCGTGTTGCCTTCGATGAAATCCTTCTGGAACAAGTCAACATCGAGATAAATTCAAATGATAAAGTAGCACTGATCGGAGCAAACGGCACCGGAAAGACTACCTTACTCCGTGACATTTATAAGAACAATCATAGCTCTATTAAGATCAACGATACCATTAAGGTAGCGTATTTATCTCAGCTCAACAGCGAAATACTTAATGAGTCGAATACGATACTGGATGAGTTTCTGGATAGTGGGTTCAAAACGAATGATGAGGTTGCAGCACATCTGATGAACTATGGTTTCGAAGAAGAGGATCTTCGCCAAACAATCAGTTCTCTGTCCGGTGGTGAGAAGAATTTATTACAGCTGGCTAAAGTTGCTGCCCGTAAAGCAGACCTGTTGCTTTTAGATGAGCCAACAAGCCATCTGGACACCTACGCACAATTAGCACTGGAAAAATCCATAAGCGATTACAAAGGTGCGGTGTTCATGATTTCTCATGATTTCTATTCCATTGTAAACTGTATGGATTATGTATTAATCATTGAAGATAAGACGATTCGAAAAATGAGTATTCGAAAGTTCAGAAAGATGATCTATGCAAATCATTTTGATCGCGACTATCTAGAAATTGAGCAAAAGAAAAAAGATATTGAAACGAAAATAGCAGTAGCTTTAAAGGATTCTGATGTCGAACTTGCTAAGGATTTGTCAGAAGAGCTGGAAGAGCTGATCAAACTGCTGTAATTATATCCTGAACCATATACGATTGCCAAAAGCAGAGGCTATGATGACCAATCAGTCATATCCCTCTGACCCATGAGAACCCCTCCCAAAGAATTGATACCGTTTACTTGAAATCCATCGCCTGGGTAAATCACTGTTTCAATTCACTTATCTTTTGATTAATCCTATTACGAACCCGAATGCAGAATGTTGGGTCTTTCGGATACTGTAGAAAACAATGAGTTAATATTTGGAACACCGGAGCAAATAGAAATACAAAGAGGTATCTACGAAGAACATAATGCAGCGGCGCTAGGCCTGTATTTTTCCAGAGCCTTTAATCAATTTACTACCTTTCTCCAAAACATTGGAGAGCAGAAAATAAAATCAAGCAATCGCCATAATACCAGAACACTTGATATCGCAAGTCATATTGTTGTAAATGAATCAATAAAAAAGTAATACAAAACCGCCCATGTGCCAACTACGGACCATGCGCGGTTTTTACTAATTCCATTCCTTTTTTATAAGCTTCTCTATTAATTCCACATCAGCCGGTAACCAATTCACACTGGCTAATTCGTCTTTCCTTAACCATCTGGCTGCCTCGTGTTCTTTTAATACCAACTTACCGGATATTATTTTGCAAAGAAAGCAGTGCATAACAAGATGGAACTGCGGATAGTCATATTCCACTGTCTCTATTCGTTCTCCGACATCGATCAGCATATCTAGTTCCTCTTCTATCTCACGGACCAAGGCCTCCTCTTTCGTCTCCCCTTCTTCCAGCTTACCACCCGGGAATTCCCAAAAACCTTTCCATTCACCATAGCCCCGCTGCGTTACTAAAATACGATCTTCCTGCTTGATTATTGCTGCGACCACTTCGATTGTCTTCATTTTATTCCCTTTCGTATATTAAAGAATCCTCTGACTCTTCAACCCGTTTTTATTGAATTATACTCGTTAAATCCTACTTCTCTATCTTCAGCTCCGGGTAATCCGTATTCTACTTAACAGATATAACATATTCTCTGTTCCCTTACACATAGAACTTTTTTCACTTACTGTCATATGATAATTATAGATTAATCCTTCCCGAGGTGCTCCATGTTAATCCATACAGTGCAACCAAATGAGACAATTTACTCCATTGCAGAGAAGTATGGTATCTCTACAGTAAAGCTTATGGCCGATAACCAAATCCTTGATCCCGGAAGACTGGTGGTCGGCGAAAGCCTTGCAGTTTTGCTTCCTGAGGAGACCTATATCGTTCGCTATGGAGATAGCTTAGAAAAGATTGCAGCTTCTCATGGTGTCTCTGTTATGCAATTACTGCGCAATAATCCTCAGCTTTCAGATAGATTATATATTTATCCCGGCGAAGAGTTAATCATCCGCTTTACTGATGATATATCTACGATACTTACGACCAACGGATATGCATTTCCTTTTATCAACAGTGAGGTTCTGAGAAAGACCTTACCCTACCTTACCTATCTTACTATCTTCTATTATAGAATAACGAAAGAAGGAGACATCGTCAATATCGATGACCAAGAATTGATCAATACAGCAAAGCTTTATGGCGTAGCACCCATTATGTGCATATCGGCAATCACAGCGACCGGAGATGCCGATGTGGATGCAGCCCATAGTATCCTTATGAACAAAGAAAGTCAAGAAAAACTAATCATTCGAGTTTTGGATAACATGAAGGCCAAGGGTTATTACGGCCTTAATATAGACATGCAAAATGTTTTACAGGAGTACAGGGAGCTGTATGTTAGCTTCATCGCAAATATTTCCGACCGTGTAAGACAGGAGGGATATTACGTAAACGTTACTCTGACCCCACGTACCTTTCTAACCGGAACGGATATCATGTACCAGGGACCTGAATATGCCACTGTCGGTGAGCTGACCGACGGTACTATGCTGTTATCCTATGAGTGGGGTCATGCCCATAGCCCTCAACCCGCCCTGCCTTTAGCACAAGTAAGAGTATTCCTTGATTATATCACCACACAAATCCCGGCTGATAAGCTTAGCCTCGGAATTCCTATCATCGGCTATATCTGGCAGCTTCCTTTTCATCCGGATACTTCCTTAGCCAACGCTATTACCCATAATTCAGCTCTTACCTTAGCCAGTGATGTTGGAGCAATAATCCAGCGTGATGCAGCTTCAGAAGCTCCATATTTTCAATATACTATTAATGATAACGAGTATATTGTATGGTTTCGTGATGTCAGAAGTATCGCTGCTCTTTTGGACCTAGTAGTTGAATATGGTCTTGAAGGAGTTGGAATTTGGCATATCATGCAATTTGCTTCGGGCCTTTGGCTATATATCAACGTGAAATTTGATATAAGAAAAGTAATATGTAAGATAATAGATCACCGTTTTTACTTAAGAAAATCACTCTTTTCTTAAGAATAATAAAATAGTTTTTTAGATGCATCTGCTGTATAATATAGTACCGGGCTAGATTGGAAGCACCGTCCCACTAGCCTTTAATGTGCATAATATCAGGAGGAATTGATGTGGCAAAGATAGTGAAGAAGAACACTCAAAATAAATCAGAGAACATTAGTGAGTTAACAAACTCTAAGGTTATCCTTGAAGCGGACATGCCTTTATCGAAATCCATGGTATGGAAGCTGCAGGCAGACTTCTATGCGAATCAGGGTCCGGAAGCATGGATTAAAGGAATAGTACCGCAATACATCACAACAAATCCCTATATTGCGAATCTATATGCAAAGACAGTGTTTGGATATTGTAGAGATATCGTTTCTTGTGAAAGCTATGATAAGAATTCTACCATATATATCTTAGAGCTTGCGGCAGGCGTTGGGCGGTTTACCTATACATTTCTCAAGAGATTCTTACATCTTCTTGAGCATTCTTCTATGAAGGAGCTGAAGTTTAAATATATCATAACGGATTTTGCTGAGCGTAACGTAACCTATTGGCTCAATCACAGCTATCTTAAGCCCTATTTCGAAAAGGGCCTGCTTGACTGTGCTACCTTCGATATGACAAGGGATGAAGAGCTTCATTTGCGATACAGCGGTAATATGATAAAAGCCGGCGAGCAAGATAACCCTCTTATCCTATTCGCTAACTATACCTTTGACAGTCTTCCTCAAGATACCTTCTATGTAAATGAGGGTATACTCCAGGAAGGCCTAATTACCATAACATCAAAGGGAGAACAGATTGACCCGAAGGATCAATCCATTCTGGCAGGCATCGATTATGATTATAGGGACAGGCCTATCGAGGCGGTAGGATATTATGAAGAAAGCAATCTGAATGACATCCTTCTTTATTATAAAGCAAATCTTTTGGATACTGCCTTTTCCATACCGATTGCTGCCCTACGATGTATTGATCGGTTGAGAAAGCTGTTCAACGATGATATCCTTCTACTATCCACGGATAAAGGCTATCGAAATATCTCCTCACTGCAGGGCATTTACCATCCATTTCTGTCGAAGCACGGCTCTATATCCCTTACCGTGAACTTTCACGCATTGGAACTATATTTTAACAGTCTTGGTGGAAGTGCAATGCATAGCCTCTATGAGCATGAAAATGTCACGATGTCGTTATTCTTACTAAGTAATCGCTCCCATGGTTTTATTGAGACTACACTGGCTTATCAGGAGATTATTGAAGGCATTGGACCAGATGATTTCTACGTGATTAAGAAAGCGGTGGTACCGCATAATCCGTCACTAACCACCAAGGAATTATTAACCTTTTTAAGATATACGGTTTGGGATGCGAGAACCTTCCTGGAATTATATAATACACTGTTAGAGCGTATCTCGGAGGAGGAAAATTTCCCCAAGGATGAACTAATCACCATTCTGCATCAAGTGTGGGAGCATTATTTTCCGATTGGAGAAGAGGGGGATCTGTCCTACTGTATCGGTTCCTTATTCGGCTATTTTGGATGTGATCATGACGCCATAAGGTTGTACCTAACCTCCTTGGAATTTTACGGCGAAGACCCTGCTATATACTACGAGCTTGCACTCTGCCATTACAATCTGCAGGAGTTTGATAAAGCTTTGGATTATATCGACCAATCCCTCTTACTAGACCCTGAATTTGATGATAGCCATAAGCTAAAGGGATTAATCGAAGTAATAAAAATGAATGAATAGCAAAAGTCTGTCTCTTGCACTTTTTACCAACTTGGAATATCATAATACAATAGAGTGTATGCTTCGTAAGATTTCTATTGTCATAATAATAAACTGCCATTTTGATGGTAGATGATACTGATCCGATAGGAGGACAAATTAATGAGCAGCTTGTTTATGAGGTTTCCCGGCAATAAAGCCAAGGCCCTGACACTAAGCTATGATGACGGTGTTGAGCAGGATATTAGGCTGATATCCATTTTAAGTAATCATGGTATTAAGTGCACCTTTAATATTAATTCCGGCTTATTCTCACCAGAGGGTACTGAATTTGAAAAGGGACAAATTCATCGCAGATTATCTGAAAAGGATGCAATAAAATTATATAAGGCTTCAGGGCATGAGGTTGCGGTTCACGGGTTGACCCATCCCTATTTAGAACAGCTTCCTTCCAATATAGCAGCCTATGAGATTATCCAGGACAGGAAGAATCTAGAGCATTTATTTGGTACTATCATAAGGGGTATGGCTTATCCTTTTGGAACCTTTAGCGATGAAGTAGTAGCTATATTAAAGGCCGCCGGTATCGTATATTCCAGAACGGTAATGGACACGGAGGATTTTAGGTTACCTACCGACTGGCTCAGACTTCCGGCTACCTGCCATCACAAAAATCCGAAGCTTAACGCACTTACGGACCGCTTCTTAACGCAGTCCCCTAAGTCGGCTCCCTGGTTATTCTATCTCTGGGGACACAGCTATGAGTTTGAAGCCGATAATAACTGGAATGTAATCGAAGAATTCGCAGAGAGAATCGGTGGCAGAGAAGACATCTGGTATGCAACGAATATCGAAATCTATGATTATATGGAGGCTTACCAGAGACTCCTATTCAGTGTAGAGGCATCAATCGTACATAATCCGACGGCTATCACTTTATTCTTTGAGTATGACCATCGATCCTATGAAATCAAACCCGGCACTACCCTCCGGTTATCATAATGATCATAAAAAATCATTCTTAACATAAACCTCATTAATATTAATATAATATAACGATACGATGAGTGCAAATGTTTAGAATGGAGTATTCTTAATGAAGAAGTTTTTAATTAAAACGGTTATTGTATGCTTGCTGGTCCTTATTCTGCCCTTTATGCTGACACTTCTCTTCACTCACGAGGAGAGTGATGCTTCATTGGAGACAACAGATTTTACGATATATTATGAGGTAAATGATTCAAGGGAAAAACTATCCTTCGATGAATATCTGATTGGAGTGGTTGCCGCGAATATGTCAGCAGGCTATCATATAGAAGCCTTAAAAGCTCAGGCAGTAATTGCCCGAACCTATGCATTATATAATATCGCTTTGCTGACAAAAGAGGATCCGAGCAAGGACAGCTTCACGACCTCAGAGCTTGGTCTATCTTATATAAGCCTTGATAAGCTAAAAGGTTTCTGGGGAGACGAGAACTACAATACCTATTTTACCAAGCTGGAAAATGCCGTGAATGGGACAAAGGATGAGGTTATTCTTTATGAAGATGATCTGATTCTTCCTGTTTTTTTTGACACTGGTTCTGGCTTTACCCGCAATGCCGAAGAAGCTTGGGGCATCTCTATCCCATATCTTGTCAGCGTCTCAAGTAAACAGGATGTTACCTCAACCAACTATCTCTCCATTGATGAATTCAAGGTTGATGAGTTGATTGAATTACTTGAGAAGTATTTTACAGACCTGACGCTTAACGATGCTTCCTTCTTTGAGGATGTAAAGGTAGCCTCCAGAGACAGCGCAGGCTATGTCACGCAAATAGACCTTGGCAGCCTTACCGTCTCCGGTGAGGAATTTGCCAAGGTCCTTGGATTAGCATCCAATCATTTTTATATTGAGGAATATGAGGGGCGGGCTCGTATCATCTGCAATGGCTGCGGCCATGGTATTGGTTTAAGCCAATATGGTGCCAACGCAATGGCAGAAGAGAATACCTCCTATACCGATATCCTCAAGTATTATTATTCTGGAACAAATATTACTGATCTGTCCGATTAAATCACATGCCTCGAACCTTCATAAGGAAAACATAATCCTCCAGCCATAACTTAATCCTCGGCTGTTCATCCTTGCGCTTAAGCTCTAGACCTTTCTGATAGAGGACAACCTTGCTCAGATCTTCCTCGGATATGGCTTCCTCTGCATAACGGTATCGCATGAAGATACTTGCCACATCATAGAAGGTTATTCGGTCATAATAAAAATGATCCCTGACTCTATTAGCCAGCATAAGTATCGTCTCCTGCTCCTCCATACGATAGCCCTCTTTCTTCAGTATCTCGAGTACTTTCAGAAACAGGAGATACATTTTTCTACTGGTATCCGCCTTGTTATAATTCTTGTGGTAAAGGTGTTTTAAGATAATATAGTAAGCTATGATAATAATTAGGATAATCGACACCGTTCCAATTGCAGCTAAAACTCCAGCCAGAGCCTCATTAGTTGGCTTCTCCTTCTCTTTCTCCAGTAATACAAAGCCACCATTGCTGTCCGGTATATATCCTTCCGGTATCTCCCCCTCATAATGTCCTGGGTAGACTTCGTTTGTTTCTTCTGTTTTCTTCTCATCAATCCAGGTAGTGTACCTGGAACTGGCATAAGGAGCCGTCGCCTCAAATGGAATCCACCCCACGCCTTCTATATAAGCTTCTGCCCATGCATGGGCTTGACTATTCTTAATCGGATACATATTATCATTATCTTGATGTTCGAATTTCGCTACAAAGCCCTCCAGGTATCTCATCGGAACTCCGATGCATCTGCCCAGTACTGCCATCGCTGTTGCATAGGAGGTGCAATACCCCTCCCTGCCCTCAAATAGGAAGTAATCCACAAAATCCTGTCCCTCCGGCGGAATTGTCGGGGATAAACTATAGGTATAGGTCTGCAGATAAGCTTCAATCGCCTTGAGCTTATCATAGGTAGAAGCATAATCTGCAGTAATATCCTCCGCTAATTCCTTGACTCTTATCGGCAACTCTTCCGGCAGCACGGTATATTTCTCCTTAATCAGCTTTGCTCTTTCGCCGAACAGCTCATAGAAACCCCATCTTTTAACAAAGCTGCTTGCCTTATCCAGAATTAGAGCATTATCCTCCAGCCACTCAAGGGAATCCAGCTTAACACTATTTGCATTGTTATAAGAAAAGTTATCCGCCTCCTGAAGCATTTTTACAAATGCTTCCCCTTTTAAATTCATCTCAAAGAATACACCTTCATAGTTTGTTCCTCTCCCCTTCGGCTTCTCAAAGGTTATGTTTGAGGAGGCCGCCCTTGGATAGGTAGAATCCGGGAGAAAGTTAAACCAGCTGGTCTTTAATGGGTAGAAGAAGGTCTTTGTCTTAATATTATTGTATTGCACCTTCAAGATAACCGCTTCGACATACCGATTGTTCTCCAAGTCCTCCAAGTTCTGCCGAGATAGCGCATATGCCAATTCCTGATAGTCGAGCTTATATTCCTGCTCCTCCGGCAGATAATCCGTCCTGCTCTTCTCCCAGCTGTATCCGGTGTAGGTGTCACTGACAGAACCAATCAGATAAATAGCCCGGTTACGCACCGATCCACTGAATCTCATGGCAACCTTCTCGTCCCTAATCAGATTCCCATTATCATTGACCAGCTTCCCGTTTTCTTCGGAATATCCGGTAAGACTGATGAAAAATTCATTGGGATGCTTACTAAAATAATAATCCAGGTCTGTACTCCAGTGTTCAAACTGATCTTTCACATTTTTATAGATATTACGAACCGTCGTCCATTGAATCGGTTCCTCCTTTGAAGGCATCGCAACAGCTAGTATCGCAAGAAGCAGACAGATTGGAACCAGATAGAGAATACTTTCCTTCTTTTCCTGCTTTCCCGTTTTACGGGCATAGATGATACCGTAACACTCTAATATGATAGACAGAAGGTAAAAGAGGCAAATAGCAACTACTGCCTTATTGATGTTCATCTTACGAATACTTAGAAGCACAAGGACTGCTATCACAACAACCGCTAAGGATATTTTGAGTATTTGAGTCCTCGTCAACAGAAAGAAGATAATTACTCCCAATATACTAATCATTAAAATTGTGATATTTGAAAACCTGGCTTGATAGAGCTCCTCTGAACCATTATAGGCAGCCACCCAATCCCAGTACTCCCGGACCCATATCAATGGATTGAATTTTCTTATCCAAAAGATTAAAGCCAGAATCGGAATAATACTAGCCAAAATCAGATAGGTCACCATATTTTTCTTATTCAAATCAATAAGAAAGATCCCCAGTGCCGGAAGAAAAGAAAAAAAAGCGCATAAAAAAATCGCTACCCGAAGTTCAAAGTATTGGTTGATTACTAATGCCAACGCCCAGCTTAAAGCCATGCTTAACAAGGTTCGATATGCCTGATATAGCTTTTCTCTGTCTTGAAACATAAAAGCCCCCCCAGTTTCGTAATTCACTAATTACCAATTAACACCCGCTCATTAAATTAGTTTGTGCTAAGTATGCTTTACACTTTGGTTACGCAGGCACAAACCAGGAAGTGAGAAAATCAATTTCTATTATCACACTATTCTGAGGACAGGATATCTGCAATCTCATCCTCGGACATAATCTGATATACCACTACGCCGGATAGCTTTATACCATCCTTTAATTCCTTAGTATTTTCGGATGTATCATCACTGATCAGCAAGATACAGATGTGATTTCCTCTCGAAACGACTTGCAGAGCAGCAAGATAAAGCTCCTTCGTCAAATAATGGGTCGCTACAACACAAAATATTCCTTCTTCCCCGCGTAAGAGTCTCTCGGCAAGCAATTCATTAACGGGGATATAGCTGTCGAAGCGAATACGTACACAAGCTTTATAGAAGGCATTAAAATCTTCTTTGGAGTGAATGTCTACTGATTTCTTACCATCCATTTCATAAATAATTTGGGAAGGAGTTCCTCTCTGTGCATAGAAGTTTGAGATTGCCAGAACACTCTCAATAATCTTATCCTCAGCAATAACAACCTTCATCTCATCTTCCTTTATCATCACCAAATCCATGAAAAGAATGATTTCTGCTTTTGGGATATGCTGATACTTTCTTGTAATCAGTTCCCGCATTCTAGCAGAGGCTTTCCAGTGAATCTGCTTTTTGCTGTCACCCGAATTATACTTTCTCATCTCGGTATCCAGTTCTTCAGCAGCCAAATTACCGGCACGCAGGGGATTCTTAACATCCGTCTGAGGCGGTGCTATTCCCAGCTGCTCCAGAGGCACAATTCTCGGAAGTACCACTGCCTTAAGCTTTGATGAGATAGGATAGGTTATGCTGAAGAGATAGAGAAAGTCTGTTACTTCGATGGAATTCACCCCGACATAATACTCGCCCCGATAGTTACACTTAATTCTGGTCTCCAATCGCTCGCTTTCACTTGGCAGAAGACTATATTCTACATTCTGATGCGCAGCTTCTATCGTTGATTTATCACCCAGAAAATTAACTTTAACATTACGGAAGGTAACATAATCTTCATTAGCTATAACAAAGGAATATGTAGTCCAATCACCCTTTACCACCATATAGGTATCCATTCTCTGGTAGATCTTAAAGCGGAAATAAACATACAGGGTATAAAGGAAAGCAACGATCGGAATGAAAATCGACAAATAAAACAGAGCATAGGAAATATTGCCTCCGAAATAGGAGGCAAATATACTACTTCCGATAATTGCCGCTGTAAAAATCAAACGATTTATTTTCATAGAAAATCTCCATTCGTATCCCTTATCTACATTGCAAGCACTGGAACCGTTATCTTTGCAACCAATGCTTTTAAAATCTTTTCCACTTTGGTCTGTGATAATCTGGCCTCCGGTGCCAGAATGATACGATGGGCGAGCACAGGCAGCGCCAGCTTCATGATATCATCCGGGATACAGTAATTTCTTCCTTCCAGATAGGCTAATGCTTGAGCAGCACGCAGCAATGCCAGTGTCGCTCTTGGGCTTGCTCCAAGGGAGATATTGCTATCCCTTCTTGTCTCCTGAACTATTTTAGTGATATAAGTCACCAGATCCTGATTTACCTTAACCTCTTCTACTTCCTTCTGCATCTGAATCAACATCTTACTGTCAACCACCGGCTCCAGCTTTTTCACCAGCTGATGCTTTAAGAAACGATCCGCCATTACCTTCTCATCTCCGGCCCCAGGATATCCGATGGATATCTTCATCATGAAACGGTCCAGCTGTGCCTCGGGAAGATTATAGGTTCCCAGATAATCAATGGGATTCTGTGTTGCAATTACCATAAACGGGCTGGGAAGCGGATAGGTCACGCCATCTACTGTGACCTGCTTCTCCTCCATCGCCTCTAGTAAGCTTGCCTGAGTCTTTGGTGAAGTACGGTTAATCTCATCTGCCAGAATGATATTATTCACGATGGCACCCTTGGAATATTCGAATTTTCCAGTCTGCATGTTATAAATGGAAAGTCCCGTAACGTCACTTGGGAGGGTGTCAGGTGTGAACTGAATACGGGTATAACCGCAATCAATAGTCTGTGCTACTGTTTTAGCCAGAGTCGTCTTTCCGACTCCAGGAACGTCCTCCAGTAATAGATGTCCTCCAGCCAGTAAGGTAACCAGAGTATGCTCGATCACTTCTTTCTTACCGACGATAATCTGTTCCATATTATGTATCATATCAGCAACTTTCTTTTGATTTTCCATATTAATAACCATACCTTTCTCATAGGCCGCTAACATTGAGTTGCAGGCACAATTTTGCTAATTAAGCAATTTAAGCTGTTTCATATTACTTATTTTGTAAACCCTTCCATTATTATACTTTATTTGCCGGAAGTAAAGCAAGTAAGAATTGCAATACTTTTTGTACTATTTATGCACAATTTAGCGATTTTACCCTCCTGATAAAATCTTATTAACCCTGGTGATTCCTGCAATAGAGAGATCGCCAGAATGCTCCACAAATTAACTACTAATATGAATCACAAAAGGATGCCGTCAACCCCGTATACGGTATGTCGACAACATCCTTACTAAAATTATAATTTTGCTACTAATCCATTTAAAAGCTTTACCGTGTTTCGAATTGCTATTTTTTCAAATTCTTGATAGCTCATCTCTGCACTGTGATCTGCCTTATCCGAAATTGCACGGATAATCAGGAATGGTATCTGATTCAGATATGCGGCTTGCGCAATTGCCGCTCCCTCCATCTCCGTACAATAACCATTAAAGTTATCCACTAACCAGGTCTTCTTCTCACTGTCTGATATAAACTGATCTCCACTTACAATCCTTCCTATATGAACTCCAACATCGGGAATTACCTCACTACACACTTCCTTGGCGAGAGTAATCAGACGTTCGTCTGCCTGAAAGATGGAGGCTTCCATTCGGGGTATAACACCCGCAGGATAACCGAACCCCGTAGCATCTATATCATGCTGCTGTGTGTCCGTCGAAAGTACGATGTCTGCAATATCGATCTCATTTCTCAGAGAACCTGCAACACCGGTATTGATCACTGCATCAACATGAAAAATGTCAACCAGTATCTGTGTACATACGGCCGCGTTTACCTTACCGATTCCGCAGCGTACCACAACTACCTCATGGCCCTGCAGGCTACCCTCATAAAATTCCATAGAGGCAATGGTCCGTACCTGAACTCCTACCATCTGGCCCTTCAGAATATGAACCTCTTCATCCATTGCTCCTATAATTCCAATTTTCTTCATTATACCTTCTCCTTCATACATTTCTCTAATAGATTGAAATTTGCTTTATATTCACACGAAAGAAGCGTGCCTGCTCTTACCGCAAATGTCTCATTAATACCTGGAAGAACAGGGAAACTGCTCCAGTGGTAAGCTTTGCAGTCCTTCCTAGGAATTATTGCTTTATATAAATTCTTTATTCGCTCTACTCATATATTTTATATGATTTAAAGAAGAAGTACAACGTTTCAAAAAAATTCATTTGCAAAATAGTAGGGTCTGAGATACAATGTATTCGATTATCACTAGCATAACTAAAGTTGTAGCTAATAGAGTCCTTGCTACATATAATTTAATAAACGCTGAATTAATAAAGGTACTTTTTGTACCTTTTTTACCTTGCGAGGAGGTATACTCCATTTCAGAGAAGCTTTTTATGCTGGTAGTCTGATTAGTGAATGAAAGGTCAGGTAAGAATTAAGATATGGTATATAAGACATCAGGTGTATGTAGCCGAGAAATACATTTTGAGATAGACGAGAAGACCAACACGATAACTACCCTTAATTTTAAAGGAGGCTGCAGTGGTAACACCAGCGGAATCTCTAAGTTGGTCGTTGGGATGAAGGTTGATGATATAATCCGTAAATTAGAAGGTGTGACCTGTGATTTACGCCCCACCTCCTGCCCAGATCAATTGGCGAAGGCATTAAAGGAATGGAGGTCTTAAGAATGAAACGTATCGTTTTAACCGGAGGAGGAACTGCAGGTCATGTAACCCCATGTATTGCATTACTTCCACAACTAAAGCAGGAGGGTTATGACATTCAGTACATTGGCTCTTATCAGGGAATCGAACGTAAGCTCATTGAAGAATACGGCATACCTTATCATGGTATTTCCTCCGGTAAATTAAGAAGATACCTTGACCCCAAGAATTTTTCCGATCCCTTCAAGGTTATGAAGGGTTATCTGGAAGCACGAAAACTACTAAAAATGCTGAAACCGGATATTGTGTTTTCAAAGGGCGGCTTTGTAACGGTACCCGTCGTTCTTGCTGCAAAGAGCAACAAGATTCCGGTTATTGTTCATGAATCCGATATTACTCCGGGATTAGCCAATAAGCTTGCTCTTCCCTCTGCCTCAAAAATTTGTGTTAATTTTCCTGAAACCTTAAAGTATCTTCCGGAGGGTAAGGCGGTTCTAACCGGGACGCCCATCCGTAAGGAGCTTTTCTCCGGGAACAAGCTTCGTGGCTTAGATTTCTGTGGTTTTACTGCGAATAAGCCTGTATTGCTGATCATTGGCGGCAGCACCGGCTCACGGGTAATTAATGAGATTATTCGCGGAATGCTTCCGACCCTGCTTCGTGATTACCAAGTGATACACCTTTGTGGTAAGGGCAATCTGGATGAACGCCTAAATGATACCAGCGGTTATGCGCAATTTGAATATATACGCGCAGAGCTAAGTGACCTTCTTGCTGCTGCCGACCTTGTTATCTCAAGAGCAGGAGCTAATGTTATCTGTGAACTTTTAGCTCTCAGAAAGCCCAATATCTTGATTCCTCTATCAGCGAAGGCCAGTCGCGGAGATCAAATTCTGAATGCCGAATCCTTCGAACGACAAGGATATTCCTATCTGCTGAAGGAAGAGGACCTCTCGATTGCAAAGCTTCTGGAGGCAATCGGTACCGTTGCTGAAAAGAAGCAGGACTATATCAATGTCATGAGCAAAAGTGATTTAAATAATTCCATTGATACCATTGTAAAGCTGATCAAAGAGACAGAAAAGCAATAGCACGAACTAATCTAGTAAAATATCACCGTTCTGATTCATAGAACATAATAAACCCTGCATAAGGTACTCTTATCGATACCTTATTGCAGGGTTTTTCAAGTATATTATTCAATTTTAGCAGCAATTGCTGCTGCTAAGGCTACTGCTTCGCCGTCTTCATATTTACCAGGCGACCAGGTGGTCTTTACCTGATCCCTATAATATCTGGGTATGAGGTGCATATGGAAGTGAAATATAGTCTGACCTGCTGCCTCTCCATTATTCTGCAACAAATTCATACCATCGCAGTGGAGCTCAGCTTGAATTGCCTTGGCAAGTTTACGAGCAACAGGCAAAGCCTTCACAGCGGTATCCTCGTCCAGTTCGTATAAATTAACTGCGTGCCTTTTTGACAGAATAATCGTATGTCCCTTTGCTGCTGGAGAAATATCCATGATTGCCTTAAAATCTTCATCCTCATAAACGACTGCCGAAGGAATCTCTCCGGCAATAATCTTGCAAAATATACAATTGTCTTGCATAAAATAACCTCCTATGTCGATTGTTGTTCTACTCTTTTTATTGTATTTATTTCCATAATTTGATATTATGATAGATAATAAAACCATTTTCACGGTTTATCCTTCATTCGAAAGGGGGATATGGAATGTTATCCGAATACAGTAATGACACAATTGCCGGCATGGTTAAAAGTAATCCTGATTTAGAGGCTCTCATTCAATCAATTACAACCGCAAATAAGAAAACCACCTCGATGTTCGTTCATGAGCTTCGCAATCCTTTAGCCTTATTAAAGGGCACCATACAATATATCGAAATGAAGCAGCCCGAGGTAAAGAATTATAAATACTGGGACCAGGTACAGGAACTGATTAATGATATGGAGCGCATCATGCAGGACGCTTCCTTACTTAATAATTCGAATCAGCTTACAAAGGAGGATACTAACTTAATCTCCTTAATGGAAAATATCCTCGTTAGCTTTATGCCACAGGCAATTTCCGGAAATATTGACCTTACCCTTACCGTAGTTCCTGACAGCGAAGCTGCATTTATGAACTATCACTGTGATGGTGGTAAGCTGAAGCAGGTTTTTATCAATATACTTAAGAATGCCTTTGAGGCAACACAGCCAGGCAACTTTATACATATAGAGCTGACACAGCTTCCCGAATCAACCTCTTCCCCCTCCAAGCTTTCGATTGCTATCAGTAATAATGGTCATCCCATTCCTGAGGAGGCTCTTGAGAGTATCTTCCAACCCTTTGTTACCTTTAAAAAGAACGGAACCGGAGTAGGTCTCGCTTTAGCCAGAAAAGTGATTGATCTGCATTATGGAAGCATCACTGTCGTATCAGACGAAGCCTGTACCAACTTTACGATTTTACTTCCGCGATAATTAAATCCTTACATGGAATACCTATCTTCCCTTTGTAGATCGCCTTTTATTTTCACACTGATTACGATAGAATATTAAACTGAAAGACCTGGTCAAAGGAACGAAGGGTTTTAAAATTACCTTTAGCCGTCAAATCACCGGACATAAATGCCCCCTGGAAGGTAATCCTGCCCAACACCAATTTGTTCATTACTGCGTGTGTCGTCTTTGCAACTACATCGGCATCTGGTTTCTCGCCATAATAGCATTTGAGACGTTTATTATCAATCTCAACCACAAGATTCTTCTTCTTATCAGAAAGCTGTATGGAATAGGAAGCAACAAAGTCATCCAGAGGATGGAAGTTATCCTTTAAATTCTTAATAAATTCCTGGCCGCCTTCCCCGTCTCCACCTGTATCCAGCATTTCCTTAAATAACTGGGTTAGCTCCTCAATATCCTCTTTCTGCTTCTTTACATAGGTATCATCTGAGACATAAACCGATAGCTGCTCACTCTCCTGGGGCGTGAGCGTAATCGAGCTACTGCGAAGGACATTCTGCTTAATTGCAGCATTACTGGTAGGAAGCGTCTTCGTCTTTTGGTGAATGGTACGATAGAAGGCTTCCGCTTTCTTCTCTATTATATCTAAATAATCCTTGTTTGTCTCAAAGTCTACATGATCCTCCACATAGGCTCCCAGACCACTGACCGGAAGTCCTCCCAAGGTCTCCCAAGCCTTTATCATGTAAAGCTCCGCATCTCTCTCTCCATAGGTATTCGCTATGGCTACGGGAAGCATATAAAGCTTACCGATCTTATCCTTATCTGCGTAAAGCCAGCAGGCATCCAGAAACTGCTGCATTAGACCGCCGATTCCGAACCACTCTACGGTGGTTGCCAGAATAACACCATCCGCTTCCTTTAAGGTCTTAGGAAGCATTGATATTGCATTCTTCTCTTCATAGAGGTTGTACCGGGTAACCTGTACCCGAAGCTCCTCCAATACTGTAGTAAGCTTACTCATTACATAGAGTGTCGGATCTTCAATTAATCCTCTCCCTCCGTAATAGATATTAATTTTCATGCAATAACCTCTCCTCCTGCTGTAGATATCTAACTATTTACTAAACTTTATCCATGCTGCTATGGTAAGCAGCCTCTTTATTCAATCGTGCACTCCAAATTCACAGCATAAATACTCATATATTTTGTGATGGTTGATCGATCCCCGTTCTTTTACTGGAACGACGATATACGAGAGCCGATAATAATATACCCGCCAAAAATCCTCCGACATGGGCTGCCATATCAATCTGTGTATTAACAATACCTCCATAGAGACTGAAGATAGCGAACAGCGCCATCTGTCTTGCACTGATATCCTCCAATCGTCCACGGTTAATTGCTACGATAAACAGCATGGCACCTACTACACCGAAGATGGCACCGGAGGCACCGATGGAGAACGTTGAATTCCCAATCAGGTATTGGCCATTTTCCTTCCACATATTATAACTGATGGAGGTTATCCCTGCAATAATACCCGTACCAAAATAAAGGAAAAGGTATTTTAGCTTGCCGACTGCCCGTTCTAAATTATCACCAACGAATAACAACACCAGCATATTATTGAAGAGATGTTCAAAATCCGAATGCATAAACATCGAGGTAAGCACCCGATAATATTCCTTCTCTATAATCACATAATACCAGGATAATGCACCCTTCCCAAGCATTCTCCCCTCCCCGCCAAGGAGCGGGGTATAGTGAAGAATAAGGAAGGCAATCACATTAATAACTATGATCGTCGTATTGATTAACGTAAATAATTTAAATTGTGAACGAACACGGGTAGCCCTTCCCGGATTTGGATTATATCCTACATCAGAGGTTGAATTATCATACATTGGCTTCTGCCTCAATGCTCTTTGATGCTCTTCCTCCACCAGTGCTTCCTCAATTTGATCTCGTATTGTAATAAATTCATTGGTACTCGTCTCATAGATGATTAATCGGCTGGTCGTAAGATCAATAATCCAATGCTGATCCTCCCCGATATCCGTGCACAGGTGCTTCACCCTGTCCACTTCAGTGGTTAGTATTAAGGTAAGTAATCGAATTCGATTGGGATACGGCTCCCTGTGAAAACTATTCTTAATCTGCTCCAGAATGTGCGTATATTGCTCCTTACCAAGTTCAGTACCTGTCAAAGTCTTGATGACGGAAACTACGGTAACCACCATATCCTCGATAAGATAGAACAAGTATATTCCCGTTGTATTTGAGTTAATTCTTCGATACCCCAGATTCATGAAGATTTGTTCCAGTCTCTCTTCTATCATTCCATCATCCTTTTTCTGTTATACGGGTCGTATTAAACCCTTTGATTAGCCATGTATTTGTAATATTTATCTCTAATTCGCTACTCCTGATCCTCCCAAGTGAAGGAACGCTTTACTGCCTTCTTCCAGCCTGCAATTAGCTTGTTTCTCTTCTCTTCATCCATGTCCGGTCGGAAGGTCTCGGCCAATGCCCAATTTGCTTTAATCTCCTCCTGATCCTTCCAGAAGCCGACTGCGAGACCGGCAAGATACGCCGCACCAAGTGCAGTAGTCTCGATACATTCCGGCTTGTGAACCTCGGTATTCAGAATATCTGCCTGGAATTGCATTAGGAATCGATTGGCGCATGCACCACCGTCTACCTTTAAGGATTTTAGGGTCAGCATAGAATCACTTTCCATCGCCCTAAGTACATCCTGGGTCTGGTAAGCGATTGCTTCTAAGGTTGCTCTGATGATATGGTCCTTATTGCAGCCGCGGGTGATCCCTACGATAGTACCTCTTGCATACTGATCCCAGTAAGGCGCTCCGAGTCCGGTAAAGGAAGGAACTACATAGACACCATTCGAATCAGGTACTTGTAATGCACATTTCTCACTCTCAGCTGCAGAGCGTATTAGCTGTAGCTCATCCCTCAACCATTGGATAGCAGCACCTGCTACGAACACGCTTCCTTCTAATGCATAATTAACCTCAGAGCCGGTGGATGCAGCAATGGTGGTAATTAGTCCATGCTGAGACATAATCGCTTCCTTGCCCGTATTCATGAGTAAGAAGCAACCGGTTCCATAAGTGTTCTTCACCTCACCCCGGCCAAAGCAGCACTGACCAAAAAGTGCAGCCTGCTGATCACCTGCTGCTCCTGCAATCGCAATCGCATCACCGAATAGAGAGCGGTCAGAATAGCCATAAATACAGCTGGAGGGCTTAACCTCTGGAAGCATCTGGACTGGAATATCCAGTTCGGCAAGTATCTTCTCATCCCAGGTAAGTTTTTTAATATCATAAAGCATGGTTCTTGATGCATTGGTATAATCCGTGACAAAGGTCTTACCTTTCGTCAGGTTCCATATAATCCAGGTATCAACAGTACCAAACAGGAGCTCACCAGCCTTCGCCTGCTCCCTTGTCCCTTCAACATGGTCGAGAATCCATTTAATCTTCGTTCCTGAGAAGTATGCATCCGGGATCAATCCCGTCTTCTCCTTAATATAAGACTCATAGCCCTTCGCCTTCAGCTCCTCCACCATATCCGATGTTCTGCGACACTGCCATACAATCGCATTGTACACCGGCTGTCCGGTCAACTTGTTCCATACAATCGTGGTCTCTCGCTGATTCGTAATGCCGATGGATGCAATCTCATTCGCATTAATACCAAGCTTCGCCATCGCCTCAGTCGCTACAGAAATTAAAGAAGACCAGATCTCCATCGGATCATGCTCCACCCAGCCGGGCTTCGGATAAATCTGCGTAAATTCTTTCTGTGCGACGCTCTTCATTTTCCCCTTTTTATCAAAAATAATACATCTCGAACTTGTTGTACCTTGATCAAGTGCCATAACATATTGTTTCATCCCATACCTCCAACACATAATAATCTTTCACCATGCATGTCCATAATTATGAACTACTTATGTTTTGTCTCTTTTGGTCTAGCTTTCTATGTAGTTATATCAGTACAATTCCTGATATAAATTCTAAATCAAACCATTCTAATATGCCCATCCATTTCATTAGAATATGTTTGTCCCTTTTAAGTTTATGCCTAGGATGATGCAGGCACAAATCTTCGAATTAACCGTCATTTGGTGTAAATTATGTGTTTCACTATATCACACATTACCTTAATACAGACATTACAATTACTACAATTGCACATACTGCAAGGATTATATCTAATATCAGCAAAACCCAGTAGAATATCTGTCCACCAATCTTATCATGCATTTTTGATTTAAGCTTTAGTACGGTATTTACGATTAAGATAGCAGCAAACAGTAAAAGCACTACACCTTTGACAACAGCATTCCCTACGAAGTTACCGATAACTAGGAATGCCAATAATATCGCTGCATGCATTATATCGTATCGTCTCTTCATACTAATCCTCCATTCTGCCGCTAACCCACAAGCTTTAGATTGAAAAACTTCACTTTTATTGTGGATGACAGCACAAATTCATGACAATAGAAAGTGCGCAAAGCAGGCTTTCTATCAATGGTCAATTGGAAAATGTTCATGATATAACATCGCATAATTACACTTTTATTGTAACCTTTTGATCCAATATTTACAAGGTTTTTGTATGTGGCAAGCCCCGATATTTGTAAGTGGCTTACGATAATTATGACGTTATTTTCAATCGTTTATTAAATAGCATACGATCGATCGCTTGAAACAATACCAACCATTTGTAGAGAGTTGTAAAAGTTATTAAATAAGAATGCTTTTCCGTTAAATTGATTCAGGCCCTGCACTACTGCAGAGCCTGAATTATTTATCTTATACATGTCCTTTGTTACTTTGAAGCAGTGCAAAATTCTCTGGATTGTACTTCATCACTCACTTATCAGCTAGTTCAAACAGAATTCAAAATTTAGGTTCGCCAGCGCTACCCTGTCCCCATTTATGATTTCCTTCTTCTCATAGGAAGTAAGCAACCTTTCATTGACAAAGGTTCCATTGGTAGAATTTAAATCGGTGATATAATACTTATCCTCTTCCTTCGTAAGCTTGGCATGATATCGACTGACTACGTTTTTTTCAAGGCAGTAATCCACATTTTTGCGAAGTTTTCCGATAAAAAAGGGGAATTCCTCAATGCATATGGAAGCGTACTGCTCCTCGTCTGGGGACTTAAGAAGAATCTTAGCTGTATCCACGGGTTGCTCTTTGACATCGCTTAATAAGCAGGTAGGATTGTAATCCTCCTGTATTACAGACTCCTCTTCCTTTGGTGAAGCTTTGATCTCTTCCTGATAGGAAACCTCATCAGAGGTATCGTTGAGCTCTCTCCATAGGTTATACTCTCTTTTTGTTAGTTGTGTGATATCCAGATGTGGTTTTCTTAATACCATATTGTCTGCATTATCCTTCTTTATCGGTATCGAATCCATATAATCTTGTCTGGGGTCGATATACTCGCTCCTCGTTATAATCTTAGCCAGCTTATTCTCTTTGCTCCAAAGCTTTCGCATCAGATATCCTTCCGCACACAGCAGAATTAATATTAATCCTATTAGCCTACTAAATTCAATCTGTTCGCTGTAAGAGTTATAGAAAACACCGGATGTAAAGCCAAGAATAAGAAGCAGTAATCCGATTAAACCGCATATTCCCGTAAGAATATAGATTGTCCTCGGATAATAGGAGACTTCCGCTTCCTCTTCCAGCTTCTCCATTACAACCGGAATATTGTCAATATAACACTCCTTATGCTTTTCTATGGATCCGGGCCCCTTTGACTTACCTAGTCCAGGTTCGTATTCCAATCTCTCTGGTGTTTGTATCTCCGTTTCCGAGGCTTTGACCTTTGTTGGAGTCTCTACTTTCATTTGCTTATGCAACACCTCTTTCATATGGGCAAAGGTGTAACCCTCCTCCTTGCTGACGGCATAGAGCCGGTATACAAGAAGTACTGCCTCCTTATCGTTGTAATCAACCTTATTCATTAGATATTCCAACAGTCCGCTCATCTGCTCCCTGCTATCTTTACGATAACCTGTTAAAAAGCATAAGCTTGGACAATTTGTAACCACATCGATGTAAATATACTCCACATTTATGATAAAGTCGTCCTCAGGAAGGAGATGTTCATAAGCCAATTCGATCGTGTTTAATAAGACGGATACCAATTGCTTAAGCTGATCGTAGGATAAGGTAATCTTCGCAAATAAATTCTGCATGGATTGTTTTCCGGTAATATCATAATAATACAAGGTCTTATTATCCATAAAGTGCTGCTGCAAAGGGAGTACTCCGGCTAAGGCTTGATTCTCAAGCATACGAATGCAATAAGGCTCCTTGGGCTGCTCCTCCTCTGTAATAACCATATAATTATGCTTGAGGTCCTTTCTATACTCTACTACCATAATTCCTCCCATGCTTTGTTAATAACGATTAGCCGTTCTGCCAATGAAGGCATATGTTCTTGCAGCTATACCGGATACTCTGATATTTAATCCACAGCACCTTTACGGAAAAACACCTCGATTTTATTCTTCAGTTCATCGACTCCCTTAATCTGCGATGCTGTATCTAGAATAACTTCACATACACGTATTGTTTCTGCCGGATCATGAAGCGGATACTCTCCAGATATCACCTTATGGGAATTGGATGCCATCAACTCCCTGACCCAAGGAATCGATATTGGGGTATTTATCCGGCTGGATATCGAAAGCTTCGTGCTTTCCACTGTTGCTTCAATATCTGCTACCTTTGTTAAAAACAATCCTTTACTTAGCTCCCTCTGAAGATATGCCTCAAGCTCCTGCTCCTCATCCTTGCTGTCCTCCTGCCACAGATCAAAAATTTCCTGATCCTTGATATGCTCATAATCGATTTCAGCCGTTTCCAGTTCAGACTCATGCTTCATGATAAGTCCCGCCTTATGTAATGTTATATCGACAGCACCCTGTATCCGGCATAAGTCATGAAGATAGAACGACAGATAAAGTAATGCAAAGACTGTGAGGATTACGATTGGCATAACAAATGCCGCCTCTACTGTAATACTGGCTTTACAGGTCTTCATACCAACGCTCCTTTTGAAGCAAAGACTATAATAAGATACCCTGTAAACAGAAAAGGAATAAAGGGGATGCTCTTCTTACGATCAACTATCCTAAATATCAAAAGGAAGATGGACAGAACAGCGGCAAGAAACAATGCGATACCAAATAATTCAAGATTGTTCCAGAAGCCCAGTCCAATGCCGGTTACGCAAAGCAATATTCCATCACCCATGCCAATCTTTCCGGCAGTAATTTTACTGATCAGCAAAGTAACCAGTCCAACCGCCAGCCCACCGAGACAATCAACAACGCTTAACCTATCGATAAACGGTAAACAGACACCAGTCATTACCGCACCTATGCAAATCAGCCACAAAAGTACTCTTTTTTTGAATATGTCCTGTATAGCACAGATCAAAAGTAGTGCTCCCTGAATTAGCATTAATATCTTATCAGCCATAAAATATCCCCCTGTATATTCACACATTTACTGCGACTATCAGCTTGTTTTTATCCGTATTACTCTTTTTATCAGTATTACTGTTTTTACCATTATCCTATCAGTATTCATTCATGAATTTATCTCAGTTCTGACCTCTCTATTTACCACATCGCTTACAGGCTGGCCGATCACCAATTTCTGATAAGGGTATTTCCTTTACATTTCTTTTAATTTTGGAGCAATCCCTCTTCGTATGATACCTAGTTCCATCCGAGGTTATATAATAGGCTCCATAAGGATTAAGCTCACCATCACAGCATCTCTCACAGGGGTAGTATTTACCTCCATTTTCATTTCTTTGTGTTGTTGGAAGCCCCGCTATTGCTGATACCGATAACTTGATATGGGAACAGGTGGCACTTTTATGATACACGCTTCCGGTCTCGGTGATATAAACCATCGCCGTCTTCCCATTGTCCTCTTCCAAAGAATAAGTGGCAGCCACCTCATATCCGGTCCAAGCTCGGACCCTGACCCTCTGTAGCATTTCCATATCCTTGAAGGAAAAAAGCTTAATCGGAAAAACCACCTGATAACGAACCAAAATATCAATAGAAGCTTCCTCTTTTAAAATCTCTGAATCCCGGAAGCTAATCCCTTCAAAGCCATCTTTGATACAGGAATGATTAATTCGATCCACATCGAGGTATTGCTTAGCATAAAGCTTAAGAATCGCCTGATCCACAAGGGATTTTGCAAAGTCTCCAAGTCCGATCTCTATCTCCGTTCCAAGAATTGTTTCATCAAAATTAAGCGCCTCCTCCATACCGGCAAAATCTTCATACACATAAGCGGTCTTTGCCATATTAAGGCTCATCTTTGTTATGGTTGACTGGATGTATTCCTGAAGAGTGAAGAGCTGAATAAAGTATAGGAAGCTAAGTAACGCAAATAGGAACAAGGGCATTACCAAGGCTGCCTCCACTGTTAGAGATGCTTTACAGCTGTTATATTCTCCTTTTGTCCATAAGTCTCTCATCTGTGTGTTACCTATTATTCTCCTCCAACTGTTATCTATAACCCTTCGCAGCACCTAAATCTCATTTATTACCAGCTCTGTTTCAAGCTTTATTCTATTAATATCTTTTGGACTGGGATGTCCGTTCTTCCGTTGATTTGTTGTCAGCAAATGATTTCTTGGAGAGAGTATTCTTTTTATAGTTTTTATTTTAATGGTTTATTGCTTTATGGTTTATTATTTGAATTTGTTATTATTGAATTTGCTATTATTGAATTTGGTAATGATGAATTCAAATTGATTAATTCAATTAGAGAAGAGCGGACATCCCAGTCCAAAAGAGAAATTTTATGCTTGTATTACCTCTCCAAGCTCTGTATCCATGATCAGATTGTCCCTTTCTTGGTTTAGCTTGCCTCATGTACTAATAGCTATAGCTGCCTTTGCATGAGAAACGATATCCGGTTATATCATGATCGATATAATTTCGAAGGAAAGGAATTGCGATAAACTTCGTATCAATGGAATAATCAGCGATTGACTCAAAACCAAACAGGCAGTCCTTCAGCTTAATACTCTCCTCATAACGGAGATTGAGATTTTCTTGAATTAAATCCATAGAGCGGCAGGTTATATCCTTTTTGTTCTTGATTAACAGAAACATCCCAAGATAATCCTGATACGAGAGGGATAACTGTTTAGAGGCGGAAAAAGCTTCTGCTTTCGTTTGAAGGTAGCTTCTATTCAGTAGAAACAATTCCGGTAATTGTAGGATCAGCTTTTGCTTCAGAATCGGTACCTGCTTTCCTAGGATAAGTGCGCTGGTATCGACAAGTGCCTCAGCAAAGGACCATACCATGAGAATCGCTGCTTGGGTTATACTAATTAACATAGGTAAACCGGTAAAACCTACGATAGCAGCTGCTGCAAGCTTCGCTTCCTCACATCTTGCCTTATCCCCTAACAAAGTAACAAAATTTAATATCATACGAAGAAAAACAATTCTTGAGATCACCGATGCCAGGTTCTCCCTATCTATGGTCTTTCCTACCAGAAGGTATTCCCGCTCATAAGCGAGTACCGACGGTTTCCTTTCCGTGAGCTCATCCTCTCCTATCGGATAAATCTCAAAATGCTCCTTCAGATATTCCTGATATAATAGCAACTCTGTCATCTTGTTTATGCCATCCTCTATTCCGGCAGATAGCTTTGTGGTATCCCGGAAGTCATAAAAGAGACTACCTAACTTATTCCCCTCTCCTCCTTTTAATGTATCTTCAAAGAAGGTAGTAATCATTGATGTATAATTAATCGTCTCTTTTGTAATGGAAGCCTCAACCGATGGCAGCTGCGTTTTTGCCAATTCCTTATCGGAGATACTATCCGGATCAAGGATCAATCCTGAAATCCCGCTTTGAATTAGCTTACTAAGCTCTTTCACCGGATTTTTCTGCTTTGCAGGTTCAATAACCAAAGTGCTGTAATCAATTATCAGGCTTTCTATATCATAGCCTTGTAACTCTACCAATGCCTCTGTGGAAGCGATCAAAGCGGAAGAGTAATCTTCCGATTTAAGGTAACCCAGCGTCCTTTGTATCGCTTTCTGACCATCCTTAAGTACCATTAGGTTATTCCCTAACGTATCATACATATGATAGAAGCTTTCATTCTCTTCATTGGAGGATGTATATTGTCTCATTTTAGTAAGCTTCTCCCTTAGCCCCTCGAGGATCTCTTCCTCCAATCCCTTCTCATCCATATATAAACTCTCTTCAAAGTCATCAATCAGATCGGAGGAATTAATTGCATTGATTATCACCTGCTCTGCTTCATATTCCGCTTCTTCTACAATCGGCATCATTTCCTGCAGAATATGCTTCATCCTGTTTAGCCTGCCTTCTACTGAGGCGAATAACTCGCTTTTACGATCTAGCAGCTCCTGCTCTCTAATATATAATTGGTTTAGCTGCTCCTGCAGACTCTCCATTTCACTATTTAGAATATCAAGCTGTTGCTCTGATTCCTTTGATGGATCTAAACCAGCCACGCTATGCAGCTGGGCCCCTACCGTATTCATTGCCGAATTCACTGCACTGATCTCCTCTGTAACCTGATACAGCTCCTGAGTAACCTCACTGATCAGTTCCAGCTCTGTCTTAGCCTGTGAGATAACATCGGCAGGATTGACATAATGATCCTTCACTGCTTCAAATATCACCTCGTGATTGATCCCCATTGCATCCATCGAGACTGGAGTAAAGCATAGCATCTTCGCATAGTACTCTGTCGTGAGAAGCTTCCCCTCATCATCAAGTAAAATTCCGGACTTTGACGTCCTTATTCCATCTAACAGCTCCATCAGTCTTAGAATACTTTTATCTGCCTTCGCCAGCTCCTGTTCTGCTGCCAGCTTTTTTTCATAAACTACGCTTACTTTCTTCGGCGCCTCCAATAGAGATAGCTTCTCCAAAAGCAATGTGATCCCATCCGCTAGCTCATGATACTTCATATATTCAACTGCTTCCTTCCTCATCAGCTCACCCTGGTAATCGATGAGTCCGGTTTGATCCGTTACAGCCTGAGAGGTGATGTTGATATCATATAGATCAATATTTTCATGCAAATGATCGTCACCCAACTCGTAGTCCGGTTGAAGGGTATAGGTCATATACCGAGAAAGCTTTTCCTCCATCTCTTCCGCTTTCTCACTGCCACTTCCCTCTCCGGCTGCATAGCCGAAGAGGTGATATTCCTTCCATAAGGGCTTATAATACTCTGCCCAGACCGAATCCATTGCTGTAGACAGAGCTCTTTCAGCATATACCCTGGCTGTATTGACTCTTGCACCTTCAATGATCGTAAAGACAAGGGAAAGAATTAGTAAAAGAATAAGCGACAGGTATACTGTGATCACACCATTTCCTGAGGCCTTGCTAACCTTATATCGTATCTTGATTCTTTTGATACCGCATTGTCGCTTCTTAAAAACCTTGACGAACAAAGGGGTTGCTCCTACACTCAAATTCGGTGATTCTTCCTGTTGGAAGCTCTCTATCTTATTGAAATCCAATTGATCCCCTCCTTCCTCTGTTACTTATAGCAGCATTAAAAGACCTAATACCGATATACATTACAACTGCGATAACGTCCCTGTTCATTATGTCTTTCTGTATTTATTTCTATCTACTAGTTTGAAATTTCAATTTTTTGACCAATATCACTTGCATCCGAATTAATTGAAGCGAACGCTGCCTCAATGATATTTCCAATTTCCTCACGGAAAATAAGCACTAACCCGATAATGATGACCAGAATTAAGATAACCTCAATCACCCCTACCGCATCCACTTCCTCATGTGTAAATTGATTGAAAAACTTCTTTACTTTAAGCCTCATGTTCTGTTTCCTGCCATACCTTTGACAGTTCTCCTCTCTGAATTAATCACCTATATCTGAAACGCCATAAATGCGGGAATCATGATAATTAGAAATACGATAAGCAATAATAACATCATCGGAGCCAAAAGCTTTGTTCCGGCTTCCTCTCCGAGCCTCTTTGCCATCTCCTTACGGTCCTCAAAGGCCTCTAAGGCTTCTTGTCTCAATAACTCAGTAAACCCCCTGTTTCCTTTCTTGCGGTTTTGTGATAGTAAGGAGCTGAACTTAATATACGGGATTAACCCAATCCTTCTGCCGTATTGCTCATAAGTACTATTCTCTGAAGAACCAAGTTTAAGCTCGTTAACCGTGGTTACCATCTCCTCATAGGCATAACGCAGCCTGGATTTTCCTTGCTTACGCTTTGCTTGATAGTCCTCTGCAATCTTACACCAGGCCTGTCTGACAGTCATTCCAGCGTTAACTAACAATGTAAACTTATTAATAATCTCAGGATAATCCAACAGAAGCTGCTCCCTTCGGGCTTTCATCTGTTGCTTCAGCTCAAAGTCCTTGGCATACCACATAACGACTGCGATTAGAATACCAAAGAGTAGTACATTGAACCCGCCCGTTTCCTTCACTTCCCTCCAACGAAGGCTATATTGATCAAACTGCTCCGGTAATGTCAGCTCCTTCTCTCTCTGGCTCTTCTCCTGTGCTGAGATAAGCTCTTGTGTTAGCCTCTTATCCAACTTCTCATCTTCACTTAATACCATTGGCATTATCATAAAGGACATGCAAAGTGAGGTCTTCTCCTCCTCATAACTGAGTACGGCAGTAACCGTTGTCTTAACTGCCTTTTGCAGTTCCTCGTTCTTAACCGTTCCGTCTACAGCGATCAGGCGGTTATCCTCCGGCTTCCATTCCACTGAGATTCCTGTATTCCGTATAGAATCACAGAAGGACAGATTATCATAGATCGCGTCAGCACTTTCATTTTCACCAAGTACATATTGCGGCAGGATAGTTTTCGCTTCCTCAAAAAGCTGCTCTACCTCCTTAGGTGTATAGTGGCGCTCACCTACCTCAAGGGTGATATTCCTTGTGAAGGCGCTATCTCCCTCCACTGAATTGCTACCTGTGGAATGTATGGTGACATCAAGCTTAGTCTCCTTGCTTCCCTCTCCTTGTTCCGGTCGTTCGATGTACCTCCCGCCTCGTAGCTGCTGGGCATCCATTGAACTAACCTGACCTAGGATGGACAGCAGGTTAAAAAGTGAAATCACCAAAATTATTAACGAAATCTTTTCATATAGATATAACTTCTGGAAGAGCTCCGGTTTAGAGATAATCTTAAGTGCCTTTATTGAATCTGCAATTTCCTGTTTAAGTTCTACATGCTTATTTCCGCCAAGGATTGATATAATAAGCTCTGCCATCGGATACAGGAAATATAGCTTATGTTCCTTCTTATCCGGCTTCTCCTGCCATACCCAGGGTCTTCTTATGGATGCCAGATAAAGCCCCGCAAGCATCAAAAATATTCCGATATTAGCGACAATCAAAACTCCACCCCCCTAGACCTCAATTGCAATAATCCTCTCAATCACCAGGTACGCACCCATATAAAACAGCAACAGTACCGACATAATAATCACACCGAGTACATTATGATATAACGGATTCATGAACCCTGGTGAAGATAAGGACAGATAGATCAGGATGAAAACCGGTATTCCTTTCATGATATTAGCTTCCATTCGCTTTGCTGTGATAAGGGTGATAATTTCCCTCTTAACCTCAATCTTATCACTTATGACATTCCCGGTGAGCCTGATGACACTAATTAAATCTCCCCCGGTACGTTTAGCCGTATTGAAAACCTCCGAAAAGCTAAGGATATCCTCTACCTGACTTCTTATTGCAAAGTCCTCCAGTACCTTTTCCACTGTAACATTCATCCGAATCTGGTTGACCATATAGGAAAGCTCCTGCATTATCATTGCACCTTCCGGGTAGATATGTCCTAAATCCTTACGGGCTTCCTCTATGGCATTTTCAGCAGAATATCCGGCTTCCAATGCAGCCGATATTGCTAGAATTCCATCCCGGAATTCCAGATTAAGCTTCCATTTTCTATCCTTAATTAGGCTCCTCTTCATCCCCTTCATATAAAAATAAATCAGAGGGGTCAATAGGAAAATTCCAAACAAATGCCTGTAAAAGAGATAGCCAAGCAGAATAATCATCAATAATCCTTGGAGAAGATACCGAACCCTCTCCTTTATGGTATATTGATAGCTATTATATTCCGTCGTCTTCCTCTCCTCCTTTCGTCCGTCTATATTGATCAACTTATCTTTGTTAATGAAAGTCTTATGAATTTGGGGATATGCCCGCTCTTTTTAGCTTATCAAGCCTTCGCAGCTCATTCTTCTTAACCAGACTGCCGATGACCCTCCCCTCTTCCTCCCCTGACTCTTCGAATTCATAGATAGGGTTCATAAGAATCTCACCACTCTCACACTCTAATACCTCACACACCTCAAGAAGTCTTCTGGAGCGGTCTCTTAATCTTCCAAGATGAACAATAATATCGATGGCGGATGCGATTTGTTTACGAACAGCTAATAATGGTATCTCCGCTCCCAGTAAGACCAGTGTCTCCAAGCGGTTGAGCATATCGACTGGTGAGTTGGCATGTCCTGTTGAAAGGGAGCCGTCATGTCCTGTATTCAATGCTTGCAGCATATCAATAGCCGCAGCATCCCGGACCTCTCCTACTATAATCCGGTCAGGTCGCATTCGAAGGGAGGTCTTAATCAAGTCCCGTATGGTAACCTCATTGCTTCCCTCAGAATTGGCGTTTCGTACCTCAAGACGAACGAGGTTGGGGATATTACGAAGCTGCAGCTCTGCAGAGTCTTCAATTGTAATAATTCTTTCAGTTGGGGGAATGTAATTGGACAAAACATTAAGAAATGTGGTTTTACCGGATCCGGTTCCACCGCTGATGAAGATATTATATCCGGCGATGACTAGCTGTCTAAGGAAAACAGCCACCTCATCTGAGAGGGACCCGAGCTCAAGCAGTCGTTCCATTGTTATAGGACTGTTTGGAAACTTTCTTATGGTGATAATCGGTCCCTCGATAGCGACCGGCGGTAAGACAACATTGACGCGGGAGCCGTCAGGCAACCGGGAGTCAACGATAGGAGATGCCTCATTTATAATTCGATTCGAATGAGATACCATTTGCTGCACGACATCCTCCAGCTTCTCTGAGGAGTCAAAGTGTAAGTCACAGGCTGATATTCGTCCGTTTTGCTCTATGAATATCTGATTCGGCCCATTGACCATAATCTCTGTTATGGAGAGATCCTCGATCAATTCCTGCAAAACATCGTACCTTCGAATGGAATTAAAGATATCCTTTCGAAGCCTCAGCTTCTCTGTAATACCGACATATTCCTCTTTGCTAAAGTTCAGAAGTATTCGGTCAATGGTTTCATATAGCTCTTCGTCACCGACCTTACGGCATAGATCAATCTCCTTAATCACTCTTTGACGAAGTAACTCCTTATATTGGTTCATAGTTCGCCTCCGTCATTCAGCTTTCAGATATTCCTGCGCCTGCTGCCACACCGGACTGCTACAGAGCTCCTGAAGATTATGATAGGATTTCGTCCCACCCCATTCTGTTGATCGGTATATACTTTTAATTTTTTGCTGCAAAAGATCGATTCCGATGCAATCCATCTGCCGCTCCCACTCCCGGTATATTTCATATTCATAGGGCCTTTGTCCCTTGATTATGACTACATGGTCACTGTATTTAAGTAACTCAATTTCGGCTTCGTGATAGAAGCTGAGATAAAAGATTACAGTATGGTAGTCCGTATTGGTACGAAGCATCGTAATCCATCGATAAATATCTTCTTTATTCAGGGAAAGCAGGTCAAAGCCGTGGGATGCTCCCGCCAAAAAGGCTAGATTATTGCTGTAGTTTAGTAGTTCCTTAAACTTTGTTAGAATATTAGAATTCTCTTTCAGATAGTATATGAATTCAGATAAGCCCTGGCTTGCCGGATCGATAAACTCCAATTGTTTGAGCGTGAATAACTCCAGAGGCAGTAACAGAACCTTCCTCTGTCTGGCAAGGCTAAATCCCATCGACCATGCCAAGGCTGCATCCTGCCCATCTGGAACTGGAGAGATTACGGTGATGATATTCATCCGTTTCGGATTTATAACAGCAGATATCTCCTCCTGCCTTTTCCTATAGTCTGTTAATACCTGTTCCATAATCCGATCCACCGATTGATACCGAAAGATTCCTGTCTGTTCTGAACAGTCCTCCTGGCGTTCCTCGGTAAGCAGATAGCAGCTTTGCACCTTATTCGCAGGAAGTGTCTCTATCATCTCCTCGGAACCGGCCAGCAGTATCTCAAGATTATGAACTTGAAGATAGGCTATTAGCATCTCCGTCTTTGTAAATGCTGTGACATCCCACTCAAACTCCTGCTTATTACGAAAATATTCCATAAAACGAGCTGCATAGATTGCATCCGGATCGTAGAGTGCTATCGTTTTTCTCACTTTAGAATCCTCCAAAAATATTATGATAATACGTAAAAAAGGGATTTACATTACCTGAAATAGGATAGAAGCTCTGAATTGATGAGCTGAAGTATATATAATGAACAAGATCAATCTTTGATATGTAATTATCTTACAGTATGTAGTTATTACTGTCAACCAAAAGTCATAGCAGCATATCATCTTTGGATGATTCCTATAGTTTATGAATCCTTTTATGACTTTTTAACCAAAGACTTATCAATTATCTTTTTGGTGAAGTGAAATGCAGAGCAGGGGTGTTGCAAGATTTAGATACCGCTTTTCTGCATTGTTTGCTATAAAAGCGAACATTTATGTTCGCTTCAAGCAAATAATGCAGGAAAATGTCCGGCATAATAAGAGATAAAATAAATATGAATATTATTATAGTAATAAATATACCATTAATGTTTGAAGATATGTAGATACAAGGAGCTTTACATATAAGAATAATACAATGATAATCCATAGAGTAATAAAAATCCTGGCAGTCCAAGAAGTCCGTTCGTTAATACAGTAGCTCCATTTACTCCAACACTAATCGGATAACCTTGAATACTGAACGCAAGATTCAACAGATAAATTCCTGCTGTACCAAAGCAGGCACGCAGTACAAAATCAATCAACAAATCTGGTCTACGTCGAATAACGCATACTCCGATAAAGATTACGCAAGCAATAATAATTGCTATAAATATATAGCTGTTCATATCATCTCTCCTTGTCCAACGACATCCATCTACTATATTTATATACTTGTGAATCCATTTTATGTTAAAGAATAGAATAAAAACCAAATTAATTGACTATACTATTAGCAAGTAAATTGCTAAGGTAAGTGATTTGATAATACAAGTAAACTACCAAGGCAAATAACTGATAAACGATTATATTAATTGCGAGATGCATAATAGTAAGGATGGTGAAGGAATGCCACTATTTACTAAGAAGAAGCCTGCAAAAGATAATTTAATGCTGATAAACGAGATTAACCGGACAAAACTAGCCCTGGAGGCTGCATATTCTAACTTCGAGAACGTCGTTGACCCCGATTTGATTGATAGCTGCATCTATGAATTAAATGCAATCCAGAACAGATATCATTTTCTTCTAAAGCAGGCCAAAGCAACGGAACAGCGATACTGTTAATTGCAGTAGAATAAGCTGTAATTAACTTTACAACATAAAAGGGACGCGTCACATTCTAACTGAATAGTTATGTGGCGCGTCCTTTTTTCATGATATACATGATTACTTCATATGTACTTTCAAGCATCTTATGTTGATTTTAATTCGTTTGTACCTCAATTATTCGTTCGTAATTAAGAATTCTTATGTATCTCTGATTGCCTTAGTATCTTCAGATACTTTCTCTTCATTACTTCTTGCCGGCTCTGTTGAAGCCCGCTCCTTGGTATTGGCTTTTTATGCTATGAACCCCCGGCTTTTGTCACTTGGATCAATGAAGGTCTCATTCAGATAACCTTTGCCGTAGGTTAAGCCCGCATAGAGCTGCTGTGTATTCCTCATAACAGGACCACTATGATCAGCTTGGCAAACCCCCTGAAATCCAATTAAGAGCTTATTCATTACACTCTCGGCACTGTCTAGGGTGTCTGGAATTCTACGAAGGATTGCTTGGATAATTCTTTTATTTACATACAGATATAGACTAAGTAAATCATAGGATATCGCATAGCTATAATTTAAGGTAGCATGTAACTCGGTTATGTATTTTTGCGCCAGCTTCAGTTCCTTATCAAATGTGGTCATATCACCCTTCTCAAAGGCTTCTCTTGCTTCCTTGATTTCCGTCAGAATCATTTCATACAGTATCACAGTCAACTCGCTTTTGGATGCCTGCGTCACTCTGGCAGTAAATGCCTTGATCAACTCTTTATTCATATCCCCTACCTCCTACACATTCAAGATGATTATTGCTGTAATAAGGAGAGTATCGTCTGAGGTCTTTGATTAGACTGGGCAAGCATCGAGGTTCCTGCCTGAGCTAATACGTTTTTCTGAGTATAGTTAGCCATCTCTTCTGCCATATCAACGTCCTCAATTCGAGATAAGGATTCTGTCATGTTCTCAGATGTGGTATCCAAATTGGAAATGGAATGCTCCAGACGATTCTGGTAAGCACCTAATTTGGAACGGATCGCAGAGACCGTATTGATCGCTGTATCTAATAAATCGATTGCCTTCTGAGCACCCGCAGCCGTACCAATATTAACCTTATCTATCCCTAAGGTCTCCGGTGTAACTCTGGGAATACGTACCGACATCGTCTGTCCTTCGTTCGCACCTATCTGAAGATCCATCGGACCCGCATCCAGTACAGATACGGTTACGTCTACACCCTTATTTTCTACAGTGCTTGGTGTGGCGTCAGCATCTGCTGCTATAATTGTTCTGTCGGTAAATACTGTTCCCGGTCCTTCACTGGCAGTAAGAGTACGCGGAGTTGTTGTAACTCCCTCTTTTACGATAACATTATTTCCGTCGGTTGTAACTGTGACATTGTCATTTGGATATACTAAATCAGCCTTTGCATCATAGCCTTTTGCGGCTACATTAACCGTTGAGAGTCCCAAATCAGCTGCGAGATTAGCATTATCACATTTTATTGAAATAGCTGCATTTGAGCCATAAGCTGTTGAAACCATAAGAAAGCGGGTATTCTTCGCTAATGATATTGATTCATAGCCAGCGACAATCGTACCTGTCGTTGCATTCGGTGCGGAATCGTTAGCGACCGCATATACATTCAGAGTATTCGCAGCGCCGTCAATAGCATCAATTTCTGCCATGAGTGAGGCAATAGTATCTGTTGTACCATCAGCAATGATATCATAAGACATTGTCCCGACAGTAACCGTAATAGTACCTGCCGTAACAACAGTAGTCGGTGCTTGCGTTATCGTATTACCAAGTATAACAGCCTGTCTTGCATCCTGCGTAATAGTCACGCCATGTCCGCCAACTGTGATCGAATTGGGCGGTAAACTTTTACTAGCTTCTAATGCAGGATCTTCATTAATTACAGAATCTGTGAATTCTGATTTCATCGTTCCTGGCTTTACTTCGAATACCATCTTAAAATCATTTCGGTCCGTTACCGTTACCTTATTACCCTTAACGGATACTGTGGCGGTATTTTCAAAACTGGAATTAGCTGTCTTAATCTCCAGCTCCGCCTTTGCATCATATCCCTCCACCTTAACGCCCTTGGAGGTCAAACCAAGTAGCGCACATAAATCCGCATTATCACAGAAGATTGCAACGGATTGATCGGAGCCATACTCCTTTGAAGCAAATACCAGTCTGTCACCGCTTTCCAGGGTCTTGCTGGTATAACCTGCCATATCAAGATTAGCTGTTTGTGACGGTTTAGCATCTTCAGCAGCTGCAAATACATTGATGCTTACATTATCACATACATTTCTGATCTTCTCAAATACCTGCGCAATGGTATCTCCTGCTTCAACCTTTACGGTTTCGCCATTGATATTAATCGACCCTGCCTGCAATTCGCTGATCTTAGCTGAAGTTGTTGGTCCAGTGAATTCTGTTTTTGCTCCGACAACAACTGCCTGTCTTGCATCCTGAAGAATTTTAACACCATAATTACCGATACCAACCGTATCGGACAGGGATACTAAATTAACATTACTATTATTAGAATAGGATTTACGATCTATATTACCATCCAATAGTGTCATGGTATTAAATTCTGTAGTTTCGGAAATTCTTGTAATTTCTTCATTTAACTGATCGATCTCTGACTGAATTGCGATACGATCCTCTGTTGTGTAGGTGCCGTTCGCTGACTGAACTGCCAGCTCTCTCATTCTTTGCAGCATGGCTTCCACTTCTACCAATGCACCCTCCGCTGTCTGAATAACAGAGATACCGTCGGAAGCATTTCTGGACGCCTGATCAAGACCTGAGATCTGTGTTCTCATCTTTTCTGAAATGGCTAAGCCTGCAGAATCATCTGCCGCACTGTTAATACGATAGCCTGAGGATAATTTCTCTAAGCTCTTATCCAGTAAACTATTGGTTTTTGCCAGCTGGTTGTTAGCCTTTAAAGCCGAAATATTATGGTTGATTCTCATGAAGTATCACCTAATCCCTTTCTGTTTCGGCAGCCATCCCCCTCCGTGTTATGATGGTTCGCACGATATTATTCTTAGTATAATTATTGTCTTAATTCAGCAACCTCCATGTGGCTGAAATACATCTGACTTGAATTGCTTTTTAGTTCACATTGTTCTCCGCTAATCGTACTGTTTGTACAAATGCTTTTGCCAAACGGTACAAAGTGCGTTCTGTATTAAGATCTTCTCCGGTACTCTGTCCAGGATCCTTAGGATTCTGATAATTGTAACTCTCATAATCTATGTCGGATATACCAAAATCCAGTTGCTTTAAGTCTATATTACTTTCCTTTGCCGCCGTTTCAATCTCAGCTGCCTCCATTTGAAGCCTCTTCAATCCATGTCGGTTATCACAGGCGATAAAGCCCTTTACGGTTTTCTCCTTTAAGGAAAATTCCGCTTTGATATTCCCAAGCTCCTTTGACCAAACGGTAACAGATACTCTGCCGGTGATCCCGGAACCCCGAAGAATAGTCAGGTTCATGTTCGTTATCCCCTTCTCGGTCTCAATCGGTATCTGGTAGAATTCCCGCGATGCCATATTACGTAAGAAGGTCATCTGTTGCCCGATATTCTTAAGCTCTGCCAGCTTACTGCTATCTAGGGTTTCCTGTGAACATGCCTGTGTAAGCGCTTCCTTCGCCTGGGCTTCTAAGTTTTTATAGGCTTCATTCATAGAAGACTTATCGATTAATGTATCGGATACTTCGTTTAATTCCTTTAGCTTGTTTTCAGAATTTTCAACACTATTTTCATTTTTTCTCTTCAAAAGCCTTACAATCGGCGAAATGCCATTGCTTAATATATGATTGGCAATCATGATATTCTGTGGTGAGCCGGTCATCTGATAATCGTTCAGGAAACGAAGAGATTGCTCAGAATTCTTGTACAGTTCCCTTATTTGCTGTACCTTTTGTACATAATCCCCACCGGAGGTATCCTCTCCCTCTGCTATCTCTTGCAGCTGCTCCAATAGCTTCTCCAGCGGTACATTCTTTATCGTCTCCCACAGATCCTTATTGGAGGCATTAGCAGGAGCTTCTGTCGAAAGCGCCTGCTGTGCTGCTGCCATCATTCCCCCTGCTTGTTGCAGGTTTCTAAGCTTCTCCGGAGAGATTTCCTCTGCAATCTGCTTAACTACCCGGTCAAGATACTTCTCCTGCTCCTCCTGCCGGGCTTCCTTACGTGCATTATCATTAAGTGTCTCTTCCATAGGATTCGAGAAACCTTTTATCTGTTCTGCAATACTCTCCTTATTACGGTTTAGCTCTGTTAGCATACCAAACTCATCGTCAATTGCCGCAGTCACACTTCCACGCCTTCTGGTCTGTACCGCAGTAAGCAGATGTGACAGAGTCACCTCCTGATCAGCCTTTATCACGGCTCCAAGTGCAGCCCCATCCGATTTCTCAACATTATATAGAAGTCGGTAAATACCGATATATGCCTTACGTTCCTGAGGAGTTATCCCATTCTCCTTCTCAAGCTTATGAAGGTAATTGCTGAACTTATCCTCCGAACTAATTCCCTGCTCCTCTTTCATCCGGTCAATTGCGGTGTTAAGTTCATCAATTGGCATACTCAAGGGATTAACGCCTTCCTTTATCATCCTTACGGTTACTGCCGGATGGAGGTTGTTCATAACAGAGGTTACTTGTTTATCGTAAGCTTTCACCTGATCAATCGCCTCTTGGGTTATCTCCATGCTGTTATATCCAAGAATTCGAACCGCTCTTAGATTTGCCTGCGTATTCTCAATATTTAACTCGGATAACAGAGAATCCATATTGGAGAATGCTTTACGAATCGAATCTCCGTATTCTGCATTCGGAACCGTAGCCAAAGTCTCGTAGGTAATACCCGCCTTCTCAAAATCAGCGATTAGCTTTGTACCGGAGGAAATAAGACTTGGTAAGGTCTGCGTTGTTCTCTCGGCCAACGTAGCACCCAAAATTGCACAAGGCAAGAGTTTTAACTGATCAATGTTCTGTGTGGTGGTTCGTAAAGTATGCAACGCTTGTGTGGTGCCTTCTGCCTCTGCTTCACTCAACAGCCTCTTATAGTAACTGTCCTCCAGCTTACGAAGCTCCTCCACTATCTTCTCCAGTCTCTCTGTCTCAATATGTATTCCTTTATTCTCCAGTCTTCTGGCGGCTTCTATTGTCATCTTAAGACGAATCTCCTCCAATTGTCTCTTAGCCTTCACTTCCACATAATCGCGGTTAGCCGGGGGATTTTCTTCATCGGTTTTATACTCTGCATCTTCTGGGAAATCTTCCGTTTCCTCCGCCTCTCCCTTATTTACAGATATTTTACCCGTGGACAGATCCTCTTGAACTGCAGTAAGATTCTTGATGTTTAACTCTAGCTTTTCATCAATTGCATAGGTTATGGCTTCCTCCCCTACGGAGTTAAGATTTGTGATTATGTACTCTAAAGCCGGAATACTTTGTGTAGCCAGTGTTACATCCTTGGGTACCGTTCCGCTCTTCATCCCTTCCATAATTCGATCCATGATGATATCTGTATCTGTATTTGCCTTAATTTCATCTAGTTTTTTCTTATAGGTGAAGGTTTTTGAAGTTATAGGAAGCTCATTTTCCAATAGCCATCTTGCATCTGAAAGATTCTCAGTGTTAACCTCATACCCAGTCTCGCGAATAATCTCCTCAACCTGTCCCTCCAGTTCATCCCATTCTTTGGCTGTAAGCTCTGTCCGCTTCTCTGGATGCTTCGCACTCCCACTATAATAAGCCTTATAAATATTCTCAATGGTTGGTTCTGATTCCCGTGAAATCAGATATTTCATCGCCTTATCATCTATCTTTACTACTATATCACTAAGCGCTATGGCTTTCTGAATACGATCGATATTCTGTTTTGTTACTGGAAGATTCTCTTCCTTTAGCCTTACTGCTATCTTTTCCTCCGTAAACTTAACCGAGCTTTCTTCACCGGCCTGTTTCGTACTGATCATACCAACTTGTGTCATTGATGCTTTCACTCTGTTGATTGCCTCGAATAAGCCACTGACACTCATCGTCTCTGCCCAAAAGCCTTCCCTCTCCAACGCCTTATAATCCTGCTCTGTGAATTTGATGCTGATCTCTTCTAGCTTTTCCTGTGCCTCTTTAAACGTTTTTTCCTTCTCAGCCTGTTTTGCTGCCTGCTCCTTCTTTGATCGCATGGTCTCCCAATCGTTTTCCTTGATTGTAATAGCTTTGATTGTCTGGCGAAGAGCTTTCACATTTCCTTCGAGTATTTTTATCTCAATCTCAGTGCTGGAAGCCTTAATGACCTCAAAGATCTTTCTATCTCCAGGAACAGCATACTTTAGTACTTGCTTCGAGGTTACCACTTTATGACCATCAAAATCGAGGGTTACCTGATCATCAACGGCTACCACGGTTCCCGTAATCACTTGTCCTGGCGCCAGATAAGCCATCCCCTCGCTATTTCTATTCTGTTCAGCTGTCATTAGGGAGCTGCTGCTCCTGCTTGCAGTAATTTCTTTATTAACCTCCAGTGAAACACCGAAATCCATCATTACCTCCATAATGCTTGAATGCATGATATATTGTCATGTGATGTATTTCGGACAAATCGACAAAAAACTTAACCGGTACCCGGTTATAACCCGTTAACGAAATATTTCATATGATACTTCTTACTTGCCTGCTTTGGGAATAAACATAATACAACAATATATTTATGTCTGATCCTATGCGGGATTATGGCTATCTTACAGGAGGTTACTATGCATCAAATGCTTCGAAAACGAATTCTTGCCCTCATCCTGTGTCTATGCCTTTCCTTTTCACTTATTGGCTGCAGTTTTCAAACAAAGCAGGAAAAACAACAGGGCCGATTTGATGATTTTATGAATAATCTCTTTGTTCAAGAGGTTCAATCTGACAGCCTCTCCTTGAATTATTCTCTGGCAGAGCCTAAAAACTATGGAATACAAGAAACTGAGGCAACCTTTGGGGAATATAGCATTAATAGTATGAATAAAGATCATATGCTATCAGAAAATCATTTGAAGTACTTACTTTCCTTTGATTACTCCCTTTTATCAAAGGAGCAGCAGCTGACCTACGATATCGTAAAGAAATATCTTGAGACGGATCTTTCCCTGGGCAAATTTGATTACTATTATGAATGTCTCGGACCGACCACCGGAATTCAGGCTCAGCTACCCATTCTGCTTGCAGAATATAGCTTTCATCAGAAATCAGATATTGATGAATATCTTCGCCTTATTCCTCGCATTCAAGATTACTATTCCGATATCATCCAATATGAAAGAGAGAAATCTGCTCATGGTCTCTTCATGAGTGATGCAGTAGCAAAAAGAATTATAGCTCAATGTGAAGCCTTTATAGCTGACCCTGAAAATAATTTTCTGATTACGTATTTTAATGATAAAATTTCTGGATATACTAACTTATCTAAGAAGGAGAAAGCGGCATATAAGGCGGCCAATACAGAGATTGTTCTCACCTATGTTATACCTGCATATCAGATGATGATAGACGCTTTACAGGAGCTGATGGGCTCCGGGACGAATAAGGGCGGGCTTTACAATTATCCAGAGGGGCAGGAGTATTATGAATGTCTTGCAAAGTATAAAACCGGATCTAACAAGAGTATGGAAGAGATGATCGATCTGCTGGAAGCTGCAATTGGTGACGGAATTGTAGATATCACATCCTTAACCTTATCTGACAAAAACATTATTGATAAATATCTGGATTTTAATTCCTTCCCCATTACAAATCCAGAGGATATTATGCTGGACCTTAAGAAGGATATTGCGAAGGATTTTCCAGAAGCACAGACGGTGAATTGTAATATAAAGTATGTACCGGAGGCCTTGGCAAATTACCTGAGTCCTGCCATGTATCTTGTTCCCCCTATTGATAGCTACAAAAACAACAATATCTATATCAATGGAAATGATGAAAAGACCTTATCCATGATCTATACCACGGTTGCCCATGAGGGGTATCCGGGTCATTTATATCAGTGTGTCTATTTCCGCAGCCAGAATCCGGCTCCCATTCGCAGCATTATGAATTTTATGGGCTATGATGAGGGCTGGGCAACCTATGTTGAGATGTATTCCTATCGTTTTGCAGGAATTGATAAGAACCTTGCCGACTTCTTAAGAGCGAACAATATCGTCATACTGTGTATGTATGCCAGAGCCGACATCGGAATACACTACGAGGGCTGGAGCAAAAAAACCACGATGAAATACGTAATGAATTTTATCGGTGATGCCGCGATCTCGGAGCATATTTATAATACCTTACTTGAAGAACCTGCGATCTACCTTCCCTATGCGGTGGGTTATCTGGAGATTCAGGAATTAAGGGAGAAAGCAGAGCTCGCCCTGGGGGAAGGATTTGTAACCAAAGACTTTCATCAGTTTCTCCTGGATATCGGTCCTGCACAATTTGGGGTAATCAATGATTACATGAATGCCTGGATCGCTCAAAACACCAAATAGAAATAGATTACTTCGTTATAATGTAGATTTTTCTGCTAATTTATTAGATGGTTTTCTGTTAATTTATTGACATTTACAACCATCGGTTTTATACTTAAGGTGGCGGACAATTAATATATATTACTATTCAAGTTCAATTTATTCTGTATATAATTCGGAATAATTGAACAATTCAAAAAATAGGAGGATGTAAAATGTCAACAAAAGCGTATTTTAAACACGACGAAATCGGCGCTAACAAACCCGGTTTTTCCAAAACACGTTCTATCATTGAAGTAGCATTCTATGGTAACAATGTTGTTAAAATTAACACTCTTAGAGAGGCATATGAACTCGCTAAGAATTCACCCGGA
This sequence comes from Bacillota bacterium, assembly GCA_023436225.1. Taxonomy (GTDB): domain Bacteria; phylum Bacillota; class Clostridia; order Lachnospirales; family Lachnospiraceae; genus Mobilitalea. Next base: position 150,927 of record JAEZKA010000056.1, read on the forward strand.
ACAGTAGTAACTGATATGCCGGTTTATCGTGGAGAGGATTTCGGTCTTGAGAAAGATGCAAAAGTATTATTATTTAATGATGGATTTGTAACCGGCCGCGCTGCAGCTGCAAGAAAAATTACCGGTGAGCCCGGTGTAGACACCGAGAACCTGAACAGTAAGGTAATGGATGCAATCTATGATACCAGATATTCCACCCTTTATCATGCTGAGGTATTCATCGGATTAGATCCTGAATTCATGGTTAAAGCTCATTTGCTGATTCCAGAAGGCGAAGAGAACATTCTTTACTCCTGGATGCTGAACTTCCAGTATATGTCTGACGAATATGTGAGAATGTACAAGGCTTCCAGACCGATCGGTGATGAATGTGATATTTATATCTTCTCCAATCCTCAATGGAAACATCCCGAGCATCCGATGGGATTAACATATTTCAACACCGCCACCAACTGTGCTGCTCTTCTTGGTATGAGATATTTCGGTGAGCACAAGAAGGGTACTCTTACTATTGCATGGGCTATTGCTAACCGTAATGGTTATGCTTCCTGCCATGGCGGTCAGAAGAGATATAACCTTGACGGCGGCAAAACCTATGTAGCATCCGTATTCGGTCTTTCCGGTTCTGGTAAGTCCACCATTACTCATGCTAAGCATGGTGGTAAGTATGATGTAACCGTTCTTCATGATGATGCTTTCATTATCAATACAGAGACCGGTTCCTCCATCGCATTAGAGCCTACCTATTTTGATAAGACACAGGATTATCCTACCAACTGTGAGGATAACAAGTATTTATTAACTGCTCAGAACTGTTCCGCAACCTTAGATGACGAGGGTAAGATTGTTCTTGTTACAGAAGATATCCGTAATGGTAATGGCCGTGCGATTAAGTCTAAGTTATGGTCTCCGAACCGCGTAGATAAGATCCCTGAAGCAGTAGACTCCATCTTCTGGATTATGAAGGATCCTACTCTACCTCCGATCATTAAGTTAAAAGGCGCATCCCTTGCTTCTGTCATGGGTGCTACTCTTGCAACTAAGAGAACTACAGCTGAGCGTCTTGCTCCCGGTGTAGACCCTAATGCATTAGTTGTTGAGCCTTATGCAAATCCTTTCCGTACCTATCCTCTAGTAAATGACTATGAGAAATTCAAGAAATTAGTTGGTGAGAAGAATGTAGATTGTTACGTAATCAATACCGGTGATTTCATGGGTAAGAAGGTAAAACCGGCTGATACCTTAGGAATTATTGAGGCAATAGTTGAAGATAAGACTAACTTTAAGCAGTGGGGACCTTTCGAAGATATCGAAATCTTCGAGTGGGAAGGCTTTGTTCCTAATTTAGATGATGCAGAGTACAAGGCTCAGTTGAAGGCTAGAATGCTTGACCGTATCGAATTCGTTAAGTCCAGAGAAACCGATAAGGGAGGCTTTGACAAGCTTCCTGCAGATGCTTTAGCAGCTCTTGAAAAGGTAGTATCCGAATTAGCATAATTTAACTTTATATAGTGCCCAAAAACAGCTGCACGCAGATGATGGATCGTACATATTCTGCATGCAGCTGTTTTATTCATGACAATATAAAGTTCGCAAACGGCATAGGAAAACCGATCACTCTGTGAGCGATTACAATATTAAAAAGAAGAAGGGCTGTCGTATTCTAAAATGCGGCAGTTTTCAAAATATAAAAAGAAGTAATAATAGATGGAGGATAATCTGCAGTGTATTCCGTCAGAACGGACCGAGGATTAATATGTTAGGAGCAGGCTGACATACGCTTTATCATGTCAGATCTGTTACGAACATATAATCCAAAGTCCGGGCGTCGGAATACACGTAGATATCTTTCATCTATTATTACTTCATCATCGCTGTAATAAACTGCCGTTACACTAGCTTACAACTGCTTCTACATTACTGGATTTCCGCTCCTGAGGGCATCGGTTTCTCCGGAATCATCAGTGCCAGATTACCCTCTGCATCCTCCGCACAGAGTAACATTCCTTCGGATAGCATTCCGGCTAAGGTTGCAGGCTTTAAATTAACCACTACCATAACCTTCTTGCCAACCATCTCCTCCGGTGTATAATGTGCTTTAATGCCGGATACGATCTGCTTTACCTGAGAACCGATCTTCACCTGAGAGCATAACAGCTTCTTGGATTTCTTAACCTCTTCACAGGCAATGATCTCACCGATTTGGAATTGCAGCTTTGCAAAATCATCATAGTTAATCTCCGCTTTTGCTTCAATATCGATAACATCAGTAACGTTCTCTGCTACTGCTTCAACCGCTACCTCTGTATTAACCTCTTTTACTTCTTTCATCTCTTCCACCTTACTAAGTACCTCCTTTAAATCAAGTCTTGCAAATAATATCTCCGGTGTCTCGGTTACCTTCGTTCCTGATACATATAGGCCATATTTCTCGTACTCTTCGATAGTACGGCTCTTTGTATTCAACTGAGCCATAATCTTACCCGCTGTCTCCGGCATAAAGGACTCTAATAAGCTGGTACCAATACAGATACTTTCTACCAGGTTATAAAGCACGGTCTCTAAACGGGCTTTCTTACCTTCATCCTTAGCCAGTGCCCAAGGCAGGGTCTCATCAATATATTTATTACAACGCTTGAATAGAGTAAATATCTCACTGATGGCATCGGCTACACGAAGCTTCTCCATCTTAGCAAGTACCTTCTTCGGAGTTTCAAGAGCAAGCGCGATCAGCTCCTCATCCACAGGCTCTTTTTCATTACCGTTATTTACAATGCCGCCAAAGTATTTATTGGACATGGATACCGTACGATTTACCAGGTTTCCTAAGGTATTAGCCAGATCAGAATTAATTCTTTCTACAAGAAGCTCCCAGGAAATGATACCATCATTATCAAAGGGCATTTCATGAAGAACGAAATATCTTACAGCATCCACACCGAACAGTTTTACCAAATCATCTGCATAGAGAACATTTCCTTTGGATTTACTCATCTTATCTGCCGCACTTCCTTGCATCAGCCAGGGATGACCAAATACCTGCTTCGGGAGCTCAACCTCTAACGCCATCAGGATAATCGGCCAGTAGATGGTATGGAAACGGATGATATCCTTGCCTATTAGATGAAGGTCCGCTGGCCAGTATTTATTAAACTGCTCTGTATGATTACCATCTGCATCATAACCGATACCTGTGATGTAATTACTGAGTGCATCAAGCCAAACATATACTACATGCCTATCATCAAAATCTACCGGAATACCCCATTTGAAGGAGGTACGGGATACACACAGATCCTGGAGTCCGGGTAGAAGGAAATTGTTCATCATCTCATTCTTTCTGGATTCTGGTTGAATGAATTCCGGATGTGTATTAATGTGTTCAATCAGACGATCTGCATATTTGCTTAGCTTTAAGAAATATGCTTCCTCCTTAGCAGGCTGCACCTCTCTGCCACAATCAGGACATTTGCCATCCACTAACTGGGAGGAGGTAAAGAAGGATTCACAAGGGGTACAATACATACCTTCATAATGTCCCTTATAGATATCACCTTTGTCATAAAGTTTACGGAAAATCTTCTGGATCTGCTTCTCATGATCCACATCCGTGGTACGTATGAATTTATCATAGGAGCAATTCATCAGATCCCAGATGCCCTTAATTTGTCCCGCAACGCCGTCCACAAACTCCTTCGGTGTAATTCCGGCATCTGCTGCCTTCAGCTCAATCTTCTGTCCATGCTCATCCGTTCCTGTCTGGAAGAATACATCATAGCCTTCCAATCTTTTGAAACGTGCAATACTGTCTGCCAATACGATCTCATAGGTATTACCGATATGGGGCTTTCCTGAGGTATAGGCAATTGCTGTTGTAATGTAATATGGTTTTTTGCTCATGCTTACATCAATCCTTTCTTTCTATTTTTAATACTTGCTTTTAAATTTGTATCCCTCTGACCTTGCTTTAGTTCCCATCCTTAATCCGTCATGGTCGGCGCTGTGGTTTTTTAACATAAAAAAACCCTCATCTTTAATTATTTAAAGACGAGAGGTGCTCCCGTGGTACCACTTTAATTTACCTTTATCTTTGAATAAAGGCCTCCTTCACTGCAAATACTACAGTGTTGCATTATAACGGTTGCTTCCGTCGCAGCCTAAGATTACTCCTCGGTGCGCAGCTCCAAGACCATCTTCCACAGTTTCCGCAAGCTAAACGATGTCAGCCGGCATGATATCCCTCTCCCCTTCTCAGCTATATGGGGTTCTCTGTTAAGTGCTCCGCTGTGTACTCTTCTTTTCATTGCCTTTACCATGTATTATGACAAAGTATACCATGGGATATAGGCTTTGTCAAAGTATTTCCTTTTATTCATGCCCCCAAAATTATTCCTTCTATGATCAGGATGGATTTATTTTCCGGCCCATGCTATAATTGAAACATTCTAAATGATTGGAGAAGCATAATAATGTTAAATCAATTCTTCAGACGATTCCGATTAATACAGAGTCTCTTAATTATAACCAGTATATGCTTACTGCTAAACGGCTGCAATCCTAAGGAGCAAAATCCTTCTACGGAGCCAACCGGCGCAGCAAATCAGATTACAACTGGAGCCACACCAACTGTCTTACCAAAGACCTCAGGCACCACTCCAACTCCAACCGCTCTTCCTGCGGTAGTGGAAGTATTCTCTTATATCAATGAGGATGGTATGAATCTGGAAAGCAGAATTAATCCGCCAGAGGGTTATTCCCGCGTCTCTTCCTCCGAAGGGGAGCTGGCATATTTTATGCGTACCCTTCCTCTTAAAAGTAGCGAAAGTCAGTTAATGCTATATAACGGTCAGGCTAAATCTAATCAGAATAATCATGTAGCTATTTTTGATCTCAGTCTTGGAGATCGCGATTTACAACAATGCGCAGACTCACTTATCAGAATTTATGCCGAATATTACTGGTCCTTACAGGTGTATGATAAGATTGCCTTTCATCTAACTAATGGCTTTTACATGGAGTATACAAAGTGGCGAGAGGGCTACCGGATTAAGGTTGAGGGTAACGATGTCCGCTGGGTGAAATCAGCTTCCTATGATGATTCCTATGAAACATTTCTCAAGTATCTCGATATGGTATTCGCATATGCAGGGACCTTATCTCTCGCATCAGAATGCGAAAAAGTCACAGTTGAGGAGCTGCTACCCGGTGATTTATTTCTAAAAGGTGGCTCACCGGGGCATTGTGTTTTAATCGTTGATATGGCGACAGACGAGGATGGAAATCGATGCTATCTACTTGCTCAGGGTTATATGCCGGCACAAGATTTTCATGTCCTTAAGAATCCTCTCCATCCTGAAGATCCCTGGTACTATGCGTCTGAGATAACCTTTCCGCTCCGTACCCCCGAATGGCAGTTCGTCGAGGGTTCAGCCGCACGCTTTAGGAAATTTTCTTTGGAAGGAGCTATAGAGCTTACCACTTCCCATAACGATAACGCTGAAAGTATCCCTGCCTGGTCTCCTGCAGAAGGGGAGAATAAGGATCCGGCTTCTGAAGTCACCCTATTAGCTGTCGGTGATAACCTAATTCATATCGAGGTTGTGAAAAGCGGTGAACAAGCAGACGGTACTCTGAATTATGACCATCTCTACTCCAATCTAAAGGAGGAGATTACCGCAGCAGACATTGCCGTTGTGAATCAGGAAACCATCTTGGGCGGCGATGACTTTGCCTATTCCGGCTATCCGAACTTCAACTCTCCAACCGAAATCGGTGATGCTCTTGTCGAAGCAGGTTTTGATGTCGTGCTTCAAGCAACGAATCATACTATGGATATGGGACTCAAAGGCATTGAGAATACCTTTGCTTTCTGGAGGACAAAGCCACTCGTTCATGTTCTTGGCATTAATGAGTCAGAGGAGGCCAGTGATAAAATAACCGTTATTGAGAAAAACGGAATTAAACTAGCAATGCTCAACTATACCTATAGCCTGAACGGCTATTCTCTACCGAAGGATAAGCCTTATCTTGTGAATCTACTGAATAAAAAAAAGATGGCAAAGGATATTGCAAAGGCGGAGAAAGAAGCGGATTTTACAATTGTTTTTCCTCATTGGGGTTCTGAATATGTTTATGCGGCAACCCCAATGCAAAAGAATCTTACGGAGTTCTTCTATGAGCATGGTGTTGATCTGGTTATCGGATCGCATCCTCATGTAATTGAACCAGTAGAATGGATTGAAGCTGATACGGACCATCGCATGCTAGTATACTATTCCTTAGGCAATTTCATGTCATATCAAAAAGAAGCTCCCAGAATGCTTGGAGCGATGGCTAAGGTGACGATTAATAAGGATGAGAACGGTACCTATATCAGTAATGCTGCTATTACACCAATCGTAACTCATTACGAGAATGGTCCTGCAGATTTTCATTACGGAATTTATAAGCTGAACGAATATACACCGACTTTGGCTAAGGTGCATGGTGTATCCGATATCGCCAAGGATGGTGACATGGACTACCAAACTACCTACGACCTTGCGAAGAAGGTATTAGGCTCCTGGTTTCCTTACTAAAACCAAATGAGCAACTGTTTTACAGTTTGATGAGTTGAATTAAACCCAATTTCCATGTACACGAATCAAATAAGGTTGACCAAAAAGGTATACCATATTGATATACGTTTTAGTCAACCTTATTCTAAAATCTTCTACCCTCTCGCTTCCCCAACTTCTTCCTCTGGGTAATACCTTCTCCAGTACTAACCTTTTCCAGATTATCAAATTTTATACATATTGTCAATGGTTTTATAGCCTTTTTGCATGTTTCCCGTAATAGTGCACTAATCTAAGTAATAATATCAATATAAAATTCACACATTTTAAGAATTTCCTGACAAACCCTACCAGATATTGTACTATATTTTTTACCTCCACTATTAATAGAAATGAATGAATTCTACAAGAGTCGAATTTTTTTAGTCTCTTTTGCAAACCACTTTATGCTCAACTTATCATTTTATTGGTATTATAAAGGATGTGGTGAGAACTTTATTGCCAGCGATAACAGTGCTCAGAATCTCTATCGATAATAACTTGCATTCATCTATAAAATCATTTATTCTTATTTACATATATTATCGAACAAAGGTATGGTGATTGATTATGGACAAGCAGCTGTTTCTTCAGGCTTGTGATAAAGTAATCGGACAGCAACAGGGTTTGAACGGGATAGGAACCCTAGGTGAGAAGACCGTGCACTCTGTATTAAAATATTATCTGTCTCCAAATTACCTCAACCATGAAATCAAAGTTGGGGGTTTTGTTGCCGATATTTGTACCGAGAACGAAATAATCGAGGTTCAGACTCGCAATTTTGACAAGCTGCGGAGGAAGCTACCGATGTTTCTTACCTTCGCACCAGTAACGATTGTCTATCCTATCCCCAACATTAAGTGGATTCGATGGGTTAATCCACAGACCGGTGAAATTAGTCCACGACGAAAGTCTCCCAAACCGGGTTCTCCCTATTCCATCTTCCCTGAGCTCTATAAAATCAAGGATTACCTTGTAAATCCTAATCTTAAGCTCAAAATAATGATGATGGATCTAGAGGAATACCGTTTTCTAGATGGCTGGAGCACGGATAAGAAGAAGGGATCAACCAGAAGTGACCGAATCCCCACAGAGTTAATTAAGGAGCTGGATATTCAAGGAGCCGCAGGCTATCAGCTTCTAATTCCTGAGGACTTGGATTATGAATTTACGGCCAGGGATTATAAGAAAGTCTCCGGGCAATCCATACAGGTATCCAGGACTGCTCTACATGTATTGAATTATATCGGTACCATAGAGCGTACCGGCAAGAAGGGAAACGCTTACATATACCGTCGATCATCTCTATGTCAAGCGGTAAATGAATAAATAATTGATTCCAGCCACTCAATTTATGATATAATAAAAGCGTAGTGAGCATAATACAAGCTTGCTTGATATTATGCGATCGGAGCAAAAGATCATGAATACGATTTATATTCATGATATAATATAGATACTATTAAGAAAATATAAGAATGGAGGTATGGGAGGTATGTTAACCTCCCTGGAATGATGATGAGTGAAGAGTTGAATGTGAATAATAACACCTCTCTGCCGGATACAGATGCAGAGCTGATAACAGAACCTGAGATAATTCCTTCGATGGATGATTTTAAGGACGAGATTGCCCGGTCCTTTAAGAAAATACAGGAGGGAGATATATTAAAAGGTACCGTAATTGGAATCTCCGAAACTGAAGTAATTCTTGATCTGGGATATTATACCGAGGGTATCATTAAGCTGGAGGAATTAAGCAATGACCCCAGCTTCTCCATCAAGGCTGATGTAACACTCGGGGAGGAGATCTCAGCTACGGTTCTTCGCGAAGATGATGGACATGGTAACATTCTATTGTCCAGAAAACGCGCAGATGATATTCTGGCATGGGACCATTTAAAGGAAGCCCTTGAAAGTCGTAAAATATTTAAAGTTAAGATAGCACAGGCTGTCAATGGAGGTGTGGTAACTTATTTACTAGGTGTACGTGCCTTCATACCCGCTTCCCAGCTGGCATTAACTTATGTAGAGGACCTGGACGCTTATGTGGGTAAGGAACTGGATGTAATCGTAATTAATGCCTCAGCTGAGGACATGAAGTTGGTGCTATCTGCAAAGGAAGTTGCCCGCGACCGTGAGAAACAGGATAAAACCAGTAAGATTTCCCGTCTTCAGACCGGTATCGTAACAACAGGCGTAGTAGAGAAGATTACCCCTTATGGTGCTTTTGTTAACATTGGTGAAGGCTTAACCGGATTAGTACACATATCTCAAATCTGCGGTAAGAGAATTAAGTCTCCTAATGAAGTAATCAAGGAAGGCGAGTCTGTAACCGTTAAGATTCTAGAGGTAAAGGATGGCAAGATTAGCCTCAGTATGAAAGCAGTAGAAGAGAAAGAGGAAGTACTTGAAGAGGTGGAAGAAGCTCCTGCCACCTACCAAAGCGGAGAAGAGGCAACAACTGGACTGGCTGCACTGTTAAAGAACATTAAGCTTTAACTGTTAAAGAACATTTAGGTATAATCGTAACAATGGCTTCGAGCTTACTCATACGCCTTGTTCCTAAGGATACAAGGGCTCTGAGATAACCTCGAAGCCTTATTCATTAACACACAAATTAAAATGATATTATTTCAAGTATATATAAGATTAGAAAAGCAATACCACTAATCCCGATCAGGTTAAATGCCAGTACAAACCATAGCAGTGCGTGACCTCTCTGAACCCTTCTGTCAAGAGCTTGTAGCTTGATTATTTGCTCTTCCTGATATTGCTTGCTTAGTAATGCGTTCTGCTTTTGAAGTTCAATCAGCAGCTCAGAAATACGGTTTACTACATTCTTATCGACGCCTTCCAGGTTATCACTGGTTGTCACCAGAATAGCTTTCAGCTTCTCCAGCTCCAGCATGATGTTATTGATTTTAACCTTATCCAGGTCTTCCATCAGCTCCATCGTCTTCTCGCCCTGTTCCTTGATATACGTTAGATCCATAGCGGTCTGAACCCCATTACACTTCTGTACTCCGATACTGTTCTCATAAACTTCACACTTGTCCGAGTACTCTAAAAGCCATTTCTTATAATTTTCCAAGGTGTTGCGATACTCTTCCAGTTTTTGCTCATAGGTCGTTGTAATTTCTTTTGTACTTACTTTCATTTTATTACCACGTTCTTTCAAAGTAGGTAATCCAAATGACATATTCATAGGTACCACTCTCCTTTGCTATACTCGCAATCCGAACAATGTCCTCTTCTTCCCTGATTTTTGAGGCTCTGCATCTTCTGGCTTTGTTGTCTCCTTAGTGGCCTGTCCCTCTTCCTCCTCTATAATTGTTCCAAAGGACTCAGCAACCACTGACTTATAACCATCCATTAATTCTTCCTGATAGCTCTTTGTCCGTTCACTGCTATAGATCTTTATCTCTTCATTTAAGGTAAGCATCTTTTGGTCCAGATAAGCTACTATATCAGAGCATTCTTTTAATTCCTTTCGAATGTGCTCCGGTGCATTTCCCTCAAATTTATAATAAATCTTATGCTCAAGACTTGCCCAAAAATCCATCGCTATGGTACGAATCTGAATCTCTACCTTGGTCTCTATGGTCCGATCCGTGAGAAAGACAGGAATGGATATAATCATATGATAGCTGGTATATCCGTTTTCCTTTGGACACATAATGTAATCCTTCACTTTAAGTACCTTAATATCACTCTGCTTAGAGATTAGATCGGCAATACGATAAATATCTGAGGTAAAAGAACATATAACTCGTATTCCGGCTACATCATTGACATATTTAATTATATTATCCACCGTCAGTTCCTTCTGATTATGGCGAAGTTTCTTTGCAATACTCTGCGGTGTTTTTATTCTTGAAGTAATATGCTCTATGGGGTTATATTGATGTGCTAATTTAAATTCATTATTCAATATCTCTAGTTTTGTATTAACTTCCTTTAACGCAGCATCGTACAAAAGCAATGCAGCATTCCACTCCTCTGCCTCATCATAAAACATGGGGAGATCCATTTAATCACAACCTTTATATTGTATAGTCTGTCTAAAATCCGATTAATTCCTGTTCATAATTTGTTCATTGTTATAATTATACCATAGAAATATGAATAATTCTTGAAGAAATCAAAAATTAATGAAAAATTAAGGATTACTCAATATGGGGATAATACTCAATCGGTATAACAAAAGTCTTTGAATTTAAAAACTCCTCTGATAGTCTACAGAGAATTTTCACATCCTTGAGTTAGAAAGAGGAGGTGGGACTACAAAGATAGGTATTACAAAGTAGACTTTAAGAGCAGAATATACTGTGATATTCCTTATTACATATTGGTAAAGAGTATTTTATTATTTGGATGAGTTATCGTGGAAATAGATACAATTGTATACAAATAAAAAAATTATAATTTTTTTATAAAAAATGTGTTGACAATTAAACTAATTCATGGATATAATATTGGCAGACTATTACAGAAAGTGAGGTAAAACAATGATTAGCAAAATGAAATTTAGATCCAGCGCTTTACACAACAATTTCATATTAAACTCATTAAGTGATATTACCTCATGGATTCGAAAAAGTTAAACCGTGACCTCATATCCCTGTCCTGCCCTGCTGCCAGTGGGAGACGGTGGAGATTACGACTATATTTTTGAATTGTATGCCGTGGTATTATCATACCATGGCTTTTTTGTATGCTCTAATGGAAAAAGGGCTACATAAGACATCCCATGGAACTAGTCTGTATTATAATGAAATTGACTATGAATGACACACAAAAAGGAATTTTTATGAGGGATGCGTGATGCAGGGGCTTCACGCTGGGAACGGAGGAATTATGAAAAAGATATCAACCTATATTTTAAAGTATTGGTATGCCTATGTACTTGCGATTTTATGTATTGTAATCGCTGTATCATTGGATATGCTGTCACCGCAGGTAACAAAGCGGATTATAGATAATGTCATCATCGAAGGAGACCTGGCTCTGCTACCGAAGATGCTTATCTTGATATTTATTATAGGTATCGGAAGATGTATCTTCCAATACTTGAAGGAATTAATTTTTGACTTGGTAAGTGCAAGGATCACAGTGAATATTCGAAGAGACCTATTCAATCACATCCAGAGCTTATCCTTAAACTTTTTTGATAAGAATAACACTGGTGAGTTAATGTCACGTGTGAAGGATGATGTTGACCGAATCTGGGGTGCTCTCGGCTATGTAAGTATGTTGATCATCGAGGTTATTATTCATACCGGTATTGTATTGTACTGTATGTATAACTTAAGTCCCAGCTTAGCAGTCTTTCCAACCATTATCTTACCACTGGTTGCTTGTCTGGCACTCTTGATGGAGAAGAAGCTTGGCAAGATCTATGAAGCAATCAGCGAGGAAAACGCGAAACTGAATACCGTAGCCCAGGAGAACCTCTCCGGAGTTCGTACAGTTAAGGCTTTTGCACGAGAGAAACACGAGATAAGCAAGTTCTTATCTCACAACAAACGCTATTATGAGCTTAACATGCAGCAATCTAAGGTATTCATTAAGCTGTATCCTTATTTTCAGTTTATTACCAAGCTGTTGCCAATGATTGTTATTATGATCGGTGGTTATCAGGTGATGCAAGGAACGATCACATTAGGTACCTTAGGCGCTTTTGCGGAATATTCTACGAATATTGTATGGCCGATGGAAATGCTCGGTTGGCTTTCCAACGACTTTGCCGCTGCAATTGCTTCCGGCAAGAGAATTAAGAAAATATTTGCAGAACAACCACTGATAACAGAGATGGAGAATCCGGTTGTTCTGGAGGAAGTAAAGGGCGCGGTACGCTTTAACAAGGTATCCTTCGGTCTTTCAGAGAAGAACATCCTGTCCGATATCAGCTTTGATTTGGCAGCGGGCAAGACCATTGGAATTATGGGTGCGACAGGAACCGGAAAGAGTTCAATTATTAACCTTCTTCAACGTTTTTATGACACAACGGAGGGTGATATTTATCTGGATGGAGTGAATATCAAAGAGCTTTCCCTGCGTCAGCTACGTAAGAGCATCTCCTTGGTTATGCAGGACGTATTCCTGTTTTCCGATACCATTAATGAAAATATAAAGCTGGGTAAGAAAAACCATGTATGTAATTTTGAGGTTGTTGAGGCCGCAGAGGGTGCACAGGCAAAGGATTTTATCGAACGAATGGATGAGCAATATGAGACCATCGTCGGTGAACGTGGTGTTGGTCTGTCCGGTGGACAGAAACAGCGTCTAAGCATTGCCAGAGCACTGGCCAAGAAGACACCCATCCTAGTACTGGATGACTCTACCTCAGCACTCGATATGGAGACTGAGCTTATGATACAGCGGTCCCTGGCTCAGATTGAAGCAACCAAAATCATTATCGCTCACCGTATCTCCGCTGTACGTAACGCAGACGAAATTATAATCCTGGATGAAGGTAAGATCGTTGAGCGTGGTACTCATGACGCCTTGTTACAAAATAAAGGCTACTACTATAACACATTTATGGCACAATACGGGGATTACCTAGAAGCGCAGGAATCCGATGAGGTTGTGTTTGACGAAAGGAAGGTGGCTTCATGTCAATAAATGCCATCAAAGAAGACGAATATATCAAAAACGTCAGTAAAAAAGCAACCCTTATACGGTTGTTCAGCTATATGCTTGCATATAAAGGAACAATTATTACTGTAATCTTTATCATGTTGGCCACAGTGTCAATCTCTATTGCTAATCCCTTGATTATCGATCGAGCGATTGACGTTCATATTGCAAATAAGGATATCAAAGGCTTAATCCGACTTGGTATACTGGCTCTTATCCTTAATGTATCCTTTGTATTACTGGTAAAGCTTAGAATGTATCTTATGGCTAAGGTATCGAATAATGTACTCTTAACCATTCGACAGGAACTTTATACTCATATTCAGAAGCTGAGCTTCAGCTTCTTCGATAGCCGCCCTACAGGTAAAATTCTTGCCAGAGTCATCGGTGATGTTAATTCCCTTAAGGATGTGCTATCCAATAGCGTCACTACTTTAATTCCGGATGCAGTAACAATCACCGCCGTGGTTATTATCATGGTGGTGATCAACTGGAAGCTGGCGATCGCATCATTAATCTCTCTGCCCTTTATGGCCTTCGGTCTTTGGTATATTCAGACCCGCTCCCATAAGAGATGGCGGATTCACCGGAAGAAGAGCTCCAACCTGAACGCTTTCATTCACGAAGACCTATCCGGTATGAGAATTATTCAAAGCTTCACAGCAGAAGACGAGACCGCCGGGACCTTCGATGAACTACTAGAGGAGCATCGTGGCTCCTTCGTAAATGCAATTGTATTGAATGATGCCTTTGGTTCGGTTATCGATTTTAGCTGGGGCGTCGGATCCATTTGTATGTATTTCGTAGCAGTGAAGCTGTTACGCATCGATGCCGGTAATGTCGGTACATTAATGGCCTTCGCCATGTATATCACCATGTTCTGGCACCCGATTATGAACCTAAGTAACTTCTATAATCAGATTATTACGAATATCTCTGGTGCAGAGCGTATCTTCGATATTCTCGATACCATGCCGGACATCACCGATGCTGACAGCGTCAATGAACTTCCGGAAATTAAAGGCGAGGTTACCTTTGACCATGTATCCTTTGCTTACGATGCAGATACACAGGTTCTGAATGATGTAAGCTTTCGAATCAAGCCCGGTGAGACAATCGCTTTGGTTGGGCCAACAGGAGCCGGAAAGACTACCATCGTTAACCTGATCAGTCGTTTTTATGATATACAGCAGGGAAGTATCTATATTGATGGTTATGATATCAAGGAGGTATCCATTGAAAGTCTGAGAAGACAAATGGGTATCATGACACAGGATAACTTCTTGTTCTCCGGAACAGTGGCTGATAATATCCGTTATGGTAAGCTGGATGCGACCGATGAGGAGATCATCTCTGCTGCCAAAGCAGTCAACGCCCATGACTTCATTATGAAACTGGAAAAGGGCTATGAAACAGAGCTAAAGGAACGTGGAGCCGGTTTATCCATAGGTCAAAGACAGTTACTGGCTTTTGCAAGAACCATGGTTTCCATGCCTAAGATCTTAATCCTGGATGAAGCAACCTCAAGTATAGATACCCATACGGAATTACTGGTACAACAGGGTATCGAAGCGTTACTGAAGGGAAGAACCTCCTTCGTTATCGCACATCGACTGTCTACCATCCGTAAAGCGGACCGCATCTTTGTCATTGATGATGGAGGTATTCAGGAGGAAGGCAGCTCGGATGAGCTGTTGGCTAAGAAGGGTCAGTATTATAACCTGTATATGGCTCAGTTTAAGGATCTAGAAGTGTAATTTTGTGAGCAAAGTGTCAGCCATCTGGCACTTTCGCATCGGGGCAGATGGGGAACATAAGTTCCGAAGGCATTCGTGCCTTTATTCGCTGAAGTAACACCCTGCCCGGAGGACTTTAGATTAACTCCTCGTAACATAAAGAAGCTCCCAACAGGAATACCATATTACGGGTTACCTGCTGGGAGCTATTTTATTTCTTTATTCCTCTTACTTATCTTCCTCCGGATACCTGGCACGAAGTCTCTGATTAATACTCTCGGCAATTCGTTTCTCATTACTGAACATAGCCGCCGTTACACTAAAGTATACACCCGCTACCAATAGTACCATGGCGATTATTTGTGATATTCGATTGCAATTAACCCATCGCCACATTACGGCCGCAACTAGTACAACTACATTAATATACGTATAATGAATGATGTGTCGTATTCTCATCTGTTTTTTGCTGATTTCCCTTTTTGAACGATAAATCAGGGTTCCCAGAGAAGTGATCGCTGACACGACAATGACCTGCCATATGATTTCTACATTAAAATACAGATCCGGTAAGAATATAGTTATATATATTGCTGTACTGATGATGCTTCCCGATAACACATAAAAATAAGTCTGTATTACCTTCTTTACACTCTCCATGTCTCCACCTCCTACATTCCCAGCTTTTTCTTAAGTTCCGGTACATATTGTCTTGAGATTACTACCACCTCACCGTTAAACAGCTGTGCCTCGAACCGACCTGAATAAGCTGGACTGATACTCTTAATCTTGGCTACGTTGAGTATAACCGATTTAGACGCTCGAAAAAAGTCCGTATTCTTATACTCCTCTTCTATCTCATAAAGCTTCAGCTTTGTCTCATATACATTCTGTTTGCAATAAAGAAACACCTTATTATCTACCCCTTCAAAGTAATATACATTGGAAGGATCGATCATGACAATGTTGCCATCCTTTATACCTGCCAACTTCTTCTGACCTTGCTTCAGCTCACTGATCAGCCTAAGAATATTTTCATCCAGTTTTTTGCAACGGATAATTATCTGGTCTTCTTCTGCCGGATTGCATTCCTCAATAATAATCTTCATAGGATCTCCTATCTGCTCATTACATTTCTCTTACTTTGCAGCAATGCCGCAATCCCTATGAATATTATACCACTAATCACCAAAAACACCACTTGAAATGTAGCCGATACAGCCTCTCCTCCATGCATTATCGTTATCCCCATGGCCTCCTTGTAGCCACTGATTAATTCCTCAGGACAATTCGCAAAGGTTTTTGCTAGAATATCCTTAGTTAAAAGCTCCCTCATAAAGGAACAGCCATGAAGAAGAGGGAAGCATTTGAGTACATCCTGCAGCTTCTCAGGCAGCATCCCAAGGGGAAGATAAATCCCGGCAAGAAATCCGACTAATGTTCCAATAATGGTACTTAATCCACCAAATGCACTCTGACTGTGGACAAAGTTGGCGATTAGGAATACCATAGTTGCTGAGGTAAAAACATTGAGAACAATATAGAGAAATATCGTTCCGATCGTCACCAAGGATATCATCGTTCCTCCGGTGAATACAATATATACTTCTCCGATAACAACGGTTAGGGTACACATAATAATTCCCATAATAATCGCAGCTATGACATAGCTGAACACGAACACCCATCGACTCACCGGTGCTACGAAGAAGCTGGATAATCTTTTCTGCGCTTCATCCTCAACCATGATGCCAACCATGGATAAGGTTATTGTAATTGAGTTTACTACTACGATTCCGGCAAGAGTCCAGAGCATAACTAACTGCTCCGCATTGGACCGATCAAGAGCACTATCTCGTTCACCTCCATATTGATTAAGTAGGTCGACGACGCTGTCCGCATTCATTTTTCCAAGGAAAACCACCATCAGACCGATGATAATCAACATGGACAATAACGAAAAGAAGATATTGGAGCGGTCTCTGCAATACACTAATATATTTCTTTTGATTAATCTGAATAATAACATCTCTCATTCCTCCCATTATAGGCTCTTGCCTGTGATATTTAAAAACACATCATCCATGGTTCCCTGAACTAATTCAAAGGATCGTAGACTGTTTCTGCATTTGTTCAAAAGTTCCAGACCGAACATGGAATCCGGTATGGTAACTCGGATATGATTGCTTCTATATTCGAAGAGTAAGCGTTCCTTCTCTAGCTGCTTTACAAGCTCCTCTGGGTTCTCCGGTATTAATCTTAGGGTGTCTTGGGCATGCCTTTGCTTTAATTCGGATGGCGTACCATCTGCAACCAGCTTCCCAGACTCCATGATGGAGATATACTGAGCCTTTGCCGCCTCCTCCATATAATGAGTCGTAAGGAAAACAGTCATGCCGTCTTCCTTCCGCAGCCGTTCCACACTCTCCCACACATTCTGCCTGGTCTGAGGATCCAATCCAGTGGTAGGCTCATCTAAGAACAGGAGCTCAGGACGATTCATTAATGCCTTTGCAATCTCACAGCGTCGTTTCTGACCGCCGGACAGCTTCCGGAACTGTCGGTTTATAATATCACCAATGTCCAGAATGTCACAGACATATTGAAGATTGTTATGAATGGAGCTTGTGCTGTTGTCATACAGAGAAGCCCTTGTAATCAGATTCTCCTTAATGGTCAATCGATTATCCAATGTATTGTCCTGGAAGACCACGCCGATCTTGCTTCGTATCTCCCTGTCCTGTTTCCCTAACCGATATCCACAGACATATGCTTCTCCCTCATTACTGCTAAGCAAAGTACATAGCATATTGATGGTTGTAGATTTTCCAGCTCCATTTATTCCGAGAAAGCCGTACAACTGCCCCTTCTTTACCCGAAAGCTTATATCGTCAACTGCTTTAACCTCTCTGAAATGTTTTATTAAATTATTAACTTGAATGATATCCTCCATATTTCCTCACCTTTCAATCTATTTTCTTCAATTCAATATAATTGGTACTACTATATATAACCATTATTAGCACCTAATGTTGCTAAGAGTGTATTCCTTAATTCAAATGATAGCAATAGGTATAAAAGTAAGTTGCGCTTGGTTTAGGTAAGATGCAGAAATTTAACTTAAGATGTAAACATAAACAAGAAATAATTTGAAAATATAGGGAAATAACAGTATCCCTTTTCTGAAATATCTATTATAATTACAGATAAATATTCAAATGATTGTCACGATAAACGAAGGATTGATAAGGAGGCTACTATGAAAGTATTGCTATTATTGGCTAGAGGTTTTGAGACTATGGAATTTAGTGTCTTTGTAGATGTTCTTGGATGGGCCAGAAATGTTTTTGGATGTGATATAAATGTTGAAACCTGTGGATTTCAAAAAGAGATCGTCAGTACCTTTCACGTCCCTGTGATCGTAGATAAGATTATGGATCAAGTCGATGCTAAGAATTATGACGCATTGGCAATACCCGGTGGTTTTGAAGAATTCGGTTTCTATGAGGATGCTTATGATGAACGCTTTCTGAATATTATCCGCGATTTTAACCGCCAAGGTAAAATCATTGCAACGATATGTGTCGCTGCTCTTCCTCTTGGTAAAAGTGGCATCTTGAAAAATCGTCGAGCTACTACCTACCACCTTAATAACGGTTACCGTCAAAAGCAACTAGCCGATTTCCAGGTAGAGGTTGTAAATGAACCTTTAGTAGTTGATAACAATATTATAACCTCCTATTGCCCTCAGACAGCACCAGATGTAGCCTTCAAGCTCCTTGAGATGTTAACCTCCAAAGAGAAGATGGAGGAAGTAAAAAGGGCTATGGGCTTTTAACATATCTATTGATACATATGCAATATTTATTGGGGTTTTTTGAATTGGATCATATGACTGAGAATATTGCTAGAAGCCATGATACTATTATAGAAAGATACAGATTATTCGCTAAATAAAACATTATATATAAGACAATGGAATTGTAAGATCCTTTCATGGAAAGCTTAAGATTTCAAATGTATCATAGTCTGATGATGTAATGCTTTTAATCTTATTAAGATAAAATATTTAATCATAAGAAGAAGGTTATAGTATCCTGAGAGACTAAGTAATTTTATCCAGGTCCTATCATATAACCTTCTTCTTTCATTCATAACAATGGAAATTGCGATGAGTACTTTCAATCGTTTATTAATTCTTGTATTTTAATTGCTAATTAATGTGTATTTATCAAAAACGCTAGATTAAAACCGTCTCTTAGGAATTGTTATGATAAAGCTCGAGCCCTTCTTAAACTGGGAACGGACCTTAATCTTACCGGTGTGTGCCAGAATGATCAGTTTTGCCAAGGACAGGCCAAGTCCATGTCCACTGATATTCTGATTTCTAACATGATCTGAACGGTAAAAGCGATTAAAGATATGATCGATATCCTTCTTTGTCATACCAATACCGGTATCCGATACCGTGATAACACAATCTTCGTTCACCTTCTGGCACTGTATGGTTATTTCATCGCCATCCTTCGTATATTTCACCGCATTATCAATAAAGATACGAATTGCCTGCTTTAATGCTTGCTTGTCCCCGTATACGACCACATCCTCCATAATCGGGTGATTGATAATACGGTTCCCTGCCACCAGCTTTGTTTCTTTGACCATGTCCTCCACCAAAGGACGCATATTGAAGCGCTTCTTTGTTAATTTAAGCGTCTTCTTATCATGCCTTGATAAGAACAAAAGCTTCTCTACCAGATCCTGCATGGATCTGGCCTCGTTCTGAATTGCTTCTATTGATTCCTGAAGTACCTCTTCATTGGAACTACCCCAGCGGTTTAACATATTGATATATCCTTGAATAACAGCAATTGGGGTTCGAAGTTCATGGGAAGCATCCGATACGAACTGCTTCTGGCTCTCATAGGAGGTCTCAATTCGATCTAACATTGCATTGATGACACTGGCAAGATCCTTCAATTCATTCTTCGTACCCTCTACATTCAACCGCTCACTATGAAGATTATTCACTGTTAACCGGTTCGCCGTAGCTGACATAATACGGATCGGCTCCAACAGCTTAATATCACTGCGTTTACCCTTTCGGAGTATCAGTGCTACCATTACAAGATAAAGAATTACCAGCTTCCATGCAATCGATAGAAAGCTTTCATAGCTTTCTGTGAGATTATATTGAAACCTTCCGACATAATCAATATTATTTATAGTAAAATTGCGATCCTCGTTTATTACCACTGCATACTTGGTATTTCCAAGATCCATATGGATCCCATAGAAGAATTCCTTATCCCGTCTGGGCTTATAAGCAATATCGTCATATATTTTTTTTGCGTTTGCTTTATTATGAAGTCTCATGGTAAAGCCTTCGTCCGCATATGGATTAATTAATCCGTCTTCCCCCTGTAGTTTCAATTGATTTATCATTTCCTCAGACATTCTGTCATAATGATTCTTCTCCGTAGACATGAAAATCAAAAAGAATCCAAACATGAACAGAACACCATGAGTTAATAATAACTTACAATAAGCCAAGGAAATACGAAATGCCATGGATAGACGGAAATTACTTAACCACTCCTCCCTTTTTCTGCGTAATGGGAGGACTGTTCTTCGTAGGAAGGTTCTTATCGCTTCCAATAAAATTTTACTCATCTAAAGTGTCGGCGACAATAAAAGACCTCGCCTTCCTCCCTCTAGTCAAAAATCAGTCAATCAGTCCTTTATGATATAGCCCACACCGCGAACGGTTGAGATCAAATGTATTCCATACTTTTCATCAATCTTCTGTCGGAGATAACGGATATACACATCGACAACATTGGTATCACCAAAATATTCGTAATCCCATACATTATTTAAAAGCTGCTCTCTGGTCAACGCAATATTCTTATTACGCATCATGTATTCCAGAAGCTCATATTCCTTCTTAGTTAATACCAGCTCTTCCTCACCATAGAATGCACTATGGCTCATAAGATTCAAGGTTACTTCGCCTATCTGCAGCAAATCACCCTTTGGCTCTACGATAAGCTTCTTACGATTTAATGCTACCCTGATTCTGGCCAAAAGCTCTTCAATAGCAAAGGGTTTTGTCATATAATCATCGGCACCGGTATCCAGTCCAGCTACCTTATCCGTAACGTCATCCTTAGCGGTCAGCATAATAATTGGAACCTGCGACTCAAGACGGATTCTACGACAAACCTCTATTCCGTTTAAGCCCGGGAGCATAATATCCAGAATTACTAGATCAACGTTATCCTTCAATGCTTTCTCAAGCCCTGTTCTACCGTCCGCCGCAAGTAACACCTCATAGCCTTCATGCTTTAATTCCAGCTCCAGAAACCTTCCAATCTTAATCTCATCTTCAACAATTAATATCCTTGCCACCGAATGACCCTCCTCACTCATACATACGTTACCAACATCTTCTATCATTGTATCGGTTACTGACTTTTTTTTCAATATATCTATATTAAATTTCCATTAGAATACTATCTAAAACTTCAGCTATCATCTGATTTGCTTTTATGTGATCTCTCTATTCCAACCACAGCTGTCATCCTCCTATGAGAACCCTCATCCAATTATTATGGAGTACTTACGTGCTGCAATGTGTTTATGAAATATGGTTAAAATGGAACTTTAAAAATACTCTTATAATAATCAGTAGAAATATAAAAAGAGGAGAGAAAATCTCTCCTCTTTTTATATTTATTATAATATGCTCTTAACAGCTTTAACAACGTTTTCAGTAGTAAAACCAAATTTCTTAAAGAGTGTACCTGCAGGAGCAGATGCACCGAAGCCCTTCATTGTAACAGTGGTTCCGTCAAGGCCGACATACTTACCCCATCCGAAATCTGCAGCAGCTTCAACTGCTACTCTAGCTCTAACTGTCTTAGGAAGAATGCTCTCTTTATACTCAGCGGACTGTGCTTCAAATAAATCCATAGATGGCATACTTACTACTCTTACATCCACGCCTTCCTTGATAAGCTCTGCCTGTGCATTGATACCAAGCTCAACCTCCGAACCGCTTGCCATAATGATCGCATCCGGAACTGATTTCTTAGAGTCAGAGATAACATATCCACCCTTTAATGCTTCCTTAGAGGAACCTGCGTACTGCGGAAGATTCTGACGGGTTAATACCAATGCGGTAGGTGTAGTGTTAGAGGTAACTGCATAATACCAAGCTGCGATACTCTCAGTAGCATCTGCGGGGCGGAACACAGTGAAGTTTGGCATTGCACGAAGCATTGCTAACTGTTCAATCGGCTCATGAGTAGGTCCATCCTCTCCAACGCCAATACTATCATGAGTAAGAACGAAGGTTAAAGGAAGGTTCATCAATGCAGAAAGTCTTGCCATCGGCTTAACATAATCACTAAATACGAAGAAGGTGGATACGTAAGCTCTTAAACCACCATGAAGTGCAAGACCGTTACCCATTGCTGCCATTGCTAACTCTCTAACACCGAAGTGAAGATTGCGGCCGCCGTAGTTCTCTTTTGAGAAATCGCCCATATCATTCATATAAGTCTTGGTGGAGGGAGCAAGATCCGCTGCACCACCAATTAAGTTTGGAAGGTGATTCTTAAGTCGATTGAGAACCATTCCGGATAAGTTTCTGGTTGCTTCAGGCTTATCAGCATATGCCCAGAATTCTTCATTATCAATTAAATCCTTTGCAAGGTTTACATCGTGATACTGATCCCATAATGCCTTCATCTCAGGATATGTCTTGCTATATTCAGTAAATAACTTGTTCCAAGCTTCTTCCTCTTTAGCACCTTCTGCGGCAAGAGCCTTATAATTATCATAAACCTCAGCAGGAACAAAGAAGGGTTCTTCACTAGGCCATTCCAGCTTTTCTCTTAATGCTTTAATATTGTCAGCACCAAGAGGCTCACCATGAGCACTAGCCATACCTTCTCTTGGACTTCCGTATCCAATCTTAGTCTTAACGGTAATCATGGAAGGTCGTGTAAGATCAGCCTTTGCAGCATCAATTGCTGCACCGATCTCAGCAAGATCATTACCATCCTCTACCACTAAGGTCTGGAAACCAAATGCTTCAAAACGTTTCTTTACATCCTCTGTAAACGCGATATCCGTGCTTCCTTCTATGGAAATCTTATTGCTATCATATAATACGATTAATTTACCGAGCCCTAAGGTACCAGCCAAAGACATAGCTTCTGAGGTAATACCCTCCATCATACAACCGTCTCCACCAAGTACAAAGGTATAATGATCAACTACAGGAAAGCTTTCTTTATTAAACTTAGCTGCAAGATGAGCTTCGCCCATTGCCATACCAACTGCCATCGCCATACCAGCACCTAGAGGTCCTGTGGTTGCTTCTATTCCAACGGTATGACCGTACTCCGGATGACCGGGTGTTAAGGATCCATCCTGACGGAAGTTCGCTAAATCTTCTACAGTAAGACCATATCCAAATAAATGTAATAAAGAATATAATAGCATGGAACCATGTCCGCCAGACAATATGAAACGATCTCTGTTTGCCCATTTAGGATTTACAGGATTATGCTTCATATGTCTTGCCCATAACTCATATGCCATTGCTGCAGAACCTAACGGTAAACCTGGGTGTCCTGAATTTGCTTTTTGTACACCATCCGCTGATAAAATTCTTATTGCATTCACTGACTTTGTATCGATGTTGCTCATTGTAAATCCTCCTTAAATAATTATATAGTTTACTGCTCCTTATTTACTCTCCAAATACTGCTCTATAATCCTGTTGGAACTTTTCAATTCCTGAAGATGTCATGGGGTGCTTGGAGCATTGCTCAATTAAGCTGTATGGTACAGTAGCAATATCCGCACCAGCTAATGCACACTCAGTTACATGAATTGTATTACGAATACTTGCTGCAATTATTTCTGTTTTGATATCGTAGTTATGAAAGATCTGGGATATGGTTTTAATTAAATCAGATCCCTGCGCTGAGATATCATCCAAACGTCCAACAAAGGGGGATACATAAGTAGCACCTGCTCTAGCAGCTAGCAGGGCTTGATTTGCTGAAAATATAAGTGTTACATTTGTCTTGATTCCTTCCGATGCTAATACCTTAGTAGCCTTTAAACCTTCTAAGGTCATTGGAATCTTTACAACCATATTAGGATGAATATTAGCAATCTCTCTGCCTTCTTTTATCATATCCTCAGCGTTTACCGTAGTTGCTTTCACTTCTCCGCTGATGGGTCCGTCAACAATACTTGTAATCTCTTTAATTACTTCCTTGAAATCTCTTCCTTCCTTAGCAATTAAGGATGGGTTTGTTGTGACTCCACAAATAACACCTAAATCATTTGCCTTTTTGATCTCTTCTACATTTGCTGTGTCAAGAAATAACTTCATTTTACATTCCTCCCAAAGAACATGACAGTATGAGTCGATTATAAGTCATATTACGTATGTAATATTCGGTTAGATCCGCCTGTCCATTACTATTTTTACATTAATATAGTAACTATACTATAAAAATACATCGAAGACAATCGGCAAAATTCACACACATTCTTTGAAATACAATATTTTTTTATCTACTTAGTCAATCAGCTGAAGAGAGTAATATCTCGCTTCAAATTGGTCTGCCGGCATGGGCTTTGCAAAGTAATAGCCTTGTATGACATCGCAACCTACCATGCATAAGAACTCGACCTGTTCCCGTGTCTCAATGCACTCGGCAACTACCTTCATATGTAAATCCTTAGCCATAGTAATTGTATTCCGGATTACACAGAGTCCTCGTTCCACTTCGTCTGTTAAGCGGAATAATTCCCCGTCGAGCTTAACAGTGTCCAGAGGTAGATCCTTCAGTGAATTCAAGGAGGAATATCCAGCCCCGAAGTCATCCATTGAAACAAGAAAACCGTACTCTCTTAAGCGAACTACTGTGTCAATTAACATCTGTTTATTCTGAAGAAATGCACTCTCGGTAAGCTCTAATTCAATTAAATTGCGAGGTACACCATAACTATCTACAATATCGGTGATAATTTCTGCCAAATGGGAATTGGCAAAATGTAAGCGCGAAATATTAACAGAAATGGGTAATGGATTATATCCTTTATCCAGCCATTCTCTGATCAGCTGACATACTTTTTTCAACATATAATAATCTAATTCTGTTATGAATCCATTTTTCTCAAATAAGGGTATGAATTCTGCAGGAGAAAAAGGCATTCCATTACTGTTCTGCCAGCGAACCAATGCTTCTGCTCCGGAGATTGTCTCCTCCTTCGCCATATATTTGGGTTGAAGATAGACCAGGAATTCATCATTCTTTAAGGCTTCATTCATAGACTTTTCGATCTCTTCTTCCTCCAAAAGTCTTTCTCTTGCAACATCATCAAAGAAAGAGATAATACCTTCCGAACTGCCCTTAATATTATTCTTCGCAACCTGTGCAAACTCTCCCATTCGATCAATGGAATCATTTGTCTCTGTGATAAAATATACACCATAAAATATTCTCGCTGCTTTTGTATAACGCATTTGACGAATTCGGTCATTCAAATCCAAAATTCTTTCAGTCAGCTCTTCCAGCTCCGAGAAGCTCATAAGTATATAGAACTGATCTGCAGCATATCGGGTAACCGGTTCTCCATCATGTGACCATCTCTTAATTACATTATAAATATCCCTTAATACCTCATCACCCTTTTGGTAACCGTAGGCATCATTAATAATCTTAAAGCGATTAATATCAAAATTTATCAATGCATAGCTTCTTTTGGTGAATTGCTTACTGCTTATTATTTTATTAGCATTAATTCTGAATTTATACCAATTGTCGCCTCCAGTCACTGGATCTAAATACAAGGTATTAACTACTTTACGGTTTGATTTAACTTGTGTAATAATCATTAAAAGGGACATGATAAGAGTTGTTGCTGTAATAACCACCCACAAAAGATTTGTTAGCTCTAGAAGCTCTCTTGTATTATCATTAATGGAATAAATGCTTCCTACGAAAACAAACCAATCATTAACACCAATCGGTACCTTATTCCATATATAAGAAGCTTCTGTTTCCTTTTTAGGAATTAAGTTATTCAGGTTTACTAATGCAGTATAACCCATGGTATTATCAAATAACTTGTCTTTAGAAATTATTGTATCATAATCAAAATTGCTAATATCCATACCTTTAATAAAGCCAATTGGTTCATTTAATTTATTAATGACATAAATCTGGTGACCCTCCGCAACCTCTGAATCCAGTAATGCAATATTGCTAATTTCCGCTTTCTGACTAGTGGTAAGGACACCAATGTATTTACCGTCCTTCTCAATAGGTACTGCATAGGTTATTACCGGAATATTATTCTCAGTATAAACAAGCTTGTCCGAAGAAACATTATCTCCCAATAATGCATACGTTATATATTCCTCTGTAGACAGATTAACTGCATCCCCATTTAAATTATAACCAATACCATTCTGATCTAAAATTGCCATATCAACATATTTTTTTTCAAAATTAAGAAGTCTTAGCAGCTCTATTATCGTTTCCTTACCTAAGTTCTCTGCTTCTGCTATATGCCTAGCCGATACCTGCAATGCTTGGTAGTTGCTATTGATTTCTAGTTTTAGAAGTGCTGCAGCATTATTTGAAAGAGAGTTATAGTCTTCACATTCCGATCTGTAGCTGTATTGTGCCATACGGTTTATATGATATAATCCAAGGCTGAGTGACACAACAATACCTAATATAGCAATTACAATAAGCAGGGTTGTTCTGTTCTTAGGCAAAGCAAACCTCATGATGTCTCTCCTTGTACATTGATTTTTCTTTATCCTATTGTTAAAAAATAACTTTCGTAAAATTCTGACTTCTTTATCATACACTATATCTTAAATACTGTCAAAATTATTATAGTCTTTTCTTTATAATCTCATGCCTTACCTAAAAAATAATTAATAGTATCTTTTTTATTCATTATAGTTTGTACAAGGATAGTGTATTAAATCTGCGAAAAAATATCGCCTAGCTGCGCATTAATTAAAAGATTTGCATTTTTATCAAAAGATGTGACTGTTTTATTGATTAAAACCAATTTATCCCCCTGATAGTAATCCACTAAACCGGCAGCCGGATAAACGCTGAGTGAAGTCCCTCCTATTATTAACACTTCGGCCTTGCGAATCAATTCAATAGCTTCCTTGGTAATGTCCTTATTTAATGGTTCTTCATACAAAATCACATCAGGCTTTATTATTCCACCACAGTTACACAGAGGGATTCCATTCTGTTGCATAATATAATTCAGGTCATAAAAAGCATTACATTTCAAACAATAATTTCGATGTATGGAGCCATGTAACTCTAATACCTTTTCCGTTCCGGCCTCCTGATGTAATCCATCAATATTCTGTGTTACAATTCCACTTAACTTGCCTATCCTCTCCAGCTCCTGAAGCTTACGATGGGTTATATTCGGCTTGGCTTCCTGATAGATCATCTTGTCTCGATAAAACTCATAAAATTCTTTTGTTCTACTTATAAAAAAGCGGTGGCTTAATATCGTCTCTGGAGGATAGGCATATTTCATATGATATAACCCATCCGTGCTTCTAAAATCAGGAATACCGCTTTCTGTTGATACTCCTGCTCCACCAAAGAATACAATATTATAACTGTTTTTAACCCATTGTCTTAATAACTCCAACTTATCCTCTATCATAATCATCGCCACCTTTTTGTAAAAAAATCCAAATTAATTTACTATACATTTTAACACTATATTTCCCAACTGTCTTCTGACTTATCATATTTATTCAAATCTTATTGTTATCATTAAAATGAAGCTTTTATTAATCTGATTAATGAAAATGAATCAAAAAAAGAAAGCCTACATAATTGGCTTTCTCTAATAATTATTAATGAGACATCCGGGGCTCGAACCCGGGACACCATGATTAAAAGTCATGTGCTCTACCGACTGAGCTAATATCCCATAAGGATTTATGAAATCCCTTGCTTATAATCGATAAAGACTCTTATGTTGCTTTATCAAAGCAAAATGCCCAGAGCCGGAATTGAACCAGCGACACGAGGATTTTCAGTCCTCTGCTCTACCAACTGAGCTATCTGGGCAAGGTCAACTTCGTGTACCTGCGAAGAATAATATAACATGCTCTTCTGGGTTAACGAAAGCTATTCGGTTAGTATTAATACAAAAGAAATTTAACAAAGCGTATTTTCTTTTGTCTTGAATTGCGGGGATAGGATTTGAACCTATGACCTTCGGGTTATGAGCCCGACGAGCTTCCAGACTGCTCCACCCCGCGATACATATTATTATAGTTTACAGATTATGTTAACTATCTTTGGCTCTACGCCAATGGATGGAGAAGGATTCGAACCTTCGAAAGCGTCGCTAACAGATTTACAGTCTGCCCCCTTTGGCCACTCGGGAACCCATCCAAAATAATATACAACCATATTAAGTTGTAAGCCGATGATCGGACTCGAACCGATAACCTGCTGATTACAAGTCAGCTGCTCTGCCAATTGAGCCACATCGGCATATTAAACACCATATCAGCACATCATGAAACAATCATATTACGCTGATATAACTTTCAATACTGGTTAAAGTACTGAGTGGGACCTATAGGGCTCGAACCTATGACCCTCTGCTTGTAAGGCAGATGCTCTCCCAGCTGAGCTAAGATCCCATGGGATTATTATATACAAAAAAACATATTTCACACTGGTAAAATTATATATAATCGATAAGTATTTGTTTTAAACATTAACCTATCTAAGATTCTAGTCGAAAGACTCTTCATCTTTAGCGACCCAGAAGGGACTCGAACCCTCGACCTCCGCCGTGACAGGGCGGCGCTCTAACCAACTGAGCCACTGGGCCTTAATTGAAACCACACTAGAAAACGATAAATTCATCCAAAAAGAATTCTTAGAATTCTTATAACAAACCATTTTTAGGTCAAGCCCTCGACCTATTAGTAACAGTCAGCTACATGCGTTACCGCACTTCC
>JAEZKA010000083.1 GCA_023436225.1 Bacillota bacterium
TATTATCACTTTAGAGGAGGAGCAAATCCATGAACAAAGCAGAATTAGTTGCAGCGATTGCAGAAAAAACAGATTTTTCAAAGAAGGATTCAGAGAAGGCTTTAAAGGCTTTCATCGATGTAGTTACAGAGGAATTAACCAAAGGTGAGAAAGTACAGTTGGTTGGTTTCGGAACATTTGAGGTATCTGAAAGACCGGCAAGAACTGGCAGAAATCCTTTAACAAAGGAAACTATTAATATTGCTGCTTCTAAGGCACCGAAGTTTAAGGCAGGTAAGGCTTTAAAGGACGTTATCAACGCATAGTTGATTGAAAACAAAGGGCTGTTTTAAATTCCGAGTCTCTAAGGGGTGTAGGGTGTTTAAAACAGCTTTTTTATACATGATGATAGAAAGCACGCTAAGCGTGCTTTCTATCGTATACGTGAAAGTATCAGATATGAGAGGTAATAACATGAGACTAGATAAATTTCTAAAGGTATCCAGACTAATCAAACGTCGTACTGTAGCAAATGACGCTTGTGATGCCGGACGTGTTACGATTAATGATAAACCAGCAAAAGCCTCAACTACAGTAAAGGTTGGAGATGTCATTGAGATTGGGTTTGGAGCCAAAGCGGTTAAGGTAGAAGTACTTGATGTACAGGAATCGACAAAGAAGGATGAGGCTAAGGAGCTTTACAGATATCTATAGGCTTGGAAATTCCTCATTAACTCTAGGGTTGTATCGTCATGAATTAGAAAGTCTGCTCATATACTTAAAAAGATATATCCTGTTCTATTTTAGACAGGGATTCTTAGGGTATAAAATGTGAGGAGGCTTTTTTTAATGGAAGAGAAACAACCAATTCTGAAAGGTCATAAGTTAAATGTTATTGCAAGGAAGAATATCATGGTAACAGGTGTAAATGATGTTTTATCATTTGATGCCGGAGAAGTATTGCTTCAGACAGAACAGGGCATACTGATGATACGAGGTAATGAATTGCATGTGAATCGGCTGACACTGGAAAAGGGTGAAGTTGATATAGACGGAAGAATTGACAGCTTAACCTATTCTGATTCTGCAAACGGAGGAAAGTCCACGGAGTCCTTGTTTGGCAGGCTTTTTAAGTAGGAGGCCTGTATGAATCCAGCAATCTCAATTGAACTGCAATTTTTTCTTCTATCCATCCTCTGGGGTGGTATCTTGTTGTTGGCATATGATATATTAAGAATATTTCGTAGGCTGATAAAGCATGGAATCATTCTTGTTGCAATAGAGGATCTGATCTTCTGGCTGTTAGCAAGTTTGTTTATTTTTACAATGATTTTTGAAAAAAATAACGGAATTATCCGAGGCTTTTCAATCATTGGGATGCTACTTGGTATCATACTATATCATTTTAGTATTAGTGATGGATTGGTTAATAGTATTACCAAGCTGATACAGACTTTGTTTTCTCCGATTAAGGCAGGTGTCAAACAGATATTACGTTTTATCAGGTTTTTATGTACACCGGTTAAAAAGTGGATAAATAATCTATTATTCCGATTGAAAAAACGAAAAAAATCAGTTAGAATAGCATTGAAAACAAAGAAACAATAGCTATGTTGTACTTTGGGAGATGTTATTCATGAGAAGAAGCTATAAAAAGAGGACAGGCATTGGAATTATTGCGTTTGTAGTGCTGATTTTATGTGCTATTGTATCCTACCGTAGAATAGGCCTGGGACAGGAACTGAAAGAAAAAGATATTACGGTCAGCCGTCTCGAGGACAGAAAACAGGAAGCATTGGAACGAAAAGAGGAAATTGCTGAATATAAAGCATATACGAAAACAAAAAAATACATTGAAGATATGGCTAGGGACAAATTGGGCCTTGTTTATGAGGATGAGATTATTTTCGAAGCGGAAGAATAAATAGTTGACAACCACATCGAAAGCAGTTATAATAAGGTTCGTTGTTACGGCGAAGTAGCTCAGTTGGCGAGAGCACGCGGTTCATACCCGCGGTGTCGGCGGTTCAAATCCGTCCTTCGCTATTTCCGATTATTAGGGAGTTGTTAAAAGCAGCTTCCTTTTTTGTTGTATAGAAAATTGCATGCTGACAATATATCTTCCCTTCTATTTTCATGGTCTTAATCTAGTTTACCCCCCTATAATCGAGAATATCACCTTTTATGCGGATATCTTGTCAAAAAGTTTTTGGATTTGCCGTTGTTATTTTGACAAAGATTTCATAAGCGCCTGCCTATAATTCAAGTCTATAGATGACAGCTCGGAAGAACAAGATGTTCGTTCCAATGGGCAACAGCAAGACGACTTGAAAGGGAGCAAGGAAATGCTATGAAAAAAAGAAAAGTACTAATACATGTAATTGGTCTATTGGTTGCAAGAGCAGCCTTCTATTCAATGAATCCATTAGCAATCGGTTATTTTGCCGCATCCTATCTATCAAAAACAGGAGGAGGTTGGGCGTTCGCAGTGGCAATCATCGGAATTATTTCCAGTATGAATACAACAGGTATATTGAAATACTCTCTTGTCATAGTTTCATCCGTCATTATTATGGAGACACCTTTTGTGAAGGGGAGAAATATTCCGAAACCGATACTGTATCTGCTTCCATCCGTATCTCTTACTATTTTTTCTTTACTGGAAGTCACCACGGGAGGATCGGTTAAACATTATATAGTAATTGCGGTACTGGAGGGACTTATTGCCTTTCTATCGGCTGGAATGTTCCAACAAGGTATTGATTATATACTTGCATCTCAAAAGGGTGCTAAAATGAGCAATGAACAAATGGTAAGTATGGCGTTGACAATAGCGGTCATTTTATATGCTGTTCCAGAAATGAATAGTGATTATTTGGCTCCTACCCAGACGGTGGCGTATTTTGTTGTTCTGTTCTTTACATACAAATACGGTGCGGGACAGGGGGCAATTACAGCGGCTCTCTGCGGCTTTGCTTTATGCTTGAGAGGCGCTCCGATCTCCGATATCGGAGTATTCTCCATAATGAGTATCGTGACAGCTGTATTTCGGGAAATGGGGAGGGTTCCGAGCGCCGGTGTTTATTTATTGATGGCTTCTGTCTTGGGACTGGTGAATAAGGATATGGAGCTTAGTATCAAGGAAATCAGTGCGCTACTGTCTTCAGTTATCGTGTTCTGCTTGCTCCCCTCCAGTGTGATTTACCGCGTGGATGCAGCCGGAGGCACAGGAAGACAGGAACTGCTTGCTTCCCAGAACCTAAAGAAGATTGCGAAGCTAAGGATGAAGATATTTGCGGAATCCTTTTTAAAGCTATCTAAAACACTGGATACCATTACGGAGCAGCAGACGAAATTAAAGCAAAAGGAGGTCAATCGAATCTTTGAGGAAATCTCGGAGAAACTATGCAGGGATTGTGAGCAGTGTCCCTCCTGCTGGGAGAATCGTTTTGAACAAACCTATCAGGCTGCAAGCCAGATGTTCGAGATAGCCGAGAGGAAGGGAACA
Source organism: Bacillota bacterium (assembly GCA_023436225.1). Lineage (GTDB taxonomy): Bacteria > Bacillota > Clostridia > Lachnospirales > Lachnospiraceae > Mobilitalea. The sequence continues at coordinate 3,488 of JAEZKA010000083.1, forward strand.
ATCCGGGAGGAGGATATTCCGGTGAACTTTCTGAACAGTTGTATCAGTATTGATGATTTTATAAAGGAGACTAACCGTGGCTTTGAGATTGCTAAGCTTAATCAGATATGGCAAAGTCGAATATCCGAGAGCCGTGAGGTTATTGCAGAGCAGTTAAAGGAGGTATCCACGGTAATCCAGGAGATTACAGGTGAGATATATGAAGCGGTAGAAGTGGCCCGTGAGGAGGAAGAACGGGTGACAAGGAGGCTGCGCCAGGAGCATATATCAGTGAAGGATATTACAATTCTGGAACGAGAGGATAGGAGGAAAGAGATCTACCTGACTGCTTCTTGCCGTGGAGGACGATGCATAACTGTGAAGGAAGCGGCACTCTTTATCACTGATGCACTCGGAGTCCGTGTAAAGGCTTCCGAAGCATCCAAATCAGTCATAGCCAGGGAGTGCGAGAATTACAGTTTTCTGGAGGATACCAAATTCAAGGTACTTACCGGTGTGGCCCGGGCAATGAAGGAGAATATATCTGGAGACAACTTCTCTATCCTACCTCTTGAGACCGGGGAATTCATGATTGCCTTATCCGATGGGATGGGAACGGGAAAGGAAGCCGGTGAGGAAAGTGAGGCGGTTATGTCATTACTCGAGCAGATGATAGGGGCAGGCTTTAAGGCGGAAACCGCGATTAAGCTGATCAACTCGAGTTTGGTATTAAAGGCAGATAAACAAACCTTTTCCACAATAGATATGTCTATTGTCAATCTGTTTACCGGTATGTGTGAATTTATCAAAATTGGTGCTGCAGCGGCCTTCATTAAGCGAGGAGACTGGGTTGAAACAATTGCATCCACTACTTTACCAATTGGCATGTTTGGCAATGTTGATTATGATACCGTCACAAAGAAACTGTATGAAGGAGATATCATAGTCCTTCTGACCGATGGTGTCCTTGATTGTATTCCTGGTGATAATAAGGAGAGCTTTATTGAGCAGATGCTGATGGAAATGAAGAGCAATAACCCTCAGGAGATCGCCAATCGCATACTTGAGCGGACACTTTCCAGGAGTAATTATATCCCTATGGATGATATGACGGTAATAACTGCTGGAATATGGTTAAAATAAGGAGGAATAGAAATATTTCATTGAAATAAATAGGTAAAAGGGTTAGAATACAAGTAACATTTTTTATGTGAACACTAAGGCTTAAGATAGGGATGCAATGATACAAAACATTAAAGCTTACTCACAACAGAATAAATTGCTGACCAAAGGAGATAGGATTGTCGTAGGGGTATCCGGTGGCGCTGATTCTATCTGTCTTTTGCATGTACTCAAACAGCTGAGGCTAGAATATGAGCTATCCCTGATTGTAGTTCATATTAATCATGGTATCCGAGGTGCAGAAGCGGACCGGGATGAGCTGTTTGTGCAAAATCTCTGCCTTACGGAGGGCTTGGAATACAAAAGCATTACAGCTGATGTTGGAGAAATTGCGAAAAGGGAAGGACTTAGTGAGGAGGAAGCAGGGAGGAAGGTGCGCTACGAGGCTTTTTATGAGATTTGTGAAAAGCTACGGTGTAATAAGATAGCAATTGCGCATAATAGAAATGATAATGCCGAGACGGTCCTATTCAATCTGTTTCGTGGGTCAGGGATCCGTGGCCTGTCCGGAATAGAGCCTTACCGAGTGGTCCAGTTAAGCTTTGGCGAGGTTGCCTTAATTAGACCGCTTTTAGGAGTGGAACGAGCGGAGATCGAGGCTTATCTTCTCCGAGAGGGTATTTGTTATATTACCGATTCCACCAATTTATCCGATGACTACAGCAGAAATAGAATCCGGAATCGGATCCTCAAGTATGCAACACAAAAGATCAATCGGCAAAGTGTAGGTAATATAGCTGAGGCAGCAGGTGCTCTTAGAGAGATTGAGGATTATCTGAACAGTAATATATCTCAACGTTATGAGGAACTGGTAAAGCGAGAGGAGAATACCTATAGGATATCGGTTACTAAATTGCTGGAAGAGCATATTGTTATTCAAAAGGGAGTTCTGAGATTGGTAATGGAAGCTTTGGCTGGAGGTAAAAAGGACCTGGAGGCTAAGCATGTAGAGGCTATTTTATCAATCCTTGTAAAGCAGGTGGGAAAACGGGTTAACCTGCCTTATGGTATGATAGCGGAACGGGGATATGATGATATCATGATTTATCAAAACAACCATTTGTCATCGGATTATCCCTTGAAGAAAACAGATTTATCGGTTAAGCTTAAGATACCGGGAAGAACAGAGCTTAAATATGCGGGAAAGTACGTAGAAACCGAATTGTTTTCTTATAAAAATAGTGCTTCGATCCCGAAAAGTAGTTGTGCGAAATGGTTTGACTATGATAAAATAGAGAATGCTGTTGAAATTAGAACCAGAAGAGAAGGGGATTACCTTCAAATAAATGAATTCGGTGGTCGTAAAAAGTTAAAGGATTATTTCATAGATCATAAAATTCCACAGAAAGCACGAGACAATCAGCTACTAGTAACCGATGGAAGTCATGTGATGTGGATCCCTGGCGTAGGGGAACGAATGAGTGAAAAGTATAAAGTAGATGGTGATACAACAAAAATACTGTTGATAAAAATGTCTGATATGGAGGTAAATAAAGATGAATGATAAAATAAGAGTAATGATAGCAGAGGAACAGATAAGTCAGAGAATTAGAGAGCTTGCAGAACAGATCAGTAAGGATTATGAAGGTGAAAGTGTTCATCTTATCTGTATATTAAAGGGTAGCGCATTTTTTAGCTGTGATCTTGCTAAGCGATTATCTATTCCGGTTACTTTGGATTTTATGTCCGTATCAAGCTATGGAAGTGAGACTGTAAGTTCAGGTAGAGTTCGTATTCTTAAGGATTTGGATGAATCGATTCAGGATAGAAATGTACTTATTGTTGAAGATATCATCGATTCCGGGCATACTCTGGCACATCTTAAGAACTTGCTTGCAACTAGAGCACCCAAGAGTCTGGAAATCTGTACCCTTCTAGATAAGCCGGATCGAAGAGTAACAAATGTAGATGTAAAATACGTTGGGTTTGTTATTCCGGATGAATTTGTGGTAGGATACGGTCTGGATTACGACCAGTATTACAGAAATCTGCCTTATGTAGGGGTAGTTGAAAATTAAGCAAAAAAGGCTTAAAGAAAATCACAAGCTCCTCATCGAACTTGTGATTATTCAAGTCAATAGGTAACATACAGTTAGACCTATTGCATTAATTCGCGGCAGCAAAATTGTCAGAGCATTTTGTTGTACAGCAATAAAGGAGGTTGTTTAGTGAGAAAACAGATGAAAGGATATGGTTGGTATATCATAATTCTATTAATTGTGATGGCCACATTTTATATATCCAATAATATTGAATTAAGTGACCGGGATGAATATTCCAAGACACAATTTATGAAGGACATAGAGAATGAACAGATAAAGGCTGTTGATATATACCCGAACGAAGAAGTACCGACCGGGGAAGTAACTGTAACACTCAAAAGTGGAGATGATGTATCCTTTAATACATTAAATACTGCGGAGATCGAAGACGTTGCATTTGAGGCGGGGATTATTTCGATCACGCATCCGATTTCAAAGCCCAGTATATTTCTAACCTCTATTTTGCCTTATATTCTGGTATTTGTGATAATTATTGTACTGTTCTCATTCCTATCCAACCAGGCAAATGTCGGTGGTGGAAACAGCAAGGTCATGAACTTTGGTAAAAGCCGTGCTAAGATGACTACAGAAGAGAACAAGACGACAACCTTTAAGAATGTAGCAGGTCTGGAGGAAGAGAAGGATGAATTAAAGGAAATTGTAGATTTCTTAAAATCTCCTAAAAAATACATTCAGGTTGGTGCAAGAATTCCAAAGGGCGTACTGCTAGTAGGACCTCCTGGAACAGGTAAGACCCTGCTTGCAAAGGCAGTAGCAGGAGAGGCAGGCGTTCCCTTCTTTTCTATCTCCGGTTCCGACTTTGTTGAGATGTTCGTCGGTGTCGGTGCTTCCAGAGTAAGAGATCTATTTGAGGATGCGAAGAAGAATGCCCCATGCATCGTATTCATTGATGAGATCGATGCAGTTGCAAGACGTAGAGGTACCGGAATGGGCGGCGGTCATGATGAAAGAGAGCAGACCTTAAACCAGCTTCTGGTTGAGATGGATGGCTTTGGTGTGAATGAAGGCATCATCGTTATGGCAGCAACAAACCGTGTAGATATTCTTGATCCCGCAATTCTTCGTCCCGGTCGTTTTGACCGTAAGGTAACAGTAGGACGCCCTGATGTTAAGGGTAGAGAAGAAATTCTTCAGGTTCATGCCAAAGGGAAACCTCTCGGGGATGATGTTGATTTAAAACAAATTGCCCAGACAACTGCCGGGTTTACCGGAGCAGATCTTGAGAACCTGATGAATGAGTCAGCAATTAATGCTGCAAGAGATAACAGAAACTTTATCACCAGTGAAGATATCAAGAGATCCTTTATCAAGGTTGGAATTGGTACGGAGAAGAAGAGCAAAGTAATCACTGAGAAAGAAAAAAAGATTACTGCTTTCCATGAAGCTGGTCATGCAATCTTATTCCACATCCTTCCGGATGTCGGTCCGGTATATACAATCTCCATTATTCCGACTGGTAATGGTGCAGCGGGCTTTACCATGCCACTTCCAGAAAAGGATGAGATGTTCCATACTAAAGGAAGGATGAAGCAGGAGATTATCGTAGACCTAGCTGGTCGAGCAGCAGAAGAGCTTGTGTTTGAGGATATTACAACCGGTGCTTCCCAGGATATTAAGGTTGCGACCAAGACAGCAAGAGCTATGATCACCAGATATGGCTTTTCCGATGCAATCGGTATGGTGAATTATGACAATGATGACGATGAAGTATTCATTGGCAGAGACTTGGCGCATACCAGAAGCTACAGCGAGAATATTGCAAATCGTATCGATGATGAAGTTAAGTCAATCATTGATGAGTGTTATAGTGAAGCAAAGCGTATATTGACAGAATATAAAGATGTACTGGATGCTTGCGCTAACCTTTTGATCCAAAAAGAGAGAATTACCAGAGAAGAATTCGAGGCACTCTTTGATACTAATAAAGCCATTTCGACGGAAGCTACTGTGTAATTCCTGTTAATGAAATGCCTTTTCGGCGTCATTGTGCAAAACGACGAAAAACAAATCAAAATATTGTAATATTTGTGCACACTTTTGTCGAATGACATGCTATACTATGTTTGTAAACCCCAATACATTATATAGTTTTTGCTACACCCCCATAAGTAACAAAAATACCTTCTCCGAAAAAGGACAGTCCCATAACTGTCCTTTTTTACTGCGTAAAAGCATATGTGAACAATGTGTAAAATCGGATTGATCACATTTAGCAAGCTTGCTTGCATATATTCAAACTCGAAGTGTACGGTACCCTTTGCAACAGATCCTTGGTTTAGGATATTCTTGATGTAACAGACTTTTTAATTTCAAATTGTTTCTGCAGTGAGTTTCTTCCAAAACATAAAAATCGATATATTATCCCATGATTTTGCGTATAATTAATATATCAGAATCACTTCATTTAGAATCAAAAAGTGCCTGTTTCACAGGCACTTAGGTAACTATGGGATGTACAAATTGGGGGAACAATATGCTATTAATTTATAATCGTTTCTTAAAATATACCTTTTTATTTCTGACTGGTGGTTTTCTGTACGGAGCAATTGAAATCCTTAGCCGTGGCTATTCCCATATTTCAATGCTGATTGCCGGAGGACTCTGCTTTGTATTGATTGGGCTGCTCAATGAAGTGTATTCATGGAACATGTCAATTGTCAGTCAAATGGTAATCTCAGCGCTAATTGTAACGGTCGTAGAACTAACCGTCGGTATTGTGGTTAATCTCTGGCTTGGGCTGGGTGTATGGGATTATTCCAAGCAGCCATATAATTTTCTTGGTCAGATCTGTTTGCTTTACACGAATATCTGGTTCCTCCTATCCTTGCCGGCAATACTTTTGGATGATATGCTCCGTTATCTGCTAATGAAGGAGGAAAAACCACACTACAAATTCTTCTAGGCTTGGAGTGTCAAACGCCAACATATAGTATGGGTTCGTCAATTTGCACAATCTCTCCAATCCTTCTAGGGAATAAGTACACAGGACTTGTCCAGTAAGGCGGTAGGGTGATAGGAAAGCTTCGAGGTACGAAGTCCAAGATCGCCAACATCCTCTTCTCGATTAATATATTGAATACCAAAGCTGTTGCGCATATCGCTTGAGAATTCCTTTACGATCATCTGATAGGAACCGGGATAATCACGATTAGCCTTCTCGATATGGCAGTATAAGGTGTCCTTAATAACCTCACCGATGGCCATGGCAACAATGGCACCATTCACCTCAATAAAGGCACCTGGAAGCTTAAACTTATCCATATAGGGAATAAGCTCCAGGGTTCTTCTTAATTCCTCCTGGGCAAGGCTCGCTTCTTTGCCATGATTTTTTTCATAATCTATTAAGAAATCGATCACTTTTGGTGTATTTTCATTCGTTATTCTTTGATAAGTATAATTTGGATAAAGCTTTTTGAACTTATTAATGTGGTTTCTCTGTCCACTGTATTTCCTTCCTGCCATGTCCGCCAGATCATCTGCAAGATATAGATAGTCCGCCCAATCACGATTGGGGGCACAGGGCTTCGTACCACCGAAATCATTAACCAGAGTAGCTACAGCTTCATCTGGTACGGTACAAAACCACATAGGAATATCAATTGCCTTGCAGTATTCTTTGATTGCTTCCATAGCTTTTGACAAAGATCCTCCGCCTACCGGAATGGTAAATGAGGTATGGTCTAAAAACTTTACTTTATATAAAATCATATCATCATAAATTGTGAAGCTGGTCTCATAGAAATCCCTCCACATATACATCGCACCAAGAGTGTAATCACTGGTACGACTGATTTTATATTTAAAATACTCTGCTGTTTTACATATATTATCAGCAGTAATTGGATCAAACGTTAACATAGTAGCCTCCTGAATCAATTTCGATTAAATTTCACTATATCATATCATGTTGCATCTGTCTAGACAGCAGGGAAACGGTTAATATTAGTATTATATCATAAATTATGCATTCTTATGCAATGACAGGAAGTACCAACAGCCTTGAATTAAGGATAAGTTATGATGAGAAAAATCAGATTAATGCAATTAAATTATATTAAATCTAAAATCTAAAATTTTTCTAAATTAAGTAGCTATGAAGGTAATACTTATGTTAAAATTGGTTCGTGAGAAGGCTGAGGAAAAAGGAGATTATTTATGAAGCTGTTACTTGTTGCGATCAATGCAAAATATATTCATTCCAATCTTGCTGTTCATAGTCTTCGGGCTTATGCAAGGAAACAAGGAGCCGGTGATACGGTTTCGTTGGCAGAATATACGATTAATCATTCCGAAGAGGATATCCTACGAGGAATTTATAAGGAGAAAGCTGATGTAATCGCTTTTTCGTGCTATATATGGAATATCGAGATTGTGTTAAGGCTTACTAAGGAGCTTACTAAGGTACACCCGGCGGCTAAGCTATGGCTGGGCGGTCCCGAAGTATCTTATGACGCCACTGAGTGCCTGAAGAAAAATCCTGAGCTTACGGGAATCATGATTGGTGAAGGGGAACAAACCTTTCTGGAGTTGACCCAGTATTATAATGTCGAAGGAGAGCAGCATCTGGAAGAAATTGCCGGAATTGCTTATCGTGAAGGGAATCAGGTAAGGGTAACAAGACCACGCACATTGCTATGCCTAAGTGATATCCCTTTTCCTTATGAAGAGCTGGAGTCATTTAATAACAGAATCATCTATTATGAAAGCAGCCGGGGATGCCCATTCTCCTGTAGCTACTGTCTATCGTCCGTAGATAAGCGAATCCGCTTCCGGGATACAGAGCTGGTTAAGCAGGAATTACAATTTTTATTAGACAGACAAGTCCCTCAGGTTAAGTTCGTGGACCGAACCTTTAACTGTAACAAGGTACATGCAATGGAGATTTGGCGTTATATTAAGGAACACGACAATGGGATTACGAATTTCCATTTTGAGATTGCGGCGGATCTTCTGGAAGAGGAGGAGATTGCGTTTCTTGCAACACTTCGGCCTGCACAAGTACAATTTGAGATTGGGGTACAGTCTACGAATCCAGGTACGGTAGAGGTCATTCATCGTAAAACGGATCTTAACCGTCTTCGTGTTAATGTGAACAAAATAAAATCGGGCAGGAATATACATCAGCATTTGGACCTGATTGCCGGGCTTCCGCTTGAGGATTATCATACCTTTGAACACTCCTTCCTGGAGGTATATGAGATGGAGCCGGATCAGCTGCAGCTGGGATTTCTAAAGGTACTAAAAGGTTCACCAATGGAGGAGGATGCTAGAGCTTACGGCATCGTATACAGGGACAATCCACCCTATGAGGTATTGTATACAAAGCACCTGTCCTATGAGGAGCTGCTTAAGCTAAAGGGCATCTGTGAAATGGTTGAGATATATTATAACAGCGGGCAGTTCAACAGTGCTGTGGGTTATCTGAAGCATTTTTACCCATCTCCTATGAAGCTTTATGAGGAACTCTATACCTATTATGAGAGTAGACATATGGAGATGCAGGCTCACAGTAGAATCAAGAGATATGATCTACTGATGGACTTCTTTCATGATCAAGTTCTTCATGGAATACAGGGGACAAACGAGTATAAGCAGATAAGTCTGGAGTTGTTTAAAGAAATACTTTTGATGGACCTGTTCCTGCGAGAGGATATGAAGAGCAGGCCGACATTTGCCCCAGAACATACTCATAAGAATTATAAAGAGCTCTATGATAAGTATCGTAAGCTTCATAAATTAATTCATATTGAGGCCTTTACCTATGATATTGAGGTGGCTGTAGCAGAGGGGAAAGCAGTAAAATGTGACACTACGATTTTATTTAATTATAGTGACAGAGATCCCATTACAAAATCAGCCAGAATAATGAAAATATAGTGTTGTCGTGAGAAAGGAGGCATAGATTTGTCCAACCAAAGAATATCAAAAAAAGAACGGGAGAGAATGGAGCGTATTATTGCGGCACTCAACCGAGAATATACCACGGAGCATAAGATTTTTCTAAATCATGAGACACCCTGGCAGCTACTGATTGCTACGATTCTAAGTGCTCAGTGCACCGATGATCGAGTCAATATTGTAACAAAGGATTTGTTTAAGAAATATCCAAGTATACAGGCATTAGCAGAAGCGAGACAGGAAGAACTGGAAAAGGATATTCATTCCACTGGCTTCTATAAGAATAAAGCAAAGAATATTATCGCCTGTGCGAAAGCGCTGGTAGAGCAATATAACGGAGAGGTTCCCAGTGACATCGATGCCTTGACTAATTTGGCTGGAGTTGGTAGAAAGACAGCGAATGTTGTTCGCGGAAATATATTTCACGAGCCTAGTATTGTTGTGGATACCCATGTAAAACGTATTTCCAATCGCCTGGGCTTTACGAAAGAAGAAGATCCGGTGAAAATCGAATTTGATCTGATGAAGCTGTTACCGAAGGAACAATGGATTGCTTACAATATACAAATTATCACCTTGGGAAGGACCATCTGTACAGCCAGAAAACCGAAATGTGAGGAATGCTTTCTAAGGGCAGAGTGTGTTTATGATAAAGAAAAAAATGCTAAAAATCGCTTAAAAGATAAAAACCACCAGCTTCGCTAGGAGGAATATCACATGATTTAAAAAAATCTTGCTTGAATCCATAAAATATCATAAAATAAACATTACATTTATAAATATTGATAACTGTTTCTAAGGGACATTGATTTTAGTTCCTCGATCAGCTTGTCCTTATCCTTGATTTTAGTTTTATAGATAATTTCGATGAGAGCATCGGTTTTTTCGGAGTTATTTTGGTTAAGATATATTTCATTCAACATCCGATAAGCATTGGTAACATCGGTAAGACAGGAATATATACTGAATTCAAGGACAGCCTGGGCGTCACTGGTATAGCCCTGTTCCTTCAGTCGTACCGCCCATTTTTGAAGCATACTTACGAAAGCGGTATAGTTATTATCGTACGAAGACAGAAGGTTGAGATTGGCAGCACCGAATTCGAATTTTAGTTCGGTATTGGTTTTACCTGACAGGTTAATCATTTTACGCTCGGCATATTTTTTGATGGTGTCACGATAAGAATTGATTGTATCATCCGCGTGGTCCTCCATCGGAAGCTTATCCAAGGAAACGGACAGATATTCAAGCTGTGAGATATCCTTACGACGGACTAGGTTGGAGTCATTCTCCTTCAACCAGAAATGATCGAGTGAGTTTTTTGATACTTTTCCGCTCTTTCTTATCTCGTATTGCAGCCAAAGAATAAAAATAAGTATAAGTATGGACGCTACAGGGATCCCCATGAGTGTTCACAACCTTTCGAATAAAAATAATATTAAAGAGGTGAAATCAATGAATTTCTATAATAAAAAATCAAGAAAAATAATCTCAACCATTATTATCATCATACTGGTTTTATCAATGATCGTTCCTACTATTCTCAGCGTCATACAGTAAGTGAGGTTCTTCAAATATGGCCTGAGCAAGCCGTTCTAGTTGACATGTATGTAGTATTTAATATACATAATTGCTGCACAAATGTCAACGAACGAAAGAATGACTTGAATAATCTCCTGTATATGTTAAAATAGGATGAAGTCAGAAAAACACGTATTTAGTTACAGAATTATTAATATTAATCAGTAGAAAGTGAGGATGAATATGGGTAGAAAAAATATAATATTATCCGCAATTTCTTTACTATTTTTCACCTTTATACTTACTGTAAATACCGTTCCTGTGTCTGCTGAAGAGAAAGCTAATACAATAGTAAAAGGTGTATTCATAGATGAAGTTGATGTTAGCGGTATGACGAAGGATCAGGCAGAGGAAGCAGTTAAAAGCTTTGTTGATGGTCTAAGGAATAAAGGAGTTGCGATCATGGTCGGCAGTGAGATTGTCTACACAACCATGGGTGACTTGGGTTATCAGATGGAGGATAACGAGAATATTCAAACAGCCCTATCTCTAGGAAAGAGCGGAAATCTAGTGAAGCGCTATAAGGATATGAAGGATATAGAGCAGGGTAGTATTATCTATCCATTATCCTTTATCTATGATGAGACTAAAATCAAGGATATCGTTGAAAAGGATGTCAGTGCTTATAATATAGAGCCTGTCAATGCTACTATTAAAAGAAAAAACGGTGAGTTCATCTATGGCGACCATGTTGTCGGTAAAAAGGTTAATGTCGATGCTACCGTACAGGTAGTGGCTGCTGCAATAAATAGTTGGAATCGCCAAGATATCGTTGTAGATGCAGTGATAGAAGATGACCTGCCGATTTATACAAAGGAAGTTGTAGAACAATGTAATGCGGTTATTGGAACCTATACGACTCAGTATGCTGATTCTGCAGAGGGCAGAGCAGCGAACCTTGCAAACGGTGCTAGATTGATCAATAATGCGGTATTATATCCAGGTGATGTATTCTCGGCATACGAATATCTTACCCCCTTCACCGAATCGAATGGTTACTTTGTAGCCGGTGCGTATTTACAGGGTAAGGTTATTGATAGCGTAGGCGGAGGAGCATGTCAGGTTACAACAACCTTATATAATGCGATACTACAGGCAGAGCTTGAAGTGGTTGAGCGCCAGCCTCATTCCATGACAATCAGTTATGTTGATTTATCAAGAGATGCGGCAATTGCCGGTACCTATAAGGATTTCAAATTTAAGAATAATACGGACGTTCCCATCCTGATTGAAGCGACTACAAAGGGAAGAACAATTACCTTTAAGATATGGGGTAAAGAGACTAGAGACACCAAGAATCGCGAGGTTGAGTATGTGACAGTAGTGCTTTCAGAAACAAAGCCGCCGGCCGATGTTATCACAAAGGATCCATCCCAGCCGGAGACCTACCGTAAGGTAACTCAGTCAGCTCATACCGGTTATAAGGCAGAATTATATAAGATCGTGAAAGAGAATGGGGTTGAGGTTAGTAGAACCCTGGTAAATAAGAGTAATTATGCCGCAGCTCCTAAGTATGTTACGATAGGAACTAAAAAGGTCGAGAAGGATCCAGAGGATAAGGATAAATTGAAGGGTGCGGATAAGAAAGAGGATAAGCAGGATCAGGGTAATACCCCGGCCGATAACCAATCCACTAAACCAGACAATGGTGCCAATCCGGACGGACAGATTCAGGCAGATATCTGGAATGACTTATTGGATGAGGAATATGAAGATTAATATGATAAGCTATTAAGAAAGGCATGGTTATTGATATGAACCTGGGGAAAGTATCGGAAGCAGTCCTGAAAAGGTCTGTTCTTAATCAAATTGGGCATAGACGGGAGGAAGTATTGGTTGGTCCTGCAATCGGTGAGGATTGCAGTGTTCTTGCCATAGAAGAGGATGAGGTGCTCGTTCTGTCAACGGATCCAATTACCGGAACAGTTCAAGATATTGGTACCTTAGCGGTTCATATTACAGCGAATGATATCGCCTCCAATGGTGCTGAGGTAATTGGCATAATGCTTACGATATTATTACCCGATAAAACCGAAGAGATACAGCTAAGAACTGCGATGCAGGATATGGAAGCAGTCTGTCGACAGTTGAATATAGAAATTATCGGTGGACACACTGAGATAACAAAGGCGGTACATCAGCCGATCGTTACCGTTACCGGTGTTGGTAAGATGAAACGCAGCGAGCTGATTAAGACAGCAGGAGCAAAGCCCGGTCAAGAAATTGTTATGACGAAGTGGGCCGGTTTGGAAGGGACAGCAATTATCGCAGCAGCTAAGGAAGCAGAGTTAAGGTCAAAATACAATCAAAGCTTCTTAGATGGAGCAAAGAAGTTGATCGATTTTATCTCTGTTGTGCCGGAAGCAAGAATAGCACGAGACTGCAAGGTGACCTCTATGCATGATGTTACCGAAGGTGGGATCTTTGGTGCTTTGTGGGAAATTGGTGCTGCTTCTAAGGTTGGTTTGGAAGTTGACCTAAAGAAGATTCTTCTAAAGCAGGAAACGGTAGAGATATGTGAGTTTTACGATGTCAATCCTTACATGCTTATTTCCAGTGGGTGTATGCTGATTATTACGGATCAGGCAAACTATCTCGTGGACCGTCTGAGAGAAGGTGGCATAGCTGCCGCGGTAATCGGGCGTATCACTGAGGGAAATGACCGCGTGATTATTAATGAGGATGAAAAACGTTTCTTAGAGCCGCCGAAAAGTGATGAGCTATATAAAGTGATGTAATCGTAATAGCACTACCAGTTTGTCAGCTATTAATTTACAACAGATATCCCACTTTACGATTATTGTGTTGTATGTATAGAAATGTTTGCTCTTGTCTTTTTGAAATCGAATAATATGTAAATAGAGGAAAAGAGAGGGTTTCGATATGAGAGAGAAGATCTTAAACGCAATTGATAAAAACAGTAAATTGTCGGCTGCAGACTTAGCGATTATGTTGGGAACAACCGAAGAAGAGGTTATCAGTATTATTAAGGAGCTGGAGGATGAGACGATCATCTGTGGCTATCCGACTCTGATTAATTGGGATAAGGTTCAATGTGAACGAGTAACCGCTTTAATCGAAGTAAAGGTGACTCCGCAGCGTGGACTTGGCTTTGATAAGATAGCAGAGCGTATTTATCAGTTTAGCGAGGTACAATCCGTATATCTGATGAGCGGAGGCTTTGATTTGACGGTAATCATTGAGGGTAAGACGATGAGAGAGGTAGCTAATTTTGTATCAGAAAAGCTCGCTCCGATGGATGCAATCCTTAGTACTGCAACACATTTTGTATTAAAGAAATATAAGGAGCATGGTCTGCCACTCGTACAAACCAAGCACGATGAAAGGATGTTGATTATACCTTGAGAAATCCATTATCGAAAGCAGTTGTGAATATCTCCCCTTCCGGTATCCGGAAGTTTTTTGATATTGTGAGCGAGATGAAGGATGCTATCTCACTTGGCGTTGGCGAACCTGATTTTGATACCCCTTGGCATATCCGTGAGGAGGGAATCTATTCTCTTGAGAAGGGTAGAACCTTCTACACCTCCAATGCGGGCTTGAAGGAACTAAAAGCTGAAATCTGTAATTATTTAAATAGAAGATTTGAATTAAGCTATGATCCCAATAAAGAGGTAATGGTTACGGTAGGTGGCAGTGAGGCGATCGATATTGCTTTGCGTGCTATGCTGGAGCCTGGAGATGAGGTTTTAATACCTCAGCCTTGTTATGTCTCTTACCATCCTTGTACGATACTTGCCGATGGCGTACCGGTCGTAATTGAGCTTAAGGGAGAGAATGATTTTAAGCTTACCAGACAGGAATTATTAGATTCCATTACCGATAAGACAAAAATTCTAATTCTGGCATTTCCCAATAATCCGACCGGAGCGATTATGGACAAACAGGATCTAGCTCAGATTGTGGATGTAATTATCGAAAAGGATCTGATTGTAATCTCTGATGAGATATACTCTGAACTAACCTATGATAGAAAACACATATCAATTGCTTCTTTCCCTGGTATGAAGGAAAGGACAATCGTAATTAACGGTTTTTCTAAATCCTATGCAATGACAGGCTGGAGACTTGGCTATGCTGTTGGACCGGCTATGATTTTGGAACAGATGATTAAGATACATCAGTTTGCCATTATGTGTGCACCAACCACCAGTCAATATGCAGGAATTGAAGCAGTCAAAAACGGCGATGCTGATGTGGAGATGATGAGGGATGCATACGATAAACGCCGTAGATTCGTAGTTCATGCCTTACGCAAAATGGGTTTGGATTGTTTTGAGCCTTTTGGAGCCTTTTATGTTTTTCCCTGTATAAAAAGCCTTGGTATGACCTCAGAAGAGTTTGCAACAAAGCTTCTTCAGGAAGAAAAGGTAGCAGTTGTTCCTGGAACAGCCTTTGGCGATTGCGGTGAAGGATACTTGCGAATATCATATGCATATTCCATAGACAGTCTAAAAGTTGCACTCGAAAGAATGGAGAATTTCGTGAGAAAGCACAGAATATAGAAATTATTGTTGTAGCCTGTTGAAAAATCCTAATAAACTGTGTTACAATAAAGTTAAGATACTAAGGAGGTGATCGAATGGCCAATGTAAACGCTGACCACATTAATCCATTCTTAATGGCATCGACGAAGATCCTCAAGGAGATGTGCTATGTCGATGCTAAGGTCGGTAAGCCATACATTAAGAATCCAGCCTTCTTTGACAATACGCTACTTATTTTGATAGGATTCACTGGTGAAATGAGAGGACAGGCAATGATAGCATTTGAGAATTCAATAGCCTGTGATATTGCTTCAAAGATGATTATGATGCCAATAACCGAGATGGACGAACTGGCAAAGAGTGCAATTAGTGAACTAGGCAATATGATAATGGGTAATACAGCTACAATATTTTCAACAAAAGGTATTGCGATTGATATTACGCCACCCACTGTTGGCAACGGTACAATGACATTCAGTGCAACTTATGCACATAATATCTGCGTTCCGCTAGAATATGATGGAGATAAGAAGATTGAGATACATATCGCGATTAAAGGTGATTAGATCACCTTTTTTCTTTGTATAAAATGATTGGAGTAACAAAAGCTAATATAATTATATCTGCTAGAAATGAGGTATTAGGCATGAACATTGTATTATTAGAGCCTGAGATTCCTGCAAATACCGGGAATATCGGCAGAACCTGCGTGGCTACCGGAACCAGGCTACACCTGATTGAGCCTCTTGGCTTTCGTTTGGATGAGAAGGAAATCAGACGTGCAGGACTTGATTATTGGAAGGATCTTGATGTTACCGTATATAAGAATTATCAGGAATTCCTGGATAAGAATCCGAATGCGAAGGTTTTTATGGCTAGCACGAAGGCTCAGCACTCCTATACCCAGGTACAGTATGATCCGGACTGCTTTATTATGTTTGGCAAGGAAAGTGCGGGTATTCCGGAGGAGCTGTTGCTGGCTAATAAGCGCAATACGATTCGAATTCCGATGGTCGGTGATATCCGTTCTCTTAATCTAGGTAATTCCGTCGCAATCATCCTTTATGAAGCAATGAGACAGAATAACTTTGAAGGCATGCGCATGGAAGGTCAGCTTCACCGACACAGCTGGGACGAAGCCTAGGGATTAGATGCATGGGCTGATTTCACTTGGCTGCTGATTAATGTGAATGAAAGATTACAGGGTGTAGACGCTGGAATGTTTGTCAAACCAATCCGATAATCGATTGTACTAAGCAGATGACTATCAGTATTATAAATGAGTTTAATGTGTATTAATGCTACAGGTCGGTGCGAATGGACCTCCATGTCCATCGCACCTAAATCCGCCCTCCATGGCGGATTTTCCTTTATGTAGTGATCATTTATAATACAGCTTGTCATCTGCTAAGTACAATTGCGATTATTGTATAAGGTTTACCAAACACTCCAACATCTGCACCCTGTAATCTTTATATACGTTATAGTATGGGACATCAGCCCATTTCATCTCTGCCAAAGACCTTGCGGACTAGGTGAAGGTGTCGGTTTGCTGACTTCCGTGATACGAAAGAAGGACATGGCTTATGCTTCCATGCATAAGATGTCCTTAGAGAATATGAATACCTTTCGCTAATGCTTTTTTCTATATATTCTTATGAACTTGATTATTTTCTTTATAAAGTATAGGACTGCTCCGAAGCATAGCACATAAAAGAATAAAAGTAGAAAAGGTAACAGATTAATAAAACGAGTGATAAGAATCTCGTAAACATGTGACATAAGGTAATCTCCTTAATCTGAGAATAAGCTAACATTCTGCTGAATTTACTTCATTTAGTAGGGTGTTAATTATTTGTTGTTCTGATCCCTAATTATTTCTTCCAGCACTTCTACTCTTTTTTTGAGCTCCTGGATTTCTCTTGAGGAGCGGCCGATTAATCTCCAATATCGGCATATCTCCAGTATTGCGATTATGAGTAATCCAAATATAATGCCGCCAATCACTGCCTCCATGTCGTTCTCCTCCATAGGTACATGTACAGCCGCTCCGTCCGAACAGAACGGCTAAGCCCTGAAAATTAAAATATGCAAGTGAAAAGGTATATCATAAAGTAGCCTGATGGTCTACTTTACGATACTTTAATTCATGACAATAGAAATTACGCAGCACGTACTTTCTATTGTTCTTCTATCTCTTTCTGTAAATCCTCATCAAGTAGGCGTAGGAAGTTAATGCGATCGCCTTTCTTCTCAAATTGTACTGAGCCCACAATTTTTATATTCTTTTCTTCATTTTCCGCCGGACCAAAACTAAGATCAGCAGTAAAATCATAGATATTAGCCGAATTACTATTTTTATCTATATCTATGTTTAATACCTCCATAGTGTATCCCAATTCCACCATAGACAAGTGATATTTGTAAGGGATCCGTTGACTAATTATTTTCTCATAGCATTCTGGAGTGATATAATCTTCATACCTTTTTGCTAGATACTTAAAAAATTCACTGTCTTCCAAAGCGATGTCCGATTGATCCATTGCGGCTTTTTCAATATCATCCGTCATTTTCTCTGACAATGTGATTAATTCAGGGTCCGGCGCCTGGTAGATTTGCTTAAGTACATATGAAACGACATCCTCTCTCTTCTTATCGCTGCATCCAGTAATTGTAATTAATAAGATACAGATTATAAGAAAAAAAATAGCTCTGCTCTTGATTAAAAGCTTTTCTTTCATACTAATCCTTCCTTTCATGCATAGACTACGATACCTAATATGGGTTATATTCTTTATAGATAGTATATTATGAAAAAAATGAGGATTGTTGAGCTTCTTGAACGTTGGCACTGCTGCTTCTTATTCGATTTGCCATATGCATAACCATATTTCAAAGCTTAATATGATATTTATTCTTAGCCCTTATTCAGATGCCTTGGTCAGAGAGAAGATGAATTCGGTGCCGACACCCTCTGTGCTGATAACATTGATGTTCTCGTTATGAGCCTGGATGATTTCTCTGGTGATGGATAGTCCTAAGCCGGTGCCTTTCTTATCTTTTCCTCGGGAGACGTCTGTCTTATAGAAGCGCTCCCAGATCTTCTTGATGGAATCCTTCGGGATGCCGATACCGTAATCCTTTACGGATACGAATACCTTCTCACCCTTCTCTTCCGTACTTACCTTAATTTTGCTGTTGGCATGACTGAACTTGATGGCATTGTCCATCAGGTTATAGAGTACCTGTTGGATTTTACCCATATCTGCTTCAACCAGTTCCTGTTTGGCAGAGAAGACCAGATTCAAAGTAATCTTCTTTTCACGGCAGGCACCCTCAAAGGCTTCTGCGGTCTTTTTTATGATATTGTTGATATCAAAGATTGTTATGTCAAGAAAGGTTCCATTATTCTCAAAGCTATTTAATTCTAATAATCCAGTGGTCAGCTTTGTGAGCCGTTCTGTCTCAAATAAGATGATATTCAGATATTTATCCTGCATCTCATGAGGAATAGTGCCATCCAGAATGGCTGCGGCATAGCCCTTGATAGAGGTAAGAGGAGAACGGAAATCATGGGAGATATTTGCCACGAATTTCTTCTGATAATCATCCAGTTTACTAAGTTCACCAGCCATGTAGGAAACGGCGGCACCAAGGTCACGATATTCGCTCAGACCCTTAAGGATTAATGCATAATTATAATTACCTGAGGAGTATTCCTTTGCTGCCTTCATCAGATTCTTGAGTGGAACCGCCGTTATATAATAAATATACACAAAGAGCAGAAAGAGCATCGGAAGGAACACCAGGAAGCAGATATTGATGACATCCAAGTAATAATTCGTAGCATCGATTATCTCCTGTTCGGAGGTGTGAAGCAGGATATAGCCTCTAGATCGAAAGTTATAATTAATCGGATAGGTCAGGCTAAGCATGGGATGAAAGAAGACATCCTCTTGATATACATTTTCAGTAAAGGTATTATCAAGCAAGGATGGGTTAATATCATAGACGGTCTTACCCTTTGCATTTCTGCTATAGGAGGAATCCGCTATTATCACACCGTCATTACTTACAATCCATACACGGATACCCAAGAAAGTATCAATGGATTTTAGCTGAATCGTTAGATTGTCAAGGGACATCTTGTCATCATAAAAATTAGAGATGTACTCCGAGGCTATTAGTTTAGCCTCATTCAGCAGCTGATCCTTCTTATCATCCTTGAGACGACGTTCCAATAGCTGCATGCCATACGTATTTAATAACAGAAAAACCATAATACCGGCAAGGAGAAAACAGACGATTAGTCTTGACCATATGGTCTTCTTCATGGCATGTACCTACCTTTCCTTTATTTCTTTACATTTTTTATTTCAAATTTATAACCGATGCCCCATACAGTACCAAGGCTCCAATCGTTGTGATCCTTAATCTTCTCGCGTAGTCGTTTGATGTGGACGTCTACGGTACGAGTGTCACCATAATATTCATAACCCCAGATATGATCCAAAAGCTGTTCCCTGGTGAATACTTGGTTTGGATGGGAGGCTAAGAAGTACAAAAGCTCCAGTTCCTTTGGCGGCATTTCGATGTTCTCACCAAGATATTGAACCGAATAATTACTAAGGTTAATAATCAAATCAGTATATGCCACATAATCACCGGTGGGAACAGGGATAGAAGAATCCTCCTTGTCTTCTTCCTTGCTGGGCTGAAACCGTCTGAGGACGGCCCTTACCCTTGCTACCAATTCCTTGGAATCAAATGGCTTTATCACATAATCATCGGCACCCAGCTCTAAGCCTAGTACCTTATCAAAGATTTCACCCTTGGCAGAAAGCATGATAATTGGAACCTTTGAGGTCTTGCGTATCTCACGGCATACTTCATAGCCATCGATACCGGGAAGCATCAGGTCAAGTAGAACTAGGTTGGGCTGGTAGGAGGCAAATTTGCTGATGGCAGCCTCCCCATCATTTACAATCAGGGTATCAAAACACTCCTTGGTCAGATATAAGGAGATCAGCTCTGCTATGTTGACATCGTCATCAACGATTAGTATTTTTTGTTTGGCTATCATGGCAAACTCCTTTCAATTGTGTTAATAGAGATGGCTTAATCAAGCTGAATGTGAATGGAAACAATGTAATATTATAGTAAGACACCTACTTGAATTCAACAATGGTTACACCTTGGTCACCTTCTCCGAAAGCACCTAATCGGAAGGATTTCACATAGCTTAATTTCTTAAGACGGGCATGGATGGCATTTCGTAAAGCACCGGTTCCGCGGCCGTGAATTACGGTCACTTGAGGAAGATGCGCAAGATAAGCATCGTCCAGATATTTTTCCAGATCGGACAGTGCTTCGTCTACTGTCTTGCCGATTAAGTTGATGTCGGGATGAATGGTTGCAGATTTAGACATCTTAATCTTTCCGCTCTGGGTCTTATTATAACCAGGAGCTGTAATTACTTCTTCATCCAGTAATTCGATATCCTTTATATTCACAAGAGAACGCAGGATTCCCATCTGCACATAGAGATCCCCCTTGGCGTTAGGAAGAGTGCTTATGGTACCCTTAAGATTTAAACTGATGACATTGACAGAGTCCCCTACTTTGATGTTTTTCGCAGAAGGAGTCTTAGCGTTCTTCTTTTTTTCTTTCATAAGCTTGCTCTCGCTATCACTTAGGCGCTCTCTTAAGGAATTACGCTCGTTCTCCATCTCCTTAATGTCTCCGCCCTCCTGAAGCCATTTGTTATAGCGACGGATGCTCTGGTCGGCGAACTCCTTTGCCTCTTGAAGTACGATTGCAGCCTGTTCCTTGGCTTCCTTTAAGAGGCGCTCGCGGTTAGCCTCCAGGGATTCGGTCTTCTTAGCCAGGCTTTTCTTTAATTGTTCGATTTCTTGCTTATATTTTGCAATCTCATTCTGCTCCTTCTCGATGGTGACTCGGTTTTCCTCCAAATCACTGATCAGGTCTTCGAAGCTCTTCTCCTGGTGACCGATTCTCTCCTTAGCGTCCTCGATGATATAATCCGGCAGACCCAGCTTGGAGGAGATAGCAAAGGCATTACTCTTACCTGGAATACCAATTAACAGACGATAGGTAGGGCGAAGAGTCTCTACATCAAACTCACAGCTGGCATTGGACACACCCTCGGTGGATAAAGCATAAATCTTTAATTCGCTGTAATGCGTGGTTGCCATAGCCCGTATGTCTCTTCTGTGAAGGGAAGAGAGGATTGACATGGCCAGAGCCGCTCCCTCGGTCGGATCAGTACCTGCACCTAATTCATCGAATAGTACTAGGGAGTTAATATCTGCTTTTTCTAAAATCTTTACGATATTCGTCATATGGGAGGAGAAGGTTGACAGACTTTGTTCAATGCTCTGCTCGTCACCGATGTCAGCGTATACCTCCTCGAATACAGCCAATTCGGAACCGTCAAATGCAGGGATATGCAAACCGGCTTGTCCCATTAGAGTCAATAGGCCTACAGTCTTAAGAGTAACGGTCTTACCACCAGTATTGGGCCCGGTGATAATCAGCATGGTGAAGTCCTTGCCCATCATGATATCAATCGGAACCACTTTCTTTGGGTCAATCAGAGGATGACGACCCTTCTTTATGTTTAGCCTTCCCTCCTTGTTGAAGCTTGGCTGAGAGCCCTTCATCTGTTTGGATAAGGAAGCTCTTGCGAAGATGAAGTCAAGCTCGGAGAGGGTGTGGAAATTATACTCTAGCCCCTCGCTGTACTCACCCGCTTGATTACTCAATTCAGCAAGTACCTTCTCTATCTCCTCTTGTTCTTTGACAGCCAGTTCCTTCAGCTCATTGTTCAGCCTAACAATGGCGATAGGCTCGATGAACAGGGTGGAACCGGTGGAGGATTGATCGTGAATCATTCCCTGAAACTGGTTCTTAAATTCAGAGCGAACGGGTAGACAGTATCTGCCGTTACGCATTGTTATAATGTTTTCCTGCAATAGGGTTCTGGAGGAATTCAAGATGGAGCCTAATTCACTGTGTATCTTATCATTGGCATTCTTGATAGCGCGGCGTACGCTTTTTAAGGCTGGACTGGCATCATCTGCAATCTCTTCCTCTGAAATAATACAACGCTTAATCTCATTATTCAGAGGGGTAAGAGGCTCCAGACCAGCGAAAAATTCAGTTAAGGTGTCTTCGGTCAGATTCTCGCTGTCCTTACCGGTATACCCGCCGTAAGCCTTCAATCGTAGAGTTGCGTCCAGATCAGAGCTGATATGCAGTAGCTCGGATGCACTCAGAGTGGAGCCGATTTTCAAACGCATTACGGAAGGACGGATATCATGTATTCCACTAAAGGACACACTACCCCTTCTTAACAAACGGGATAAGGCGTCCGTGGTCTGTTGCTGAAGCTTTCTAATTGTTATCAGGTCGGATCCGGGAAGCAGATGGGCGCATAGCTCTTTACCATAGCTGGTTCCAGCGAGGGAGCACAATTTATCAACAATTTTGTTGTATTCCAATGTTCTCAATGCTTTATCGTTCATAATACTTTCTAGCCTTTCTTTATGCTGCATCATAAGCTGCAGTCTATTTATCGATATCTAAGGATACTATATCTATTTTACCTTATGTTGTAAATATTTAAAACAAGAAATTAAGTGAATTTATGTGTCAATTCTTGATTTTACCAGTTATTTATACTATCATATTAATATTATGATTTTTTTCCCATTTGATGTAATGATTTTAGAAGCTTTGTTTACAAATAATTCATATTATGTTCATAAGTCACTGCTAAAATAGGACATATGTATTACTAGAATCCTAACTGTAATTTGTCTCTTGAAGGAGAATAAGGATGTCTGATAACGATAAGAAAGATTTTGAGTTTATCAAAGAACAGGTCATAGAGAAGAAACGTAAAAAGTTTAAGAAGAGAGTTATGCCATTGCTTATGACAATATGCTTGGCTATTATATTTGGTATAGTTGCGGCTGTTACCTTTGTTTTTACGGAACCGAGGCTTTATGAGCTATTACATAATGATAAGGAGACTAAGGTTCCTACTGCATTTCCTACGGAATACCCGGATAAATCGGTGGTGGAAGCAGAGGCTGAGAAAAACGAAGATAAGCAGACTGGAGCTTTGAAGGATAATGAGGTCATTAAAAGCAGTAATGAGGACCAGGAACCGGATACAGTCATTATCGAGCGTCCTCCGATTGATGCAGACATTGACGATTACAGAAGTATATATGACGAACTTCGTAAGTTGTCTCTAGAGGTCGAGAAGTCTTTGGTTACGGTCGTGAGTATCAATGATGAGACGGATGTATGGTTCGGAACGAATGTTGAGCTGGTCCATGAGACCACTGGTCTGATCTTTCATAATGATGGCATTAATCTGTTAATATTAGTAAGCTATGACCGAATTAAGGATGCGGATACGATTAAGATACAATTTTCGGACAACTTCACTGTGGAGGCCGTAATTCAGGATTATGAGAAAGAACTTAATCTGGCTATGTTGGCAGTCCCCTTAGAAAGTTTACCGGTTACTTACTTAGGCAGCCTCCAGGTTGCTAAGCTGGGTGAGTCATATACATTATCGATCGGCAGTCCGATTCTCGCTTTAGGTAGTCCGAATGGACATACCGGCTCAATGGAAGTCGGAATGATCTCAGGTAGAAACAGCTATGCGTATATTACAGATAATAAGCTGGATTTATTCAATACCGATATCTCGGATAATCCCAACAGTGACGGTATTATCGTTAATATGAAGGGTGAGGTGATTGGTTTAATTACCAGAACCCTGAAAGGCGAGCAGAACGAAGGTCTTAATACCGCGATCGGGATTAGCAAGATCAGACTAATACTGGGGAACATGGTGAATAAGATCCCACGTAATTATGTCGGAGTGAAGACACTTGACATGCCTGAGGCTGCAAAGCAGGAATATAAGGTTGATAACGGTATCTATGTCAATGAAGTAATCGAGGATTCACCGGCTTTTGAAGCAGGAATTCTGAGTGGAGATATTATACTTCAGATTGATGATAATTCGGTTGTTAATACAAATAGTTTCTTTAACTTGATCAGTACCTATGTTCCAGAGGATGAGGTTCAGATTAAGATTTTACGAACGACAGGTTCGACCCAGCGTGAGATGGATTTTACATTAACTCTGAGTGTGAAGGAAAATTAAGATACTTACAAGGAATGCCGGTAGATATAATGCTACGGCATTCCTTTTCTATAATGTCATTTTTTCCTCCATTTCCTTTTATGCCTTCATGCACAAGCAATTCGTTGAAAGTATTGCATTAAGTGCTATTAAAGGGTAAGATTAAGATAAATTGCTAAAAAGAAAGGCATGATGATTGATATGAATATTAAAATGAAAAAGTTATCTTCACTGGAGAAAGTATTTTTAAACAATGAACCTGATGCAATAAGCGGTAAGATAGATGCAATATTTAGGAATGAAACCCATTCCTATCAAATTGCTTATTGTCATGAATGTAGTGAGGGATGTCACTTTGAATTTGCAGCTATAGAAAATAGTGGGAGTTTTCCGGGGAAAGTGAGGATTAGAGAGGTAGGAAATGTACCATCCCTATTACCTGCATATGCTAGCTTCGATGAAGATTACCTAACAACAAAACCAGGACTTTTTCCAGATCCTTTATTTGAAATAGATAATAATGAGATTAAATTGGTGCCAAATCAGTGGCGTAGTATCTGGATTGATTTGGAGTCGCAAGAGGACACACCTGCAGGTATCTATACGGTAATGATCAAGCTCATATCAAAAGACGGTAATGAGCTTGGTGCGATAGAGGAGACTATTGAAGTATTAAATGCGCAGCTTCCGAAACAAGATCTCATATGTACAGAATGGATGCACTATGATTGTATTGGAACACATTATCGGGTTGATATGCTAAGCGAGGAGCACTGGAAACTGATAGAGCAGTATGTAAGCGCAGCAGTAGATCATGGTGTTAACATGCTTCTCACACCGTTATTTACTCCACCCCTAGATACCAAGGTGGGCGGAGAACGTCCTACAGTACAGCTTGTTGACGTCTGCCTTATGAATGGTGAGTATAGTTTTGATTTTACAAAACTAAAAAGATTTATTGATATGTGTCAAAGACTTGGAATTGAGTATTTTGAGATGTCACATCTTTTTACACAGTGGGGTGCACAACATGCACCTAAAATAGTTGCAATTGTGGATGGTGTGCAAAAGCAAGTATTTGGTTGGGATACTCAGGCGACAGGAGCAGAGTACAAAGCGTTTTTAGACTGCTTTTTGCCGGAGCTGACAAAGACTTTGAAGGAATGGAACATTGCAGAAAAATGCTGGTTTCATATCTCTGATGAGCCAAATATCAAACAGCTGGATAGCTATAAAGCGGCACAGGGAATCATTGATAAGCATTTAGAGGGCTTTAAGATTATGGATGCTCTTTCCGACCTTGACTTCTATAAAAGTGGACTCGTTAAAAACCCAGTCCCTGCTTCTAATCACATACAACCTTTTATAGATGAAAAGGTCCAGGACCTATGGGTATATTACTGTTGTGGTCAATACCTAGATGTAAGTAACCGCTTCATGGCCATGCCCAGCCATCGAAATAGAATACTTGCAGTACAGCTATATAAATATGACATTATAGGCTTTTTGCACTGGGGCTTTAATTTTTGGTATACCCAATACTCAATTAAGCCGATTAATCCATATGCAGTTACGGATGCAGGATGTGCTTTTCCGTCCGGAGATGCCTTCCTTGTGTATCCTGGAGAAGACGGGAGGCCAGTAGAATCAATTCGCCTTAAGGTATTTAGAGAGGTGTTTTTTGACCTGAGAGCCATGAAGCTGCTAGAAAAACTTACTTCCAAGGACTTTGTAATGGGTATCATAGAAGAACAAAGTCAAGTCAACATCACATTCACTGACTATCCAAGGGATAAGCAATACATTAGCAGAATGCGCAACAAGATTAATGCAGAAATTAAAGAGAGACTTTAATGATATAATCCAGAATTGATAAACATATGTCCATTAATAAACTACAAAACTGTGATGGATTAGTTACTACAGCATTAACAATGCCTGCTCAAGGGTAGGCATAGAAAAGATATGATAATAGATTAAAAGATATAAAAGCCTTCCTCACCGTGAAGCAGACATTTTAGAATTAATGCTTTATATATCCTTACGGGTAGGGTATAATTAAAAGTATGAATTATAATGCATAATTCACATCGAGAGCTTTGTGCCTGTGTCACCAGAGTGTGAGAGGCACACTCGACACAAACTTAATATAAGGGCAGATATATTAAGTCAGGTTAAACATTAGAAAGGTAAAGTAGTATGAAATTTATTCAGGATTTAAGAGAAAACGATTTAATTAAAAATGAGATATATTTGTGTAAGTCCAAGCAGACTTTGACCGGGAAGAGCGGGAAAAGCTATGTTTCTCTGATTTTACAGGATAAGACAGGAACCATTGATGCAAAGATCTGGGACTTTAACAATGAGATAGAGCAGTATGAAACGATGGATTTCGTACATATTGATGCACGAGTAACTAGTTTCCAGGATGCACTTCAGCTCAATGTCAGTAGAATATATAAAGGTAGAGAGGGAGAGTATTATCCCGAGGATTATTTTCCCGTTACAACCAAAAATGTAGAGACAATGTATCGTGAGATCAAGGATTATGTTCTTGGAATTAAGGATGGGAACCTGAAAGCGTTGGCAGAGGAATTCTTTATCAACAATGCTACATTTGTTAAGAATTTCAAGAGTCATTCCGCAGCAAAGAGTGTTCATCACAGCTTTGTAGGTGGATTATTAGAGCATACCTTAAGTGTGGTAAAGCTTTGTGATTACTATACCACTAGTTACCCCATACTCAACAAGGATTTGTTGATTACAGCAGCCTTATTCCATGATATCGGTAAGATGGAGGAGCTCTCCTCGTTCCCGGAGAATGACTATACGGATGACGGACAGCTGCTTGGTCATATCTTTATCGGAGCCAATATCGTTAGTAACAGCATTAAGAAGATGCCTAAGTTTCCCGCAAAGCTTGCAAATGAGTTACTTCATTGTATATTGGCCCATCACGGAGAATTAGAATATGGTTCACCGAAGAAGCCTGCGACGGCGGAAGCGATGGCATTGCATTTTGCAGATAATACGGATGCAAAGATGCAGACGATAACAGAGATGTTACTGTCAGGAGATCCTAAATCAGAATGGCTGGGATATCAAAGACTCTTCGAGTCTAATATCATGCGCAGCACAAAGAGTAAGGAATAAGGATCAGGAATATAAAGAATTATATTAGTGAATTAGTGCACAGGACACTTTGATCTAAGAAGTATAGAAAGAACTTAAGGTGAGGATTGTCAGGAATAGCGATTACCGCTTGTTTGACAATCCTTATTCAAAGATAGAATGGTGGTAATTATGGCGACATTGAAGAAGAATGATCAGGTGGAAATAAGGATTGAAGATATTGGATCCGAGGGCGAAGGCATCGGCAGGTACGAGGGCTATACTCTGTTTGTCAAGGATACGGTCATGGGAGATGTGGCACTGGTCCAGGTGACGAAGACCGGTAAGACCTATGGTTACGCAAGACTGGTGAAGCTTCTGGAGCCTTCTGCTTACCGTGTGGAGCCAAGGTGCCCGGTTGCAGCGCGCTGTGGCGGATGTCAGCTGATGCATGTGGATTATGCAAAGCAGCTGGAGTATAAGGAGAATAAGGTTCGCAATTGCCTCACTAGAATCGGCGGCTTTACCGAGCTACCGATGGAGCCGATCTGTGGCATGGAGGAACCGTATTACTATCGTAACAAATCCCAGTACCCGGTCGGAAGAAATAAGGATGGTAGTATAGCCATCGGTTTCTATGCCGGAAGAACCCACGCGATCATTGATACCTCTCATTGCTTCATCGGAGCGAAGGTGAATGAAGATATTATTGCTATCGTACGTTCCTTTATCGAGAAGTATCAGCTGGAGCCTTATGAGGAAGAGCTTCACAAAGGCTTAATCCGTCATATACTGACCAGGGTAGGTTACAGGACCGGAGAGATTATGGTGTGCCTTGTAATCAACGGCCGCGAACTGCCTCATAGCGAGGAGCTAGTGGACAGCCTCAAGAGGATCGACGGAATGAAGAGCATCTGTCTCAATGTAAACAAGGAGAAGACCAATGTTATTCTGGGTGAAAGGATTATTCCTCTTTGGGGTGAACCATTTATCACCGATTACATCGGGGATATTAAATATCAGATCAGTCCGCTGTCCTTCTATCAGGTGAATCCCGTTCAGACGAAGAAGCTGTATGATATGGCCTTGGAATATGCTGATTTACATGGAGAAGAGACGGTATGGGATATCTACTGCGGAATCGGAACCATATCGCTATTCTTAGCGCAGAAGGCAAGGAAGGTATATGGTGTTGAGATTGTTCCTCAGGCTATCGATGATGCGAAGAAGAATGCCCTTATCAACAATATCACCAATACAGAATTCTTTGTTGGGGCAGCCGAAGAGGTGCTTCCAGCGAAATATAAAGAAGAAAAAATCTATGCCGACGTTATCGTGGTTGATCCTCCGCGAAAGGGCTGTGACCAGAGCCTACTGGACACCATACTTGCAATGGCTCCGAATAGAGTGGTCTATGTCTCCTGTGACCCGGCAACGCTGGCAAGAGACCTAAAGTATTTATGTGAGAAGGATTATGACCTTAAGAAAGTAAGAGCAGTAGATCAGTTCAGCCACTCTACCCATGTGGAGACGGTTGTTTTATTAACTCGAAAAAATGTTGAAATTCAATAAATAATGATATTAACTAATAAATAATGATATCATACAATGAATAATGATATAAGTGCTAAAATGTATAACTTCCCCTTCCTATTAGTTGCAATTTGTGCAAATGATATGAGGGGGATTTTTTTTGCTTGAGCGAGAAATAACTTGATGAAAGAGAAGAATGTCAAATGAATTATGAAATGTCAAGGAAAAATTATGTATTGGGGCTAAGACTAAATCGAAAACAAAAATGTAGCTGAGCTTGTAATGAGAAAACCAAAAAGCATAAAAGTTAATACAGTGCGCTGCGCATGGTAATAAGATTGGATGCTTTTTTAATTTTAAATTAGTTATCATTAGAGAAAATATTTTATTCTGTTGATTTTTGTGGTAAAATATGGATGGTAAGAGAATTGTCATATAAAATAAATTCTGAACAGAAAAGGAAAAGGCTACTCATTATAGCAAATAATGGGAAGTTGATGTTTGTGAGATTTTAATTGGTAAAACGAATAATGGAAATGGATTATTACATTAAGAATGTCATTCGTTATGTGAATGGGCGGGGGATAAATTTGTGAATAGAGATAAGTATAATTTTCAAAAACTAACACCTATAAATACAGCTAATATAGAGATATATGAAGATGCGATAGACTTTGTTTTTAATAATAACGATTTAAAAAATGTCGCTATTTCCGGAGCATATAGCGCAGGAAAAAGCAGTATTCTTGAATCATATAAAAAAAAGCATCAAGATAAGAAATTTGTACATATCTCTCTTGCACATTTTGAAACTATAGATATCGAATGCGATATAAATAACAATGATACTAGCACAAAAGATTCAAAAAAAACATGGAATAAAGATGATATGAGCAACAGTAAAAATGGTACATCCATTGTCAAAGAGTCTGTATTAGAAGGGAAAATATTAAATCAACTTATTCATCAGATACACCAAAAAAGAATTCCTCAAACGAATTTTCGAGTGAAGCGGAGGGTATCTAACCTTAAATTAGCCTCAGTCAGTCTGCTTTTTGTAATTCTCTCTTTGGCATTAATTTATGTATTCTTCTTCGATGCTTGGAGCGATTATGTGAACGGTTTTTCTTCGGGTCAGATTAAAGAATTACTTATGAAGACTACCAGAAATGATTTTAGACTTATAAGCGGTGTATTCTGTATACTTACTATTACTATACTTGTCTATAACTTAATTAAAATGCAAATGAACAAGGGAATTGTAAAGCGACTCGGTACAGATAAATTAGAAATTGAAATATTTGAAAAGTGTGATGACTCATATTTTGATAAATATCTTAACGAGGTTTTATATCTTTTTGATCGTTCAAAAGCAGATGTGATTGTTTTTGAAGACATGGATAGATATAACGTAAATCGCATTTTTGAACGTTTGAGGGAAGTTAACACCTTGATAAATGTAAAACGGTACGAGCAAGCAGAGAATAAATTCATACGCAAGTGCATTCATTTTATAAATAATATTGTTCGAAAGATGAAATGTATTCTGGAAATAAAACCATTAAAATGGGTTATAAATAAAGTAAATCCGCTTGTAAAGAGGTCTAATACTAGAATGCAATCACAAAGGAATAAAAAATCAAAAAATACATATAAGCCACTAAGATTTTTTTACTTACTCAAAGATGATGTTTTTGTTTCAAAAGATAGGACAAAATTTTTTGATTATATTATCCCAATAGTACCAGTAGTAGATAGTTCCAATTCTTACGATCAGTTCCTGAAACACTTGAAAGAGGGAAATCTGCTTGATAAGTTTGACCATAGTTTTTTACAGAGTCTGTCGTTGTACGTTGACGATATGCGAATACTTAAGAACATTTATAATGAGTTTGTGGTATATATTTATCGCCTTAACACAACGGATTTGGACTGGAATAAAATGATGGCAATGATTGCATATAAAAACCTTTTTCCGCGTGACTTTTGTGATCTGCAACTAGCCAAAGGTTTTGTTTTAGCATTGTTTGAACAAAAGCAACAATTAATTGAGGAAGCTTTAAAATCAGCAAAAGCACGTAGACAAGATATGCTCGTCAGAATTGAATGGGCAAAAAAAGAAACTATGAAGTCTAAACAAGAATTAGACGATGCATATACAGCAATGAATAATCGATTGCCTAGAAATCCTTATAATAGCAGCGTTCTAACAGAAGAGTCACAGAGGATGAAAAAACAATATGATGCCGAGCTTACTAAAAGGAAACAGGCTGTTCAAGATAATTCTGATGGTATTTTACAAAATCTCGAATCTGAACTAGCAGAAATTGAACATGATATTGATCTAACTAAGGCAAAATCTCTGAAAGATTTAATTACAAGAGATAACATAGACGTCATTTTTGCCGTCAGTCATACTAATGAAATAGGAAAGGTTAATGAATTTAAAGAGATTAAAGGTAGCGATTATTTTGATCTTCTAAAATTCCTAATTCGTAGTGGATGCATTGATGAAACATATGCCGATTATATGACCTATTTCTACGAGGATAGCATAAGTGCAAATGATAAGAAATTTTTGCGGCGGATTACTGACAAACGAGGAGCTGAGTATACCTACGCACTTAAGGAACCTAAAAAGGTCATTGAATCGCCAGTTCTTAGAGATGTGGAGTTCGAACAAGAGGAGGCCTTGAATTTCGATGTTATGGAATTCCTACTTCTTAACGACAGCAATGTGAAATATGCTACATATCTAAAAACGCTCATATCACAGATTAGGCAGACGAAAAACTTTGGTTTTGTTTCCAAATTCTACGATACAGGTAAGGCTCACAAGCAATTCATCATAAGAATAAATGAACAATGGTCAGGTTTCTTTTCCTTTGCATTGCAGGGTAAAACCATACCGTCCTCTCAGATAAGACAGTTTTCTATAGATACATTTTATTTCTCTGATGAGAGGGTAATAACTGAGGTCAATATCGACAATTGTTTGACTGAATATGTCTCCAATAGCCCGGATTACTTATCTGTTGAACAACCTGACATAGATAGACTGGTGTCCGGTTTTTCACTTATTGGCGTCTTGTTTACTACTATTGATTATGGCAAATCAGAGAAATCCCTATTTGATGAAGTATATCGGAATAGTTTATATACCCTTACCTTTGAGAACATCGCATTGATGCTTAGAAAGAAATACAGCATTGAAAACGATTCTGACATTGTCCATAAGAATTACACACTGGTACAGAGCAATGAGTGCTCACCATTGGCGGTATACATCTCTGAAAATATAGCGGCATACACGGAAATTATTCTCACTCATTGTAATGGGTATATATCTGATGATGAACTCGTAGCCATTAGCCTATTAAATAACAGTAATGTTGAGAATACTGCAAAGAAACGGTACATCGAATTACTATCTACTATTATTAGTGAAATCACTCAAGTTATAGATCCAGACCTTTGGACTTTAATGATAAGTCGAGGAATAGTAGCGTTTTCTGAAGTCAATTTTATTAACTACTTCTTGAAATACGGCATTGATACTACTCTTATCGAGTATATAAACAATTCAACGTCAGAAGTTAACTTTACTCACACTGCTGATGCTTTTGATAAGGAAACGGCTGAAGAGCTATTTGATGCAGTCTCATTATGTAACGATATCTCCAATACTAAATACAGAAAAATATTAATCGAATTGGGTTATTGTTTTGACAGTTTTGAAGCTGATGAGGTCTCTAATGATAAAATCCAAATTCTTATCAGCGAAGGCATTTTGCAAATGGATATAGATAGTCTGGAGTTTGTTCGTGAAAAATATGGAAATCACCTCCATGCCTTTATTCAACGGAATCTCGAGAAGTATCTTGAGTTACAAACAATCGAAATGTTCAGACTTGATGAAGCCCTGCAAATTATTACATGGGATATTGATGATAACAAAAAAATAGGGTTGCTTGCTTTTACTAATGAGCAGATTTCTATTGTTGGGAAGCAGTATACTGACGTGGTTAACGCATATATTACAACTCATAATCTCAAGGCAGAGGACAAACAGTATCTCTACTCACATTATTTGCAATATGGCGAGAAAGCGCAGACGGCAATCGTTACATTGGCTATAAAAGGAGTAACGGAGATTATTACCAATAATTTAAAGGTCGACGATAACCTGCTGTCTATTTTGCTTCAAGCAGACGCGGTAACTCGCGACCAGAAGATAAAGCTTTTAGCAATGGCAATACCGGTATTAAATGAGGACATTTGTAAAACTCACTTCGATGAGTTGGAACTTTCTGATTTAAAGGGGATATTTGCAAAGGGAAGTGGGCGTAGAAATTATGAGAAGAGCGGAGAGGTTACTACAATACTGGATGCACTCAAATCGAACGGCTGGATTTACGAATATTGTGATGATGAGAGGAACAATGATAGGTATATAATAATAAAAAATAGACCGCGAAGTAAAGAACCTGAGATTTTGGACTAATATACATTCACAAAATCTTCAATTATTGAAGAGCCGAACTTCGTCTAATGTTTATAACTTGGGGATTTTATGTAACATGGAACTGATAAACAGGAATTTGAAAGCGAGGTTTACATGGAAAAATTATTAACACCCAAATTTGCCGTTTTATTACTGCTTGTATTTCTATTGTTAATCGTTCATGAATTTGGACATTATTTAGCGTACAGGCTTTTGGGGTTTCAAGCGTGTGTTAGAAAGTCAATAATTGCACCAGGAATTGATCCCAAAGAAACGATTGTTGTTACCAGAATGCAAGGATTATTTATAGCATTAAATGGTTTTATTCTCTCGACGTTTTCTGTTGTATTACTATCTTTCCTTATGAATTATTCGTTATGGTTTGTTCTTTTCATTAGTAGCTTAGCCGGCTCTTGCGTAGATTATATCTGGGCATTCGGTATGCTATTTCAGAAAAACGTTACAATTCAAGGGAAATAATCTTTAGGATAATTCCAATTTATATGAGTATATATGAGCAAACTGAGAAGTTAATGCAACTTCCCATTATGAATAGATAGTTATCTGAAGTAATGCACCAAAAAAGCAGATACCTAGCGGTTAGATATCTGCTTTGATTATGCCAGTAACTGGTGCATTACTTTGGATTATTACATAGCGCGAAACTGCGGTCGCCAGTAACCTATGGGGATTCAATATGAAACTTTGTCCCTAAAGTGAATGATTTAGATAAAGAAAAACTAAAAAGATGAAAGTTTTCTTTGAAATAAGAGTATAACAAGATAAAATGAGCATAGTTCCCCCTTTCCCCATAAATAGCTTATCGGGAATAATTGAAATATTAAGTTGAAAGGTATTATGTTGGGTGATAGGCATATCTGTTTAACTTTTCACTCATGCAACAAGGACAGAGGAATGCTTTTTTTC
>JAEZKA010000097.1 GCA_023436225.1 Bacillota bacterium
ATCCGGAAACAGGAGAAGGACTAATATATGGTCCTGGAGGAACAGTAGTAGGAACGGGAGTGGGTCCCGGAACAATAGAGCCAGGCGACCCCATTGAGTGGATTACAAAATAAGTATTTTCGATAATTGCGCCGTTGACGAATGACAAAGCGGATGCCTCGTAATGAAGTATCCGCTTCGCTGTCATTGGTTCGCCTGTCCGGTCTGTGACAACCTTTTATTAGAGGTTGGAGAAAACGACCTTGCTTCACAATATCCTGACTTAGCAAAGGAGTTCAATAATAAGAAAAACAATTCCACACCGCAGGATATTATTATCAATTCATCAGATCCCGATATATGGTGGACTTGCTCAGTAGGACATGAGTTTCAACGTTTGCGATATGAGCTGCCCGTTTTGTAATAACAGATACACCAAATTAGGAGTTAATAGCCTTTTAGATACAGATGAAGAACTTTCAATAGAATATGCTACAGATAATGAATATGATGTTACACGTATTAATAAAGACAGCAAAACATGGGCTTATTGGATATGTCCTGATTGTCATGGACGATATGGTGCTTATATTAATGAACGTGAAGTGGGTGACGACAGTTGTCCTTATTGCAAAAATAAAAAAGCTTTAGAAGGAGTCAATTCATTAGTTGAAACTCATGAATTATTGCTTAAAGAATGGTCTATTAATAACATCAGAAAGCCATCCGAATTTCTGAAAAAGAGCACCTATACCGCACTATGGAATTGTCCTACATGTCATAACGAATATTCTGAGCGTATTTGTAACCGTGAAGTCGGAGATTGTCCGTATTGTAACAATAGGAGAGCTTTATTGGGCTTTAATTCATTAGTAGATACTCATGAACTTCTGGCTAAGGAATGGTCATCAAGCAATGTACGTAAACCTTCTGAGTTCCTTAAGATTAATACATATGCAGCACTATGGAATTGTCCTACATGCCATAACGATTATCCAACACGTATTTGTGACCGTGAGGTTGGAGATGACAGCTGTCCGTATTGTAACAATAGAAAAGCTTTACCGGGATTCAATTCGTTTATGGTTAATCATGATGATCTTATGGAAGAGTGGGATTTCATAAATAATTACCTTCTCTGTAATCCAGATGAAATCCTTGATACATATTCGAAAGATGTTTGGTGGAACTGCAAACACTGTAAAACAAAATATCTTATGAGTCCCAAGAAAAAGATATATTATCAATTTAGGCATATGAAGTCATGTCCTTATTGCAAGGGTCTACGTAGGAAAAAGAAATACTTCTTTTAATAAAAATGCACTCACATTAAAGTGGGTGCATTTAAAATAAAGTTCATTTTTTAATAAATAATAAGAAATTAGATTTTTTAGTTTTCATGAGAATAAAGTTCATTTTTTGAGGATTTTTTATAAAAATTTCAAATTTTTGAAAAAATTTTTTTCAGTTATACTTTCGATTATTTCTCCCTAAGCTTAACCACATTAGCGGCACTACGGCGGCGGCTGTCTTCAATCGCTGCGTAGTGCTTTTTCGTGGTATTAACGTCCTTATGACCCAGTACATCGGCAACCAGATAGATATCGCCGGTCTCGCGGTATAGGCTGGTACCGTAGGTGCTACGGAGCTTATGGGGGGTGATCTTCTTAAGCTTGGTGACGGTGGAGGCGTATTTCTTCACGAGGTTTTCGACGGAGCGCACATTAATCCGCTTTTGCTGGAGGGAGAGAAAGAGAGCATTGGAATGACCCTCGCAAGGAACAATCTGCTTACGTTCCTCCAGATAAGCCAGGAGAGCCTCTCGAACCTCTTCACCAAAATATACAATAACCTCATAGCCGCCCTTTCTACGGATTTTAATCCCGTTATTCTCGAAGTCTACGTCATTGATATCCAGACCGACGCATTCGGAAACACGAATGCCTGTCCCAAGCAGGAGAGTCATCATAGCCAAATCACGAAGC
Source organism: Bacillota bacterium (assembly GCA_023436225.1). Taxonomy (GTDB): domain Bacteria; phylum Bacillota; class Clostridia; order Lachnospirales; family Lachnospiraceae; genus Mobilitalea. The sequence continues at coordinate 1,965 of JAEZKA010000097.1, forward strand.
TTCGTTTTCTCATGATATTTCTGTTGGGATTTGGTCATATTATTGGCGGTTTCCACCTCATCCAACAGCTTTGCTACTTCATCGATCTCAAGACGGATGATCTCCTTATCATGCAGTTTGGGTACACTGATCAAGGACGCAGGGTTCGTCTTGATCATTTCCTTCTTAAAGTAATATTTATAGAAGCTACGTAACGTGACTAGCTTACGCTTCTTGCCCTTCTCAGCATTGATGTGCTCTTTATCATCGGAAGATTTATAGTAGGTGAGATAATCCAGATATTCTTCCAGGTCAATTGCCTTTATCTGATCCAAGAGCTCCACACGAAATTCAGTAATCGGAGTATTTCTTAGAGAGGGATTGTTGTTCTTAAGCCATTCAAAGAAGACCCCCAGGTCATAGGCATAAGCGATTCTGGTACGTGAGGAGGTGGTTGGCTCGATACCGCGGAAGAAGTATCTACAGAAGTGTGGCAGCTTTTCCTCCAGGATACGAAGCTTTACGGTATTGTCTATATTCACTTGGTCATGATAATTTCGTTCTGCCATTATGAACCTCCTGATATTTCGTATATTTCACAATGAAATACGATTATTAGTGTTTCTCTACGAACGACTTGAAATTATGCTCTTTCATATGTCTTTCGAATTATTCAATGATCTCTCCAGGTTTTGCCCAGCCCTGTATACTGCTAGTCTGTATCGCATGAAATAAACGTTCTCTAAGACCGGGACTTTCTGCACCCAAGGACTTAATTAACTGCTTTACATATTCCCGTTTGGTGTAACCGTCCACCGGGCAAGGGTTCTTTACCACAGGAAGCTGGAAGGCATTACGAAAGCCCTTTATATCCTGTTCTTCCACATAGATCAAGGGTCGTATTAGGGTGATGTCAGAGCGATCCAGATAAGTGACGGGAGAGAAGCAGTGAATTCGGCCTTCATAGATCAATGACATCATCATTGTTTCAATCACATCATCATAATGGTGAGCATAAGCCTCTTTATTGCATCCTAGCTCCTTTGCTTTGGTGTTGAAGGCTCCTTTTCTCATCTTTGCACAGAGAGAGCAGGGATTACTTTCCTTGCGATGCTCGAAAACGATATCCGCTATCTCGGATTCTACAATGGTATAATTAATGTCCAGCTCTTTACACAAGTTGGCAACAGCTGAAAAATCTAATTCTTTAAAGCCCATATGAACTGTTATGGCCTCAATATCGAACTTTTTAGGATAAAATCGACGGATTCCTGAAAGCGCATAGAGGAGCGTCAGGCTGTCCTTACCACCGGACACACCGATTGCGATTTTGTCTCCGTCCTCAATCATCTTATAATCGTCCAGAGCTTTTCTTGTATAGCTAAGCAATTGTTGCAGCTTCATATCTTTCCTCCATGAAGGTGTTTATTTTTGTGCTTTGGAGACCCAGGCACAATGTTCTAATCTTTGACATTATATCACATAAATTCAAGGATGAAAACCTTCTCAAGCTTCTTTGTGTTAAAAATCGATAGTTACCGATATATGATTATTTTATTGTAATAACCTTTAGGTAAGTAGATTACTACATCGATAAAACTGTAAGAAACCGTAAATAGATAATTCTATAACAGTGGAACGATAATTAATAAAGATGTAACAAAACAGTATGGAAGTATACAAGTCAGACGACTGGTGTAGATGAATCCCGATTTACGTAGAAAATAGCCACTACATAGGTAGAATTATACAAAATAGGCATTTATATGATGTGATATATAAGGCTAATAAGAAGTTTTTTGGTAAATCAGGTACAAAAAACAATAAAAATGTGATAAAACTGGAAGTTGACACAGTTTTAACATGTTTTAATATTATCGTAATATTTAGTTGTACAGAAGATAAAATCAGAACCGGGAAGATAAGACTGATAATGAATACGAACAATTGAGTGGATTATGACAGGAGGTTGAAAGTACACAGCATGCAACATGAATTACAAACGATACTTAACATTACAAAGGATAATACGGTACGCAGCCGTCAGCTAGGATTGAAGCTAGGATTTTTATTGGTCGTAGCCTTCCTGACACTGGGTCTTTTTCAAGACTCTGCTTTGGCGGCATCTGGACTGCGAATATACAATTACACAACAAAGAAGGAAAGCACTTATACAGATAAGCAGATTAAGGTTACTATCAATGGGAAGACCGTCACAAAGCAACAAACTCCGGGAATCCTAGTGAGTGGAATTGCCATGGTACCTTACAACGATGTGTTTGAGAAGTCAGAGATTGCTGCAGAAAGTAATTATGATAAATCAAAAGGGACTATTTCTATTTCCAAATACGGTAAGACACTTCAGATGACGATTGGTAGTAAGAAGGCCAAACTCAATGGAAAGACTGTTAATCTACCTGTTGCTCCGATGAAAATAAAATTTATGAAGGATGGCTTGGTTAAGGTATTGGTTCCTTCCAGATTCATATCGGAGACCTTGGGATTGAAATATACCTGGATCAGCAGTAAGAGTACAGTTGCAATTGAGAAGACAACCTTAACGCTTTCCTATGATGGTGCAAAGAAGTTTGAATATACCGGCGCTATTGGAAAGGTTACGGTCAATGGTAAGAATATTAATCTTGGCAACATGCCCAGTATAATTACCAATAATACGGCGATGCTTCGAGCTAAGTGGGTATTCACTAATCCTGCAATCGGAGCAACTTATCAATATGATAATGCAAAAAAGAAGCTAACATTAACCAAAGGAAATAACGTATTAGTGATGACAGTCGGTGATAAAACCGCATATCTAAATGGGATAGCTACGAAGATGGACACCGCACCGATGATTATCAAGAATTACAGTTCTGATACCTCTTACGTCATGGTACCAGGTAGCTTTACCGCATCCAGTTTGGGCTTTAATTACAAATGGGACAATGCAACCAAAACCTCGGTGATCACCACAAAGCAGCCTAATACACCGAGTAACGCCGGCGGTTCGGATAATTCACCAGAGCTTGGTGACAGCGGTGTTATTATTGAGACAGGAACCATCTTAAATCAATGGGCTGCAGATACTTCGATTTATTCTATCAGTACCGAATTTCATGAGATCAGTGGGGAGGCTGTGGAAGCTAATCCGGCAGTTCTTGTTTCGGTAACAAGAGATAACAGTATTATAAAGCAGAACGCTGAGACCTTTAAGATTACTGCCAACGGTAGTATGGGTAAGATAACCTCCCAGAAGGCAGAGAAACAGATTCAGATACAGATTGCAAATCTATCCACATCCGATATAACATATCCGATGTATGGTATTTTCAGTAATTATGTGAACACCATCGGTACCTATAATAATCCTTCGGGGCAGACAACCTTGTTGTTGGATTTGATTTCTTCCGAATATACATATGATTTATCATTGTCACAGGACAAGCAGACACTCTATATTACAGTATATCATAACACGTTGACCTCAGCGGTTATCGGAACGAATAATGCAGGAGACTATGTTACCTTAACTGGTATCAAGCCACTGAAAGTCACAATAAATCAATCGACAGGTTATCTTAATATTGACTTACCTTATACCACGAACGGCATTGGTGATATCTATACGAATTTGGTTGGCTCCAAATATATCAACTTATTTTATTCGGTTGGTACTCCGGATTCAACTCAGATCGTGATTGGTGTGAATGAGGGCTATGAATATTACATATCGGAAACGGAGAATAAGTATTCCATTCTATTCCTGACACCAGGGTCTGTTCAACAGTCACCGGCAGGTACTCCGACGCAACCGGGAATCTCTGATCAGGTTGATCCAAACGAGTGTGAGATCATCATTCCTAAGCCGGATGGATTAAACGCATCTATGATTACGGATGAGGATTATTATTTTGAGAACAGCTTTGTTCTTCGTTTAATGGGCGATTATACCGGATCAATCAACAGCTCCAACATTATAAACACTTCTAATAGAGTGAAAAATATCAGTGTGAATCTGAATAGCAATAATGAGACTGAGATCCGGGTTAGTACGTCTAAGCTGCAGGGCTATGAATATACGATGGATGACAAATACATCTATATTAACGTTGGTGATCCGAAGGAGATTTACTCGAATATCGTAATATTGGATCCGGGACACGGCGGCGGTGCAAATGGCGCTCAATATTATGGAACAAAGGAAAAGGATCTGAACTTTAAGATATTATATACTCTTGGTAAGAAATACTTTAATCAGGATACATCGAAGCTTAAGGTATACTACACGAGAATTAAAGATGTGGACATGTCCCTCAGTGACCGTGCTGCTTTTGCAAGTAAATACGGAGCGGATCTGTTCGTCAGCTTACATATGAATGCAAATCTTAATAGAACCGTATATGGCACCGAGGTTTATTATTCTACTAATAATAACAGTCCAAATAAGGCCGGTCTTACGAGCAAAGCCTTGGCAGATTTATTTGTTGACAGAATCTCAGATAATCTTGGTACGAAGAATCGCGGCTCAAGATCAGAACGTTATACGGTAGTTCATAAGAATACAGTTCCGGCAGTGTTAATTGAGCTTGGCTTTATGTCAACCGAAAGCGATTTTAATAAACTATCGGATCCCACCTTCCAGGATAATGCTGCTAGGACAATTTACGAGACATTATTAGAGGTCTTCCGTAAATATCCTACCGGAAGATAAGAACAGGGAATAGAAGTACATTTGGCGAAATAATAAAGCCTGTCATAGCCCATTATCAATGTGGCTTTGATAGGCTTTTCTACTAAGACGAAGGAGCTTATTGACATGATAGAAATAAAAAATAGACCCATTTTGATAAAATATACTTGTTTCTTTCTAACCATCGTTCTGTTGCTACTAACACCGACCGTAAGGGTGAATGCACAGGCGATAAAAGACGACGGAGAATTCCAAGGGGTCTGGATTTCTTATCTGGAATTCCTGGATCGCTTGAAGGACCCGAAGACCGGAGTTAACGGATTTACCGAAGAGCGCTTTCATCAGGTGGTAGATGAGATGTTTGACAACGTGGCAGCGATAAATATGAATGCAGTTGTTGTACATGTTCGTCCCTTTGGTGATGCAATGTACCCGTCTAAATACTTTCCCTGGTCGAAATATATCTCGGGAACACAAGGTAAAAATCCAGGCTTCGATCCACTTGAGTACATGGTATCAGCAGCACATGAACGAGGGCTGCAGTTTCATGCATGGATTAACCCTTATCGCATTACCAGTGATACGACAGATATCAATAAATTATCCAAGGATAATATAGCGAGAAAGTGGCGTACGAATACATCAAAGAAAGATGATCGCAGGGTGTTATCCTTCGGAGGCTCACTGTATTTTAATCCTTCTGACAACTGGGTTCAAACATACATTCGCTATGGTATTCAGGAGATAGTTGAGAATTATGAGGTGGATGGAATTCATTTTGATGATTATTTCTATCCGACCCTTGGTACCAATTACAAGAAGAACTTCGATTATAAGGAATATGAGGAGTATAGTAAGTGGTGCAAGGAGAATGGAGTGAAAGTAAAAGACATTGCTGATTGGCGAAGAAATAATGTTAACCGGTTGGTCAAGAATATATATTCCGATATTAAGGATATCAATGAGGAGGTTGATTTTGGTATCAGCCCGGGAGGTTTTCTGGATTATCTGTTACTCAATGACCGGTACTATACAGATATCAAGACCTGGCTTAGTAAGCCCGGCTATATTGATTATATCAGCCCCCAATTATATTGGTCCTTCGATAATAAGGAATTTCCCTATGATAAGACTCTAGACCGGTGGTTGGCACTGCGAACCAATAAGGATGTGAAGATATATGTAGGAATAGCAGCCTACCGCGCCGGATCTACTCTTGAAAATGCTTGGAAGGATCCCAATATCCTAAAGGATATGATCGAATATGGAAGAGATACCGGTTTGGTTGATGGATACCTCTACTTCCGTTACGACTTCTTCTATAAGCAGGTAACCCGAAAGGCAATTACTAAGCTCCTCGATATCATAATCTGATTCAAAATTGTAGAAAGTTCGAGGTGTGCTCTTTGTAAAGGTAATATAAATATCAAATTATTAATAAGTAGTCTAAATTATAAATCTAGGGTAGTTTATTCATTAGCGATGTAGTAAAATGTCAATAAAGGTAAACTGATACAAATATGTAATTTATTGCTATCCTAACGATACTTGACCTGAAAGGTGAGAATGATTATGAAAGAATATCTTAGATTAATTGATGAAGTAATAGAGCAGGGAGAATATAAGGACAATTGGGCTTCCCTGTCTGGATATGAGATTCCGGCTTGGTATCGCAAGTTGAAATTCGGTATCTTTATTCATTGGGGGGTCTTCTCGGTACCTGCCTTCAAAAATGAATGGTATTCCAGAAATATGTATATACAGGGGACAGAGGAGTTCGAACATCATGTGAAGACCTACGGCAAGCATAAGGACTTTGGCTATAAGGAATTTATCCCCAGGTTCAAAGCGGAACACTTTAATCCCAAGGAATGGGCGGAGCTATTCAAGGAAGCTGGAGCAAAATATGTCATTCCGGTTGGAGAGCATCATGACGGCTTTCAGATGTACCGGAGTGATATCTCTCACTGGAATGCTTATGAGATGGGACCGAGGAGAGATGTATTAGGAGAATTAAAGGAAGCGGTCAGTGAACTTGGTTTAAGCTTCGGAACCTCCTCGCATAGAGTAGAGCATTGGTTCTTTATGGGTCATGGTAAAGAATTCGAAAGTGATATAAAGGAACCGATGACACGGGGAGATTTCTATTGGCCAGCCATGCCTGAACCGGAATTACACGATCTGCAGAGCACACCGAATCCTACGGAGGAATTCCTAGAGGATTGGCTTGTTCGCTGTTGTGAAATCGTAGATCGATATAGACCAAAGATCATATATTTTGACTGGTGGATTCAGCACATTGCGGTCAAGCCTTATCTGAAGAAATTCGCTGCTTACTATTATAATCGTGCGAAGGAATGGGGCGAGGAGGTGGTCATTAATTACAAACATGATGCCTTTTTGTTTGGCTGCGCAGTGGTTGATATCGAACGTGGTCAATTTGCGGATGCTAAGCCTTATTACTGGCAGACGGATACTGCAGTAGCGCGCAATTCCTGGTGTTACACAGAGCAGAATATATATAAGACTCCAAAAGAAATTATCTGTGATCTTGTGGATATCGTTAGTAAAAATGGTACCTTATTACTGAATATTGGACCAAAGAGTGATGGAACGATTCCCGAGGAGGATAAAAGAATTTTGCTGGAGATCGGCTCCTGGCTGAAGGTGAACGGTGAGGCAATTTATGAAGCCAAAGTATGGAGAAAATCTTCCGAAGGACCGACAAAGATTGTGGAAGGACAATTTGCGGACGGCTCAGCTAAGGAATTCACAAGTGAAGATATTCGTTTTACTACAAAGGGAGGCTATCTCTATGCTACTGTCTTAAATTTCCCGGAGGACGGCATCATCCGGATTAAGTCCCTAGGAGAGAGGGATGCTTCAAAATTACCCCATTTTCATGGGATAATAAGAGAGGTATCAATACTTGGTTATCAGTCAGAAATAAGCTGGTATCGGGATGAAGAAGCTTTGGTCATAAAGACAGAAGGAATAAAATCGGAATATCCTGTCGTGTGTAAGCTTATGATTGAATAAAATTAATATTAGTAACTATAAAAGTGAGTCTCATAAAATTACTATCTATACATCAGTCATATTATGGTGAAATTACGCCAAACATTACATAAATATTACAAGTGTTACAATGTTGTTTTTATTGTTATTGATTTCCCTGAGAATATTTGTTAAAATAGGTCTTAATAACTACCTATGAAGTGCTTAAAGAACGGGGATAACGATGAAAATCAAGAATACAAAGATGAAATGCTTTATATACGTGATTACGATGGCGATCGGGTTAGCTATTCTAGTCTATATTCCGGTTGGAATAACGCCTCCTGATAAGGATGCTTCGGCTCTTGCTACGAATCTGAAGAAGAGCAAGGGACCGGAGGAGAATAAGGTGGTCAATGATTCGATTAGCCTGATGGCTGCTGATCCGACACCCAGTGTAACGCCAAGCCCCACATCAACCCCGATTCCAACCCCTTTGCCGGTTTATCCACTGGAGGAGAAGGGATATCCCTCAGAGATTGATGAGCTGGTAAATACCTATTATGAGGCTAAGGCCAGCTGTGATATCGATACCTTGAAGAGTATCTCATCCGAACCAGAGAATGTATACTCAAAAAAACAATTACTTAAGCTTATTGAGGGAATTGATGAGTATCAGAATATAAAATGCTATGTAAAGAAGTCATATGAAGAGGATGCTTATATTGTCTTCGTATATTATGAAATTAAATTCATCGGTCTTAAGACCTTAGCTCCATCTTTATCAAAGCTCTATATTGTTCTGGATGAAGCAGGAGAATGGAAGATTTATGATGGTGACCTGAGCGAGGAGTTTAGGGCTTATATTGCTGCCAGAAGTGAGGATGAGGATGTCATTGCATTAAGGAGACATACCGATCAGCTGGCGGAAGAAGCAAAAGATAAGGATAAGGACTTGAAGGCCTTCTGGGAGATACTTGATAAATACTAAACTACGAGGTGACTTATCTATGTGGATCCTTTTTGCTTTTGGCTCTGCTTTTTTTGCCGGAATGACAGCAATCTTATCGAAAAGCGGAATTAAGAATACAGATTCAAATGTAGCTACTGCAATTAGAACCGTAGTCGTGTTAATTTTTTCCTGGCTCATGGTCTTTATCGTGGGATCACAGGATACCATAGGGGAGATAAGTAGGAAGACATTACTTTTTCTGATACTGTCCGGCTTAGCAACAGGAGCCTCCTGGCTTTGTTATTTTAAGGCACTGCAGCTTGGCAATGTAAATAAAGTGACGCCGATTGACAAATCCAGCACAATATTGACAATGATATTAGCGATGCTGTTTCTCGGTGAAAGCATTACTATAATTAAGGTTATTGCCATTATTTTAATCGGTACAGGAACCTACCAGATGATTCAGAAGAAAAAGGATGTCAAGCTTTCGGAGGTTAATAATAACCGCTGGGTAATCTACGCTGTGTTTTCTGCGATCTTCGCCAGCCTAACCTCGATACTTGGTAAGATTGGTATAGAGGGAGTAGAATCTAATCTCGGAACAGCCATACGAACAATTGTAGTATTGATCATGGCCTGGGTTATCGTGTTCGTTACAGGAAAGCAGCATATGATTGGAAAGATTGATCGTAAAAGTTGGATTTTCCTTATCTTATCCGGTTTTGCAACCGGAGGCTCCTGGCTCTGTTATTATAGAGCGCTTCAGGATGGTCTTGCCAGTATAGTAGTGCCGATTGATAAATTAAGCATACTGATTACAATTATATTCTCCTACATATTCCTAAAGGAGACCCTGACCAAAAAGGCTTTAATCGGGTTAATTCTTATTGTAGGTGGTACCTTGTCCTTATTGATTAAATAGACGGGTTAGGTAAATTATAAATAGCTGTACTCCATGAAAATCGATGTGTTTTCATGGAGTTTTTTAGTTAGTAGAGCAAGTGATCTTTCATTAGCAATCCAAAGTCAGGCAGAGTCTATTAACTGGTCTTAATAGTGAAAGCGAATAGGGGATAATAAGGACAAAAAGGCTATATGACAGGCAATTAGCTCGGTTACCAGCATATTAGAAGTTAATTAACAAGTAAAATAATGGTAGATGTTTTATTCGGGATGGGCTATAATAGCTTGAGAATTATTTATTACCCTAAGCACAATAGGAGGAGAAATAAGATGACATATATAGCAATATTTTCATTTATCCAGATTGCGATGCTGCTGTTTCTATTCATTCTTGTTGTCTATGCGCTTTTTCTTGTAATTAAGGCATTACGAATCTATATTCGAAAAAACGATTGAGTGGATGATACAATTAAAGTTGACATAATAATATTATGTATAATTAGTTTATACTAACATCTATCCTGGAGTAATATCATAGGTAATAGTAATCGGGTAGAGAAATCTTATATTCTTAAATAAAGGACGATGGAAAGGAGTTAATCAGGTGAATTCTCTCACTTTATTTCATTCTTTTACTGCTAATTGGTTTCAAAAAACGCTTGGCTCCCCGACTCAGGTTCAGGAGGAGGCCTGGCCTTCGATTGCTGAAGGGAACCATACCTTAGTGTCTGCTCCAACCGGTACCGGTAAGACACTATCTGCCTTTCTAGTATTTATTGACCGACTGAAGATGCAGGCAAGAGAAGGTACATTGCAGCAGGAGCTACAGCTGATTTATGTCTCACCCCTAAAATCACTGGCTGGAGATATTCGTGAGAATTTGAAGCGACCACTGGAGGGTATTTATGAGGAAGAGAAATCCTCCGGAAGCTTTGACACAACAGAACCACCAGTATTAAGCATTTCCATCCGTACCGGTGATACGACTCAGAGTGAGCGAAGGCAGATGGTGAAGAAGCCTCCTCATATTCTGATCACAACGCCCGAATCCTTATACTTGATGTTGACCAGTAAATCAGGACAATCAATATTGCGTACAGCAAAGGCGATTATCCTGGATGAGCTTCATGCGTTGATCGACTCAAAGCGCGGTGCTCACTTGATGCTTTCGATTGCCCGTTTGGACAAGCTTTGTGATAAGCCTTTACAACGTATCGGCTTATCTGCAACGATAGAACCACTTACCATTGCTGCCGAGTATCTGTCTCCTGATCCGGTCAGAATTGTTGCTCCGAAGATGCATAAGAATATAAAGATTGCTATTACCAGTCCGATTCCCAATCAACGAAGCGGAATTAAGGATACTGTGTGGCAGGAGATTGCGAGATCGGTACATGCTCATTGCAGTAACTCCCGAAGTATCATCGCATTTGTAGAAGGTCGCGCATATGCCGAAAAGTTAGCTTATTATGTGAATCAGATTGCCGGAGAAGGCTTTGCCAGGACCCATCACGGCAGCTTGTCGAAGGAACAGCGTTTTGAGGTGGAGAATGCACTACGCAGCGGAACTCTTCGTATGCTTTGTGCAACCTCTTCCATGGAGCTGGGTATTGATGTGGGTGAAATCGATCAGGTCTTTCAGATCGGATGCCCACGGTCAATCTCCAGTACGATGCAGCGGCTTGGACGCGCCGGACACAATCCGAATCGAACCAGTGTGATGCATATCTTTCCTAGAACTGCCTCGGAGGGCTTATATAGCGGATTGACAGCGGAGGTTGCAAGAAAGGGAGGCGTAGAATATTCTAGTCCACCCAGGTTGTGCCTAGATGTATTAGCACAGCATCTGGTATCCATGGCAACCGGCGACGGTTATGAGCTAGATGAGGTTATGGAATTATTACCCCGAGCTTACCCGTTTCGTGAGGTTACTAGGGAGGATGTGAAGGCTGTCCTCTGTATGCTGGCCGGTGATTACGAGCATGACCGCAACATTCCGGTTCGGCCTCGCATTCTCTATAATAGGCTTGAAGAACGGGTGGAGGGAGATCCCTATAGTCGAATGCTCGCCGTATCGGCAGGCGGAACCATTCCGGATAAGGGACTATATACCGTAAAGACGGAAACCGGCGTTAAGCTGGGTGAATTGGATGAAGAATTCATCTTTGAATCCAGGGTAGGTGACCGCTTCCTACTTGGAACCTTTGCGTGGCAGATTACAAAGATTCAGAAGGATACTGTGCTGGTAACTCAATCCAATACTTACGGCGCCAGATTACCCTTTTGGAAAGGAGAAATCAAAGGGCGCAGACTACAAACCGGAATTGCTTTTGGTGAGATATTTCGTAGGCTTTCTATTGCAGCTGAGATTGGAACCTTAAGTAAAGAGTTGAGTGAGTTGGGGTTAGATGAAAATGCGATTGCTGAAGGACAAGATTTTATAAAAAGGCAGCTTGAAGCAACCGGAATTCTCCCGGATGACAGGACGATACTGATCGAACATTTCCGTGACGAGACAGGCAATCAACAGATGATGGTTCATTCCGTCTTCGGTCGACCGGTTAATTCACCGCTTGCCATCCTAACCCTGGAAGTAGCTAAGCGGTATACGCATGCGAATATCAGCTATGTGGAGGATGATGATGGGTTTTTACTGTTTCCTTATGGGGAAATGGCGATTCCCGAAGGCATATTACAGGAGCTGCGTCCGGAAGAGGCCAGACCTATTCTGGAAGCAATCCTACCGGTAACACCTCTCTTTAATATGAACTTCCGGTATAATACTGCTCATGCTCTTATGATGGGGGTTAAGAAGTCAGGCCGTGTACCCCTATGGGTACAACGTATGAGAAGTGCCGAAATGCTGGATTCTCTGATACAAAATGAAAACCACCCCCTAATTCGAGAGACAAAGAGGGAATGCCTGGAGGATTACTGGGATCTGACTGGTCTGGAATATGTTTTGAATGGAATTCGTTCTGGAAGGATTCGTGTCCGTGAGCTCTTTTTGGATACACCCTCGCCGATGTCCTTCTTACTGAGGCAACAGACTGAGGCAGCCAATATGTACGACTATTCCCCTACACCGACAGGAATTCAACGGGCGGTAGAAGATGCATTAAATGAGGTTACCCTGATTGCGCCGACTCCGGAGCATCTGCTACGAGTATCAGAACGAAGACGTCTGCCGGAGGATGAGAAGCAATTGCATACGCTCCTCATGATAGAGGGAGATCTGATTGCAGGGGAGCTGGAGGTGCCGATCGAATGGTTGGAGCTTCTGGCCAGACGAGGTCAGGCAAGTTATATAGAGCCAGGTCTGTGGATAGCGACAGAACAACTGGAGCGATATCAGGCAGCCTTAATAGAGGGGGATAATGCGATACGTAAGCAGCTGGTTCTCCGCTTATTAAGATATCGTGGACCACAATCAGTCGAATTGGTTTGCGATCGTTATTTCTGGAAGCAGGAGTTTGCACAGGAACTTCTGAGGGAGCTATGTAGAGACGGCGTAGCAATCGAAAGTGACAGTTTGTACTATCATGCAGAGCTATATGACAAAGCTAGAAAAGCAACGATTCGCAGTAGAAGAGAACAGATTAAGACTCTGCCCTCACAAAATTATGCGGCGTTCCTTGCAAACCGGATCTATCTGGCTGCTTCACCGGGAGATCAATTAGAAGCTTTCCTTCGATTATACTCCGATCTGCCTTATCCGATCGCACAGTGGGAGAGTATTCTTCTACCATCCAGGGTTACCCGATATCGACCGGAATTACTGGACAGCCTGCTTGCAGAAGGTGATTTCTTCTGGCAGCTAAAGGGGGAGGAAGGTCTTAGCTTTCACCGCTACAAAGATATTGACTGGGAGGCGGATACCTCGGAGGTGGTTTGGGACTTAACGGAAGAGGAACAAATAATATATGATGCCTTATATCGAAGGGGAGCCAGCTTTCTACAACGGCTTTCCGGCTTACTTCCTGATGGCTCACCATACGATACTCTATTATCTCTGGCAGAGAAGGGCCTGGTCTGTGCGGACAGCTTTCTACCGGTCAGGCAGTGGTTAAATAAGGAGAAGCTGAATAAGGCGACGGTCAAACAACGAGTATCAGCTCGTGCGAAGGCGATGTCAGCCGGAAGATGGGAGATTACTCATCCAAGAAAGCAGCTGTCGATCGAAGAACAGATAGACAGATGCTTCGAGCGGGTTGGCATCTTATCCAGAGAGACTTCTCTTGGCCTACCTTGGAGTCAGGCTTTGGAGACGTTGCGTATATGGGAATATACCGGTAAGGTACGGAGGGGTTATTTTATAGAAGGGTTATCCGGTATTCAGTTTATAAAAGCCCAGGACTTCGCTGCCACGATGGCAGCACTTGAGCAGCCCAGTTCAGAGATTATATGGCTATCTGCTGTAGATCCTTTGCAACAGTGGGGGAAGAGTATACCTCATTTGCCGGACCGGGCATTTATGAATGTGGTGGGAACAGCGGTTGCACTTAAGGCAGGTGTTCCTGTGGCAGTACTAGAACGAATGGGTAAGCAGCTTCGTGTATTTGATATAGAGTCCCTGGAGGAGGCACTTCGAGCCTTTACCCTTGATTTTACAAGACATCGGATCTTCACTGGGCAGAACAGACTGTTAGTAAAGGAGTATCCGATTGAGGCAGCCGGGGCGTTATCAAGCGCCGGGTTTAAACGGGAGCTACAGGATTATGTTCTGTATCGAATATAATAAAGAAGAAAGAAATATGTGATAAGGTTAATTTTAATTGAACGCAAAAAATAAGGAGAGTTCGGCGTTGTCTTCCGAATTCTCCTTATTCATTATGATTATAGAATTAAATGCTAAAAGTCTTTCTCCTCTTAGCCTCTATACAATTAGCATTAATAATCATCATTTTTCTACATGAACGGTGAAGGTAACTTTTCTTCCATCAACAAAACCATAGATGGATGCAGTTCCGGGAGCTACGGTGGATACTACACCTGTAGAAGATACAGTGGCCACGGATTTCTTGTTAGAATCCCATGTAATCTTACTATCCGTTCCTAAGATCCTAAGAGACTTTGTCTTTCCCATATCTAAGGTAAATTCCTTATCACTTGCTTTGATTACCTTTACGGTAGAGGTTAGCTTTATCCCGTCAATTGTAGCAGTGATTTTGGTGGTGCCGGGTCCCTTTGCTCGTACCCTTCCATCCTTATCAACAGTAGCGATCATTGAATTCCCAGTGGACCACTTGGCCTTACTTGAGGATCCGTTCACCTTAAGGGTCTTGATGAAACCGGACCAGCCGCCGAGCTCAAGTACTATAGAATCATGATTTAATCCAACCACAGTTACCTTGCTATTGATTTCCTTGCCGTCAACGTTGGCAGTAATGTAAACAGAACCGATTGATTTCGCTTTCAGCTTACCGCTTGCAGAAACAGTTACAATGGAAGAATCACTGGAAGTATAGGTAACATTTTTCTTTGTACCATATACTTGTAAGGTAGTGGTTTTATTTTTCTCTAACACCACATTTTCCTTCATATATATTACATTTACCTTACAACGGATTTTCTGACCACCGACCTTTGCGGTGATGGTTGCGGAGCCCGGAGCCTTAGCAAACACCTTACCACCGGAGGTTACCGATGCTACATTACTGTTACTGGTAGACCAGTAGACCTTTTTGGAGGTACCTTTGATGCGCAGAGTTTTATAATGATCTACCTCCAGCGTTAAGTTGGTATCATTAATATATATTCCACTGGCAGCTTGAGCTGAAGTGATATCATTTGTAAGGGGAATGAATGAAAGGGTTGCGATACTGAAAATCAGTAGGATTGAAAAAATCTTACGCAATTTTCTCATTTGAGTTGCCTCCTTATGTTGTGAATTGTTACGATATGAACAAGTTGCTATGTATTCATTGGGCAGGAGAGTATCCTAACCCGTAAACACATTGATAAATTCATTATAGAGTATATTGCGTTTGGGTTCACTATCAAATTATTGGGATATAAGATGCATGGAAATGGGTATGGAAGAACTTACAGGCAAGATACGACAAAGATATCTCGATAAATCAATTTCATTTTCAAGGTATCGTTCGGATTGGTGTGAATATAATCGTTCCAAAGGATTCAATAAAGCAATCTGATTTTAAAACAGTTACTCATATTGAAAACGGTATGATTTTATATTATTATTACTATAGATAGAAATATTTGGAGTGATAAGGGGAGGGGACTTGATGAACAATATCATAGATTATTTGGATTGGAGAGGTGATTTGAGCTTTGAAGCAGATCCGTTGAATGAGGTTGACAGCCTGATCTTATCCACCCTTACATACATTGAATACGACGGTCTTGTACCATTTGAGGAAATTGGCGACAAGGTTATATTATCCGAGATTGCTCAGCTGGCTTATAACGCCATTGATTTTAGCTCCCCTCGCTGCAAGGACCCATTCTTCGAACATATCCCTGACCTGCTATTGAAGGCGGCGTCCTCACCTCGTTTTGGCAGTCTTAGGTTATCCTACTATATTAATCGTCTTAACGTAGATGATACAGAACAGTTTTCGGCGATCGTTTTTACCATACATGAGAAGCTTCATTATATTGCATTTCGCGGGACGGATGACAACCTGATTGGATGGAAGGAAGATTTTATGATGAGCTTTCTGGACGAGGTACAGGCACAACGGGATGCGGTGGAATATACCAGATTTGTATTGCAGAACCTGGAGGGAGACATTTATCTGGGAGGACATTCTAAGGGCGGTAATCTTGCGGTTTATGTTGCAGCCAAGGTAGAAGAGGCACAGCATCGGATCATCGGGGTTTATAATAATGATGGACCCGGTTTCCAGGAGAAGTTTATGGAGAGTGAAGGGTATCACCGGATTGTTCCAAGAATTCATACGTTTCTACCGAGGTCCTCGGTGGTCGGAATGCTAATGGAGCATCTGGAGGATTATGTGGTTGTTAATAGCAACCAGAAGGGAATTATGCAGCATAGTGCGATGACTTGGGAGGTACTGGGCAACCATTTTGTCTATTTGCCGGGCGTTAACAAATCGAGTGTTTTCTTGAATCAGGCACTGCGTCAATGGCTCAGCGAAATTACCTTGGAAGAGCGGGCGACATTTGTAGAGGAGCTTTTTGTCATCATCAATGCAGCAGGGTTGAACACCATCAGCAGTATCACAGCAGAAAAGAGACTTGCAGTTAATGCTATGATTAAGGCTTATAAAAGCATGAGCCCAGAGACGAAGCAATTTATGAAAAAACTGATCTATAAGTTTATTGAGGAAGGCCAGAAGGTCTTAAAACAGTCAATTGAAGAGGAATTAAACATCAGTAAGCAACAGGTTGATGGACCTGTTGTTAAAATTAGAGGAAAATCCTATATCAGGCTTAATAACTAAAATCTATTTCGTAAAATAGTGTGAATGATGGAATAGCATAATTCACACTTCAAAGTTAGTGCCTGCATAACCAAATGTAAACGACACACTTGGAACAAACTTACAGAAAGGTTAGGCATGCAAATAGTATATCACAATATTCAGATGATTTTCGGATACACAGGGCTTGGTTAACACATATATTAAGAGTAAAGCAATATGAAGGTAAGATTGACTATGCCAGAGAATGCTTCTACAACCAATTACATTGTGATTAATATCCGTAACCATACCTTAACCTTGTACAGAAATGGTGCTATCTATAAAGTATATCCCGTAGCAGTTGGAAAGGCATCAACACCAACTCCAAAGGGGATTTTTTATATTAAAAATAAGGCTCTTAATCCGGGAGGACCCTTTGGTGCAAGATGGATGGGACTGTCAGCTACCGGCGGCAGTTATGGAATACATGGGACGAATAATCCAAGCTCGATCGGTAAAGATATTTCTAACGGCTGTGTCCGCATGCATAATAGGGATGTGATTGAATTATTTCCATTAGTTCCAGTAGGAACTATGGTAAAAATCATCTAATCCATATCTCTGCCTAACGGCTGTGATAATTCCACATAATAGAAAATGTTCAAAAAAGATTGAAATTTGAAATAAATACAAGATAAACAGAACCCCCTATCAATTAATAGGAATAAAATGAATAGGAAAACTTATAATAATTTATATATTTGATTATTTGTAAAATACGGAGGCTAACAATGAAGGGCTTAATTCATATCTATGAAGGAAATGGAAAGGGTAAGACAACAGCGGCAATCGGACTTAGTATTCGATGTGCGGGAAGCGGTGGTAAGGTTCTCTTTACCCAATTCTTAAAAAATGGAAGCTCCAGCGAGGCCAATATACTGAGAGAACTTGAGAACATAGAATATCGGGTGGTTACAGAAAGCTTCGGATTCGTCTTTCAAATGTCCACGGAGACGAAGCTTCGTGCGAAGGAAGCCTACAATGGATTATTAATCTCCAGCATCAAGGAAGTAACGCTTCATAATTATCGGATGCTGGTTCTGGATGAAATCATTGATGCCTATCATGAGGAAGTAATTGACCGTCAGCTGCTACTCGATTTTCTGAGAAAGAAACCGGAGCAGCTGGAGATCATCATGACAGGGAGAAACACGGATGCTCTCCTAAGGGAGCAAGCTCATTATATATCTGATATAAAGAAGGTGAAACACCCTTATGAAAGTGGTACACCGGCCCGTACCGGAATAGAATTTTGAAGTGTTTTATATAATATATTTAATGTCAATCATACGATCACGGAAGATGTCCTCCAAATCCTTACGAAAGAATTCTGCCATTTCATCTAAGCTTTCTTTTGTATATACATATTTTCCATAACCGAATTGTCCGTATTTATAGCTGCGTTCCTCATTGCTCATCGGTAGCTGATTCTCAGGAAATATCTCTGAGATTATATTTTTCGCCTGAGTAGTATAGCGATGAGAGATTACTTCAAAGGTTAATGGATGGACAAGCTTATCGGGAAGGTTTGTATGCAGATCAAGCAATAACTGGTGATAATCATCCTTCCAATGCTCGTAGAGGAAGATCGGTGCAATCAGAAAACCGGTCGGGTAATCACTTGCCATCACCTTATGTGCGGCAGCGATTCTTTTAGCTAACGAGGGAGTACGGTTCTCATAGTTTTTGATTACAGGATCCGTATTCAGGGTAAAGCGTATTTCGGTATGTCCACGATGGTCAAGCTCTAGTAAGGTGTCAATATCCGTGTACTTTGTAACGAAGCGAAACCTTCCATACTCTGACCGACTGAAATGTTCAATCGCTGATTTTAAGAGGTTGGAATAGGGTTCCACGGGTACCGGATCTGAGGTTGCAGAGCCTTCAAAGATAGTGATCTCTGAAGACCTTTGTCGGATTAAGGTATCCGCCTGAGAGAGGATATCGTCGACATTGACATTGATCCTCATATATGGCTTATCCCCCATATGGGTATTCAGATAGCAATATTGGCATTGTCCAATACAGCCGGAGAGCAATGGAAGCTGATAATGGGCAGAGGGCTTGCAGGTCTGAAAGGAAGCCCCTTTTTTGATACCAACAACCAGTGTATTTTTTCCCTCCTGATAGAGCTGTGGCAGAGTTTCCCCGGGTATATTTTCTCTGATTTTATTTCCGCGAAGCTCTATGATTTCAATTTCCTTATTTGTAATAAAGGATTGATAGATGTGTTTACCGATAGGATAGTTCAGTGCGTTCTTTTCAAATAATATTCGTTTCGGAGTGAACATGGGATTACCCTCACTTATCATTCAAGCTAATAGATCAATCCTATTATTTGCATTATAAGAGTAAGTATTCATAGAAAGAAGAAGGTAGCGATTGATATCCTATTCATAGAATGTTAATATAGAATAGTAATGAATGATAGCCAGTATACCAGCATAGAATAATCAGAATAGAGGGAATGGATGCATACAAAGGGATGGTTTATATTAGTATTAGCCTTAGTGATTTCGATGCTCATCGGCTGCTGTGAGGCTGGTAATCGAGAAGAAAAGTCGAATAAAGATTTGACGATGTACGTCGCAACGGATGTTCATTATCTGGCGAGGGAGCTGAATGATCAGGGCGAAGCCTTTCAGAAATATAGTAAGGGTAGTGACGGTAAGTTACTTCACTATATTACAGATATTGTAGATGCATTTGCACAGGAAGTTACAAAGAAGAAACCGGATGTTCTGATTATCAGTGGTGACCTGACGAACAATGGGGAGAAGGAAAGTCATAGAGAACTGGCTGAGAAGCTAAGTGAGATTGAGAAGTCAGCAGGTACACAAATCTATGTTATCCCCGGCAATCATGACATACAAAATCCATGGGCAAGGGGATTTCAGGGCTCAGAGCAATACGTTACGGATACTATTTCTGCAGAGGAGTTCTCGACGCTTTATTCTGAGTTTGGTTATGAAGAAGGGATTAGGAAGGATGAAGCCTCCCTCAGCTATCTGGCTGCACCCTCCGAGAATTTGTATCTTTTAATGCTGGACACCAATATTTATGAGTTTAATGAAATGTTAGGATCCCCTATGACGAATGGACAATTAAAGCCTGAGACTCTGGAATGGATCAGAGAATGCAGTAAGCTAGCGAAGGAAAAGAATGCGCAGCTGCTTACTGTAATGCATCATAATCTCTATCACCATAGTAAGCTCTTGAATGCGGGCTTTACCATTGATAAGAGTGACGAAGTTCTTAAGGTATTTGAAGAATGTGACATGAGGTTAGTACTCAGTGGACATATTCACATCCAGGATATAAAAGTAGGAAGCAGTGTTAAACCAATCTATGATATTGTTACAAGTGCTCTTGGGGTTAACCCGGTCCAATATGGAGTAATCGAATATTCTTCGAAGGGCTATCAATATGCTACGGAACGGGTGGATGTTGAGAGCTGGGCGAAGAAGCAAGGGATAAAGGACGTGAACTTGTTAAGCTTTCGAGATTATGCGGAGCGCTTTTTTGCGAAATCATCTTATGATAAGGTATATACCTATCTTGCAGAGAGCGGTATTTATTCCGAGGAGGAGATTCTGATGATGACGGAGACCATGAGTCTGTTAAATCTCAATTACTTCGCCGGAACAACGGCTGATATCAAGGATGAAGTAATGAAATCAAGGGGTTATCAGCTCTGGAAGGAAGCAGACGAAGGAACCTTTCATAAGAAATATATCATTAGTATGGCAGAGGACAGCAGTAAGGGCTATAACGAGATATTTATTCCGATCACAGATTAACAAAAGGTCTGGAATTACAGTAACTTCTTGGATGTGTATCAAAGCGGAAGGCTAGGACTATCGTTTCACTCGTGGATTAGGATACCAGAGACGAATTGTTTGGAGGACATGAAGGTATCCCATCAGGTATAGGGATGAGATAAATCTAGCACGGAAGCTAGAAGGAGAATGAAAATGAGAAAAGAAATGTCTTATTTTACAATAGAGCACTCCTACGGTGGGAATCAGAGCTGGTTCCGGGACCCGATGATGAAACTTGGCGGCTGTGGAGCCGCAACTGCTTGTGACAGCTGTATTTGTCTGGGATTATATAAGGAGAGAGCATCCCTATATCCCTATGATCTTCACCGATTATCCAAGGAAGATTATATTCGATTTGCGATGAAGATGAAGCCCTATCTGCGGCCAAGAATGCAAGGAATTAATACCCTGGAGCTGTTTATCGACGGCTTCCATCAGTATTTATCAGAACTGAGGGAAGGAAGTATCCAGCTTGAAGCATTCTCCATTGAACATACACTGGACAGGGCAAAGGAGATAATCCGGCAGCAAATCGATCAGAAGCTTCCTATTCCATACCTGCTTCTGAGGCATAAAAGCTATTCTATGAAAGACCTAGTCTGGCACTGGTTTCTGGTGATTGGCTACGAAGAATTTGAAGATGAATTCCATATTAAGATAGCTACCTATGGTAATTATCGTTGGTTATCTCTGAAGGAGCTGTGGAACACCGGTTACTCGGAGAAAGGCGGAATGGTACTTATTGGAGCTGAATGACATTGGACTCTATGTGGATTGGTTCGGTTATCGAAGACTGGATTTGTAATAGTTATGTGTTGACAGAAAACGCAATATCGTCAATAATAAGAGACGGAAAGTGATCAATTGAAGTCAATTAGCTTCATGAATTACATACAATAGAAAAGGTGATTAATATGTCGGATAGAAACGATCAAGAATTATTAAAGCAACAGATTATTGATATTATGAGGGAAGATCAAGAAGAGAAGGAACCGCTCCCTGAGAGAAGGTATGAGAGCCCCCCGGTACCAATTAAACCTCCTAAGAGGAAGAAAAAAAAGCATACTGCTTTGAAAGCAATTGGGATTACATTACTGACACTGTTCATACTCATAGGCTTAATTCTTTTAACCCCACCGGGACGAAGTGTGATCTATAAAGTTACAAGCGGCTTTATGTATAACAATATGAATAATGAAGAGGCAATCAAAGAATATCAGGAGGCCGGAGGCATCGGACATGCGGAAGGAGCAAGGCATGAGGATTATGTAACGAATTATCTGATCTTCGGTATCGAGGAATTCGGTGGAGCAAGAAATACCGATTCTATGATGATTGCTACGATTAACACGAAGGATAAAACTTTGAAGCTGACCTCGCTTCTACGTGACAGTTATGTTGAAATTCCGGGCTATAAAGCCAATAAATTAAATTCTGCTTATGCTAAGGGCGGTGCCAGATTACTGGTGGATACCGTTGAACTTAATTATAAGGTTCAAATCGACGGCTATGTATCGGTTGACTTTAAATCCTTTGAGAAAATTGTGGATCTGGTCGGTGGTGTTGATATTGAACTTGGTAAGGAAGAAGCAAAATATCTGAACAGTACAAATTACATATCAAAGAAGAAGAATCGTAACGTAAAAGCGGGTGAAAATCATCTGAATGGCAATCAGGTTATGGGCTATGTACGTGTTCGTAAGGTAAAGACCTTGGGAGGAGCCAATAACGATTATGGCCGTATCGTTCGTCAACAGAGAGCGTTAGAGGCTATTTTTAAGAGCTATTTATCACCGAAGAATATGGTTAACCTGCTTCCGATTACGAAGAAGAGTCTTAGTTATGTAACAACGAATATGACCCAAGACCAGCTGGAGCAAGCTATGAAAAATGTAATTGAGAACAGAATGACTAAACTGGAAACGTTCCGTATTCCAGTTGACGGAGCCTTTGATGCTCCAAAGCGATACAATGGCATCACATATCCGATTGTACTGGATTGGGATACTAATCGGATGGAATTATATCAGTTCATTTATCATGATACGAAAGAAGAAGCAATGGCAGCCTTGAAGTAAATAGAGGTTTACTACCGGTAATTGCAATCGAATAAGAAAATAATAAAAAGCACGTTTCGTGGACTTTTTATTATCATCAATTTAACGTAGGGGCGACTTAACATCGCCCCTTTGCTGTGCTCGTAATCAAATTGAGCATAAGCAAGACTGCTTCCAGCTATAAGTTATTATAGCAATCGAAGTAGTTGGTAAAGCCTGCTTCTTTGATTGATTTATCTTTTGAAAATTCTGCGGAAGAAGCAAACAATCGCACAGAATATATTTCTTAAGAATTTAAAAATGGAATAGAAGATATTTCTGATAAAATTTATAATAGCTCTTAATATGCGAAGCACAATTATCACCTCCTAATCCAGTATATTAAGAAAATGAAATAAAGTGTCAATTAAAGTCTGAAAATGACGGATATAGCAAATAATGGTTACAATCACTAGATAAGGTATTGGTAATAAATTAATTTACTATATTTTGTATGGAAAATGAAAAAATGGTACAAAGTACATTGCATTTTCCTCGTAGGTGCTATATAATAAATTTCTCAATAATAGTACATAAGGAGATGTCGTATGAAGACGATTAAACGAAACGGTGCAGAAGAAGCATTTGATATAAAAAAGATCATTGCGGCCGTAAAAAAGGCAAATGAATCCGGGGATAAGAATTATCTGAATGAAGAACAGATTGTTGGTATTGCAGAGTATGTAGAGTACAAATGTGAAAAGCTAAACAGAGCTGTATCGGTGGAAGAGATTCAGGATATGGTAGAGGATCAGATTATGGCGACCGGAGCCTTTGACCTTGCAAAACGTTATGTCAAATATCGTTATCAGCGTTCTCTTATACGAAAAGCAAATACGACGGACAATCGGATTCTATCCCTGATTGAAGGCAATAATGAGGATGTAAAGCAAGAGAATTCGAATAAAAACCCAACGATTAATAGCGTTCAGCGTGATTATATGGCAGGTGAGGTAAGTAAGGATATCACCCGCAGATTACTCCTTCCTGCCGATATTGTGGAAGCAGATCAGGAGGGTATCATCCATTTTCATGATACAGATTACTTTGCACAGCATATGCATAACTGTGATCTGGTGAATCTGGAGGATATGCTGCAGAACGGTACGGTAATCAGTGAGACAAGAATTGAGAAGCCGCATAGCTTCTCCACCGCTTGTAATATTGCAACACAGATTATCGCACAGGTAGCAAGTAACCAATACGGCGGTCAGAGTATCAGTTTGGCACATCTGGCTCCCTTTGTAGAGATTTCCAGAAAAAAAATATATGCAGAGGTTCAGGAAGAAATTGAGATTCTTGGCTCTAATGTGACCGATGAACTCCTGGAGGAGATCGTAGAGAAGAGACTTCGTAGAGAGATTAATCGAGGTGTTCAGACCATTCAATATCAGGTAATAACCCTGATGACCACGAATGGACAAGCGCCTTTCTTAACTGTCTTCATGTATCTCAATGAGGCGAAGAACGAGACAGAGAAGAAGGATCTAGCGATGATCATCGAAGAGACCTTAAAGCAGAGATATAAGGGAGTCATGAACGAGGCTGGAATCTGGGTTACGCCGGCATTCCCGAAGCTGATCTATGTTCTGGAAGAGGATAATATCGCAGAAGACACTCCATATTATTATCTGACCGAGCTGGCTGCAAAATGCACCACGAAACGTCTGGTTCCGGACTATATCTCTGAGAAGAAGATGAAGGAGCTCAAGGAAGGGAATTGCTTCCCGGTTATGGGATGTCGTAGTGCTTTAAGTCCCTGGAAGGATGAAGAGGGCAATTATAAATTTTACGGACGCTTTAATCAAGGCGTTGTCTCCATCAATCTGGTGGATGTTGCGTTGTCCTCCGGAGGGGATATGGATAAGTTCTGGAAGATCTTCGATGAGAGACTTGCGCTGTGCTATAAAGGCCTGATGATAAGACATAAGCGTCTGAAGGGAACCTATTCCGATGCCGCACCAATCCTATGGCAGCATGGTGCCCTGGCAAGGCTGAAGAAGGGGGAAACCATCGACAAATTGCTCTATGGAGGTTATTCCACGATATCACTTGGCTATGCCGGCTTATACGAATGCACCAAATATATGACGGGCAAGTCCCATACCGATCCTGAGGCAACAACCTTTGCACTGGATGTTATGAAATATATGAATATAGCCTGTGAGAAATGGAAAGAAGAGACCAATATCGGCTTCGGTATCTATGGAACCCCGATAGAAAGTACTACATATAAGTTTGCAAAATGCTTACAGAAGCGTTTTGGCGTCGTAAAAGGAATTACAGATAAGAGCTATATCACTAACAGCTACCACGTTCATGTAACGGAAGAGATTGATGCCTTCACTAAGCTTAAGTTTGAAGCACAATTTCAGTCCCTCTCCACGGGTGGCGCGGTCAGCTATATCGAAGTTCCCAATATGCAGAATAATATTCCAGCTGTCCTTCAAATCATCCGTTTCATCTATGATAATATCATGTATGCTGAGCTGAACACGAAGAGTGACTGCTGCCAGGAATGCGGTTTTGACGGCGAGATCCAGATCGTGTCCGATCATGGTAAGCTGGTATGGGAATGTCCGAAGTGCGGTAACCGAGATCAGGATAAACTGAATGTCGCTCGCAGAACCTGTGGCTATATCGGAACTCAATTCTGGAATCAAGGACGAACACAGGAAATTAAGGAAAGGGTGCTACACCTCTAATGAATTACGGAACAATTAAGAAGACGGACATATCGAATGGTACCGGTGTCAGAGTATCCCTCTTTGTCTCAGGCTGTACTCATCACTGTAAGGGCTGCTTCAATCCGGAGACCTGGAATTTTGGTTACGGAAGTCCTTATACAAAGGAGACGGAGGAAGAGCTTCTAGAAGCCCTATCTAACAGTTATATTAATGGATTATCCCTCTTGGGGGGTGAACCCATGGAACCGGATAATCAACGTGTGCTGTTAACGCTGGTGAAAAAAGCAAAAAGCTTATATCCCGAGAAGGATATCTGGTGCTACACCGGCTATGATTATGAGAATGACTTACTTTGTGACAGCCGGGCACGATGTGAATGTACAGACGATTTGTTAAGTTACATTGATGTGTTGGTAGATGGTGAATTCGTCGAGGAGCGAAAGGACATCAGCCTGCAGTTTCGGGGAAGCTCGAATCAGAGGATTATAGATGTGAAGGCTTCCAGGAATACCGGTGAGGTGAAGTTCTGGAAGGGCTGATAATTGACATTTATATGAAATAACTATTATAATAGTGAAAGGCATATATTATTTTGTTATATATTTAATAGGAAATGAGGTTTACCATGGCTAGACCGACTAAGTGGAGAAAAATCGAACATATTCCGGCTATTCCTTATTTTATACCTTCTGATAAGGATGTAGATGTAATACCAGAGAATATATTGAAGCTGGAAGAACTAGAGGCGATTCGCTTAAAGGATTTGGAAGGTCTGGAACAGGAAGAATGCGCGAAAAGGATGGAGGTGTCGAGGCCGACCTTTCAGAGAATACTGTTATCCGCTCGTGAGAAAATTGCAGACAGCTTGATTCATGGTAAAACAATTCATGTTGAGGGAGGTAATTTCACCAGAAACATTTGTCCTATAAAATGTATAGCTTGTGGTAAGGAATGGAAAGATTGCTTCGAGAACCTCGATCTGATTAAGCAAGAGCAGTATACCTGTCCTGACTGCGGATCAGTCAAGCTAGTATGTGAAAAAAATTGTAAGAACGGATATTGCAGACGAAACTGCCAAAGGCATATCAATATGAATGATGATTGTAATATGTAAAAGAACACCTCCTGTTTGGAATTGAATTTCAATTCTGATCGGAGGTGTTTTATCATTTATGATCAGTGGCTACATTCATGTTCATGGCAGGAATCACCGGAGTCAATTATCTCACCCGAAAGCCAAGCCAATGCAACCTCCCTGACATCACCGGAGCATCCACGAACCACTTGAATACCTGCCTGACCCAAGACGTTAACTGCGCCATCGCCCATGTTACCTGCCAGCATCATATTTACTCCCATGGCAGAAAGTGTTTGAGCGATATCTGACTTACATCCACAGCCAACGGGGGACGGAACAATCTCTTCCGATGTTATTTCAGTGCCTTCTGTTGTGAAGACAGTAAAATACTCACAGTGTCCAAAGTGGCTATCAATCTTATTGTTTTGTGTTGGTAATGCAATTTTCATAACGATAGACTCCTTTTCTTAGATGATATTAATGATTGATGATTCCAATACACTATAGATTATAATACTATATTATTAGCATATGTCAATAATTGTTATGAGCATATGCTATTTAATATTAATTGTATTTTTGTTAAATCTTCAAATTGTAAATCTAATTATTTCAGACAGATTTAGTGCAAGTAATAAATAATAAAGTGATATTGAAACAGTTCATTTCTTTATAGAACCAAACATTGACATCTGTCTATATAAGGCTTAATATATAGATAAATATCTATATAAAGAAAGGTCTCATGATACAACGGAGGAGATAACTTGGAAGCAACAAAAAAATTTTTATTATCTTCAAGGTACTTTCTGAAAAAAACATAAAATAGAAATTAGAATGGAGAATTGTATATGAAATGTATGCGAATTTATGAGCCTGCAATGTGCTGTTCAACAGGATTATGTGGAGTAGGAGTAGATCCTGAACTCTTAAGAATTTCAACAGTACTGAATACCTTGGAGAAGAACGGTGTGAAGGTTGAGCGATTTAATCTAACAAGTGCACCTCAGGAATTTATCAAAAATAGTGCGGTTAATAATATCATCAAGGCAGAGGGAGTGGAAGCATTGCCTCTTGCAGTACTTGATGGTGAAATCATCATGACAGGCCGCTATCCAACAAATGAAGAATTTGTAAAGCTTCTTAATGTTCCGGTGAGCTTTGTCAGAGAGCAGCCAAATGGTGAGAATGAGGAGGAGCAACAAGGCGGGTGCTGTTGTTCAGAAGGAGATTGCTCCGATGGATGTTGCTGCTAAACATTCGATTAGGCAGGGTGAAGAAAGGGTATGCATAATATGAAAGTATTTAATCCGCAGGATATCAAATTAACGAAGTACTTGTTCTTCACCGGAAAGGGCGGTGTTGGTAAGACATCCACTGCATGTGCAACTGCAGTGGCATTATCGGATAATGGAAAAAAGGTACTATTAATTAGTACTGATCCGGCCTCCAATTTACAGGATGTATTTCATACTGAGCTTAACAATAAAGGAGTTGCGATACAGGAAGTTCCAAATCTTGTTGTTGCTAATCTGGATCCGATTGAAGCAGCTGCTGAATATCGTGAGAGTGTAATATCGCCTTATCGAGGATTATTACCGGAGGCAATTCTGAATAATATGGAGGAGCAGTTATCCGGCTCCTGTACGGTAGAAATAGCTTCCTTTAATGAGTTTTCGAAATTCATTACAGATGTAAAGGTTCAGGAGGATTATGATCATATCCTTTTTGATACCGCTCCGACAGGGCATACCTTAAGGATGCTGCAGCTTCCTTCGGCCTGGAGTAATTTCATCAGTGAGAATACCCATGGGGCCTCCTGCTTAGGTCAATTGTCAGGTCTTGAGGATAAAAAGGAGATTTATCGTAGTGCAGTAGATACCTTAGCGAATGGAGAACTGACCACTTTGGTTCTGGTGTCAAGACCGGAGGAAACTCCTCTGAAGGAAGCTGAACGAGCTTCTCTTGAGCTTGATGAGATCGGTGTTCATAATCAGTTACTAATTATAAATGGGATATTAACAGAATATGATGATGAGATCTCCTCGGGTCTGTTTAAAAAACAACAACAGGCACTAATCAACCTTCCCAAAGGCATCAAAGAGATGCAGATGTATTCGATACCCTTACGGGCATATAATATCACCGGACTCACGAACATCAGAGCCTTCCTTGAGAGGGATGATTATGTGGTCAATGACGAAGTGGTGAAGGCTGAGGTAATTCTAAAGTTAAAGGATGTCATTGATGATTTATACCGTAACAACAAGAAGGTGATATTTACGATGGGAAAAGGTGGAGTCGGTAAGACTACCATAGCAGCTTCTATCGCATTAGGTTTGGCTGCGAAGGGAAAGAAGGTGCATTTGACTACAACGGATCCAGCAGCCCATCTGAAGTTTGTTATTCAGGAAAGGGATAATATTACATTAAGTCATATCAATGAGAAAGAAGAGCTTCGTAAGTATCAGGAAGAGGTTCTGGCCAAAGCGCGAGAGACGATGAATGAAGATGATGTGGCATATGTGGAGGAAGATCTCAAATCACCCTGCACTCAGGAGATCGCAGTGTTTCGGGCTTTTGCTGAGATTGTAGATAAAGCAGAGGAACAGGTAGTAGTGATTGATACAGCTCCAACGGGACACACCTTACTATTATTGGAGTCAACCCAGAGCTACAATCAGGAGATTAAGCGTTCTCAGGGAGATGTTCCGGAAGCAGCACGCAAGCTCTTACCCAGACTACGCAATCCGGAGGATACGGAAGTTATCATTGTTACTTTAGCAGAAACCACTCCTGTGTATGAGGCGATGCGCCTGGAAGAGGACTTGAAGCGAGCGAGGATCTTTACAGAATGGTGGGTAATTAATTCTTCCCTTTATCAAACAGGAACCTCTAATAAGCTGCTGACTGCAAAAGCAAGTAATGAAACCCAATGGATTAATAAAGTAGATGCTCATTCGAAGGGGAATTTTGCTTTGATCAGCTGGAGCCCGGAGGAGATAAAGGGCGATAAATTATTGAGCTTATAGTTGAATAAAAGGAATATTAAACGATACAAAGTGAGCATAGGTGCAGGGATATTTGCGTATGCTCACTTTGTTTATGAGAACGGATTATACTCGAACTATTATAGGAATTATAGTTGATGTAGAAAGATGGCAATATATAAAATGGAAATAGGTGGAATAATATCGGGGATTATGTTAAAATATTGGGGATGGATTGATAATAACGATAAGTCATTAGCTAGATATATAGTTCAAACATAAGCGCATATTAAAGGAGGCAACAAGGATGAAAAAGACTATTATAAAAGCATTAAAATGGTTTATCATTATCTTGTCATTAATATTCGTTATAGGATTATTTTTCCCTACATGGACGCCAAAAATTCATGGTAATAATAGCATTAGCGAGTTAAGAAAAGTTAATATTAATAGTACAAATCTTGAAATAATGATACGGGGGACCAATCGTGATAATCCAATAATAATGTTTGTACACGGTGGTCCGTGTTGCTCGGAAATACCATATGTTAGAAAATATCAGGATTTGCTTGAGCAAGAGTTTACTATTGTCCATTACGACCAACGTGGAAGCGGAAAATCTTATGTGCTAGGTACAGACTATTCTGATATGACTGCATCTACTCATGCAGATGATCTAATTGCTCTTACAGAATATATAGAAAAATACTTAAATCAAAATCAAGTGATTTTAATAGGACATTCTTATGGAACCTACATCGCTACAATAGCAGCAGCGAAAGAACCAGAATTGTTTCGTGCATATGTAGGAATAGGACAGATGTCAGATACCATTGAAAGTGAATTGGATGGGTTGAATAAATGTATCAAAGCTGCAGATACAAGGGGAAATACAGATGATGTTACATATTTAAGCGGTTTAGAGAATTCGATTGCACTAGGCCAGGCGATTACACCTCGTAATTATGTTCGAAAATATGGCTTTGCAGCTAGAAATATCAATGAGAATAAGGATTATCTAAAGGGATTTCTCTTAGGTAGTGAATATAATCTACTTGATGTAATTCGTTTTTATATGGCATCTATCAAATACCAAGATCAATTAATTATGGAGGCACTAAATAACCCGCTATCTGACTTAATTACAGAGATTGAGATACCTGTTTACTTTGTAATGGGTAAATATGATTGCATGACTTCCCCAGAAGCAGCAGAGAATTTCTTGAGTCGTTTAGAAGGACAGTCTTCACATGAGATGGTAATTTTTGAGAACTCAGCACACTATCCGCAATTTGAAGAAGAGGAAAAATTCTTTGATTGGATGTATAGCATGTTTGTAAAGGAATAGTTAAAGGAAATTTCTTATGTTTAGCATTTATGAGAGGTTTGTTATATAAAGAATTATGATAAATTGTCGCCATTGGTGGCTATTGTGAACGAATGATTTAGCAGTAATGTAGTGATAAATATTATTTAAGGAGAATAAGAAAATGGACTTTTTACAATTAGCACAGGAACGGTTCTCCGTTAGAAGCTTTACAAACAAACCGGTGGAACAGGATAAGATCGATGCAATATTAAGGGCAGGTCAGTTAGCTCCTACAGCGTGTAATCTTCAGCCTCAGAAAATATTGGTGATCCAAAGTGATGAGGCTTTAGCAAGGTTTAGAAAATGTACCGTGTGTCATTTTTATGCTCCTCTTGCGATTTTAACCTGTTATGATAAGGAGCTTTGTTGGAAAAGAGAATATGACGGAAAAATAAGCGGTGATATTGATGCTTCGATTGTCACAACTCATATGATGTTAGAAGCAGCAAATATTGGGATAGGATCAACCTGGATTATGCATTTTATTCCGGAGGCAGTCCGTGAAGAGTTTCATTTACCGGAGAATTATGAGCCTGTCAGTCTACTTGCTATGGGGTATCCAGCCGTAGATGCGAAACCATATCCGGGACATTCCAGTATTAAACAGTTGATTGATACTGTGTCCTATAATGAGTTTCAGTA
Source organism: Bacillota bacterium (assembly GCA_023436225.1). Taxonomy (GTDB): domain Bacteria; phylum Bacillota; class Clostridia; order Lachnospirales; family Lachnospiraceae; genus Mobilitalea. The sequence continues at coordinate 33,623 of JAEZKA010000097.1, forward strand.
AATATATTCGATTCCCGATTTGTTAATATTCTATGGGGTGTCTAGTTAAAAATGTTTCGGTTTAAATACAAGACAGAATTCACAATCAGGATGATAGAAAGGTGCACATTATATGAGAAAGGCTGACATACTTAGAACCAACAAATCCTATTGGGATTCGAATGCAGATTTATGGTTTGGGACAACCGCACTTCCTACCTATGGAGTGAAATTTGTCACAGAGGATGACTTACATTTATTTGGCGATGTTTCCGGCAGAAAATTATTGGAGATTTGTTGTGGAAGCGGACATTCTTTAAAATATCACGCTGATAGAAATGCAGGTGAGTTATGGGGCGTGGATATTTCTCATAAGCAACTAGAAAATGCAGAAAAATATTTGAAAGCAAATGGGTATACTGCGAAATTAATTTGCTCCCCAATGGAGGCTGAACTGGATATACCGACCGATTATTTTGATTATGTATATTCAATATACGGCATAGGATGGACAACAGACTTACAAGGTACATTTAAAAAGATAGCGTCATATCTAAAAAAAGATGGAAGATTCATATTCAGCTGGCATCATACATTGAATTACTGTGTAGGCTGGTCATGCAGCGAACGCAAAGATGTCGTGGAAAATGACACACTAGTTTTTAATAAAAGTTATTTTGACGAATCATACTTTAGTATGCCTGTTGATGGAAGTGAAATAATCTTATGCAATAGAAAAATATCTACATATATTAACGCTTTGGCACAAGCTGGGTTTGTTGTTGAACAAATGATTGAACAGACGGATAGAGAGACAATGGAATCAGTCGATGATGTAAGCAATAAAACGAAAAAGGCTAAGATGCTTCCAATTTCATTTTGTATCAAGGCAAGAAAGTTATAATAAGTCTAAATATCTTAAAGGAAGGAGCAGGCAATGAGTAACTATGTTGTGTTGGCAAGATTTAACGAAGAAAAAGATATGCAATTAAATAAACTGAAACAAGTATTATCTGATGCAGGATATTCCGTGCCTGAATGGCCTCCTCATATTACAATTTCGGCATACGAAAACTTTGATGAAGAGCTTCTTTGCAAATGGACATCGAATTTTGCATCGAAGCATAACAAACAAAGAATTTCACTTCATTCAATAAGTGTCCTCCCACCTAGCGGTGAGCATACCGAAACGGCTGTGATATGCCTTGACCCTGCACATTCAAAGTCTTTCGTTGATTTTTATTATGATTTTCATGAAAAATATGAGGAATACTGTACTGGCATTGGGTGGTTTAATTCTATTAAGCATGGTAATCCTGTCATACATGCGACAATAGGAGTTGTCAAGGTGGTTGAAATACAAGGGATGATGGAACTTATCTTTTCTCAAAATATTTTTGGAGAAACGGAAATCACTGCCTTAGAAGTGTATACTTATCCAATGAGATTAATAAAACGATTTGATTTGATATAAGCGTGCATCGCATGTGATGGCAATCGTGTCTCAAGCATTGAAAGGGACATGAGGCTAGGAAACTCCATTACAAGTGTATTATTATGATTGTGAATTTGACGCATGACAAGAATGTAGTTATAAAAAAGCTAAAATACAAAACTATCTAGAATATGGAGGTATAGAAGATGGCAATAAAAACATCGATATACGAAACAATAAATGCGTTAAATGCAATCTTTGAGAAGCATAAAAATGATAGAATTTGTATTTTGGGAACTACCTGTTGTGGAAAGTCAACATTAAAGGAGCAAATACCTGGAACGGTTGATATGGATGAGGTATTATGGCCGCAATTGACGAAGGACGAAGAAGCATATATCTGTCAGAAACCCTGGACGAGTGAAATAGGTGCTTTTACGAGAAAACTTGTAAAGGAAAAAGTGACAATAAAAGCAGGCCAACCATTATTTTCATTAATACTTTTGGATTCTGAAGTGATTGTATATCTTGATATAAGTGATGAATTGCTTGCAGAGCATTGTAAAAAAAGGGGCAATGATTTTCAAGATGCCAAAAATGTTAAGGAAGCTATTGAAGAAGCGTGGAATATTCAGCGAGAAAATAATGATAAGGTATTTTACTATTTGAATGTTACAGAATGAAGTTCATGGAATTTAGATAATCAATCAAAACATCTAAGATAAGGGGTATTATTTATGGACATAGAAACAAACAGATTAATTTTAAAAAGCATTTCTTTTGAAGATAGAGATTTTATTTTTTCACAATTTTCGGATAATACTGTTACAAAATATTTGTATGATGAAGAACCCTTGACTAGTATTTTAGGAGCAGATGAAATAATAGATTCTTATGTGAAATCGAAGTCTGTGAGTTTAAGTCGTTGGATTCTAATAAGAAAATCAGATAATGAAAAGATGGGCACCTGTGGTTTTCATTGTTGGGATCCGAATGAAAATATAATCGATATCGGATACGATTTAAAGGAAGCATTTTGGGGAAATGGTTATATGCAAGAAGCGATTAAAGCGATAGTGAAAATTGCTGTTCAAGAACTGAATGTTAAGCAAATTAATGCTCATATCTATTATGAGAATGATAAATCGATTGCACTTGCTAAAAGGCTTGGGTTTCATTTTAGTGGCAAAGAATACAATTGTACATTTCGAGGGAAGGAGTATCTACATGAAATCTATTCCCTGGACTGTACCGCTTGACAGATTACTTTCTAAGAAATGCTTATAGAACCGCTGTAGCTTCCATTATTGTTATTACGAAGGTGGATGGTTCGCAGAATGGATACCGGGGAAGTATGGTGTCCCCTCACGACAGCTTTATTTAATAATGTAATGGTAACTATTTACCAACAAGTAAATAATGTTGCCTATATCTCGCCTTAGGAGGGATATGGGAGGCCTAGATAAATCAATTTTAACGGAATTAAATATGGAAAATTTAAATTTGATTTTACTGGAGGGCATGTGTTATGAAAGCTCTAGAATTAAATAAGTTCGGGAAAATGAGTATAGACCATCATCATAACGAGTGGGGATATCCTAGATGCGCTGAGATGGATTTATCGAAGTCAATTCATTTTCTTCTGAATAACGCGGGACCGGTTATAAAATACCGGCTCCGAAAAGAAATACTAAACAATCTGTCTACGACCGAAGAAGAAAATCTGCTTGAGCAGATTTATCAAACACCTCATTTTAAGCTGTTACAAAGTTATATTAAGCCAAATGGTTATATTGGAAGCGGTATGCATAGTTGGGATAACTGGCGTGGGGTTAAACTTCATGAAACTACCGTCGTCCATTATCCGAAATCGCAATGCTCGGTGTAGGAGAGAATGTCAATATTTTGAGTGAAACGATTGAGAACATAAAACAGGCGTTAAGTGACGATGGCATTCTGAAGATGAATTTTGGTGCGCCTCATAACAAACGTTACTCCCCCAAAAAGATAGAATACCCAACAGCATATGAAGATGTTCGGCTTGAACCTGATTACAAAAGTACAACTTCATTGATGTGCGATCTGACCTTTTGGGCGGTTGAGTTATTGCATTTGTGTCATAATACCAGCATCAAAGTATAAGTATAATCTGGACTGCTCATTATATTAATCACTCAAAAAGTGTATTGATATACAAACAATGGAGGCTCTTATGAATGCAATTCTTACAATAATTCCACTTATATTGATAAGATTCGGTCTATTAAGTTTATTAGACCAGGGATCACTAAAGCGTGCGGCTTATTTCGCTCCTCTGATTGGAAAAGAAAAGGTGGCATACTTGTTCTATCAGTTTTCCAATAGTATGATTTTCGTATATCTGTGCTTTCTCAAGATTAGGACGGATCAATATTGGTTTTATACAGGGGTATTGATATATGGGTTAGGCATACTTTTATGTTTTATTTCTGTATTGAATTTTGCAAAACCTAAGGAGAATGGTATTAATTTGAAAGGGCTTTATCGAATCTCCCGTAACCCGATGTATGTAGCTTATTTCATTTATTTTTTAGGCTGTGTACTGCTTACTCAGTCGTTGATATTACTTGTGATATTATTGATTTTTCAAATATCAGCCCATTGGATTATTCGGTCAGAGGAAAGATGGTGTGTTCAGAAATTTGGGCAAGAATACATAAATTATATGAATAAGGTAAGGCGTTACATTTAGAGGATAAGGATGATTTTGCTTGAAAGCCGCCTGTAATACATTTTTAAGACATTGAAGATGAAACTGTTATAGATTGAACTTAGATTAATTGATTGGAAAGGAGTATCTTAAAATGGAGAGACCGCGTATTTTTACATTACCTTTTTCAAGTATTTATCCCCTTTATATTCAAAAGGCAGTGAAAAAGGGAAGAACAAAAGAAGAGGTAGATGAGATTATTTTTTGGCTTACCGGTTATGATGAACGTTCCTTACAAGAACAAATAAGGAAGGAAGTAGATATGGAAACCTTCTTACTACAAGCACCGCAAATAAATCCCAATGTGATACTCATCAAAGGAACGATCTGCGGATATCGAGTGGAGGAGATTGAGGATGATCGAATGCGGCAAATTCGATATTTAGATAAATTAATCGATGAATTAGCAAAGGGGAAAGCCATGGAGAAGATATTAAGAAAATAGGTGATATTTGTAGCGTTGAATGGCAACGATGCAGATATAATGAAAAAGCGGTCTATTGGCAGAAGTACGATCCGGATAGAAAATAAGATAAGCCGGTAATGGGGCATTATTAAAGTAACCTATAGAAATCTTGTGAAAGGGAACATTATGACAAATAGTGAAGTTATTAAGATAGCAATGCAACAGTCTGCTTTTGACAGCAATTGTCAAGTGGAAGACTTTGTGAATACAGAAAACAAAATAGTTATCTCAGGTACAAATCCTTGCGCCAGAAAATATTTAGATCTACCGTTCTACTGTGATCTAACCTCGTATGGTAGTAACATTGTAGCTTCGGTCTCGGAGGAATTAGTTGAGATAGTAAGTGAATATATTGCAAAATATCCGGTGGAGCATTGCTTTGAGACACCCAACCTACATATATTAAGTGAAAAGCTTAAGATCTTTAACTTAGATGTTTGTTTTATGGCAGAGTATTTTCTACCAGACTTGGAAGTCATTAAACCGATTACTTGCAAGTATGAAACTAAGGTCATGGAACCGGATCAATTTGCTGCTTATTATTTACCGGAATGGGGAAACGCGCTTTGTGAAAGGCGTAAACATTTAGATGTATTAGCCGTTGGTGCATTTGATAACGGCACGCTTATTGGTCTTGCAGGATGCTCGGCTGATTGCGATACCATGTGGCAAATAGGGGTTGACGTACTACCTGAGTATAGAAGACAAGAGATCGCTTCCAGTCTTACGAGCAAACTTGCTATCGAAATACTAAACAGGAATATCGTTCCGTTCTATTGTTGTGCATGGTCAAACATAAAATCAGCGCGTAATGCAATAAAGAGTGGATTTAAACCGGCTTGGGTACAACTTACTGTAAAAAGCAATAAATATATTGCTGATTTGAACAAGTAAGATTAGCTTTTATCGCATCGCAGGACAACAATCCACTGCCCACCGGCTAATGTCATTGCAGAGGGTGTTATAAAATGTTGGCTAATAAAAAGGATAATAATTCAGTAGAATCTAGTTGCGAACAAGCTATCGGACATTCATACAATATATCCTCTAGAGAGTATATTTCTCCATTATTAGAATATATAAAAACACTAGTATAGATTGCTTTGCTTGAACAAAATGAGCACATACTTATTCTGATGAAGTCCAAGCTATCTACTCATTAAAAACAATCAAATAATAAGTATTTTGGAGGTATATAAGATGGATAATTTGATCGTAGGGATAATATGTTTAACATACTCTCTCTTTATATATTTTTTCTCGCCTAAAGAGGGGAAAAATATGTTGGGCTATAAATCACCACAACAAGGAATGCATAAAAACATTTGGAAGTGGTCAAATAAATGTTTTGGAATCTTAGTATTATTGGGGTCTTCTATATATCTTATAATAACAATTACAATGCGGTTTTTTAACATTAGTAAATATAACAGTATTATAAATCGTTACGGTATTATTTATATTTTTTTATGTATAATCATCACAGAGATATATACTTTCGTTAATTCACATAAAAATAGATAATTCGGTTTTGTCTGCATTTGACATATAAAGTAAATTCGCTATCTTATCAATTGCGACGTAAAATGAACTCCTCATTATGTTAATTAGGAAGATGTATGTGATAGATAATAAATACAGCTTAGTAAAATGATATCATTTAAAATGAGTGATTAATTATATTAATGGAGGCAAGGCTGCAATGAAAGACAAATTCACATCACCGTGTGACACCTATAAAGAGATGATTTTTCATTATACTAAAACAGATGGATTATTAGCGGTCACGATGTATGTAGTATTAATGTTCATTTATTATTTTATGGGGGTTCTATATATTCAGAAGCAGCTATATTTAGGTATTCCCGTAAACCTATTATTGATTGTTGCCTGTATCATATTGGTATTGGTGCGCAAGCAGAAGCTGGCTTCAATAGGATTTACCCTGAAAAACATAGGTAAGTCATCATTTACCGGTGCAGTTCTCGGCTTTATCTTCTCGTTTTTTATGAATGTCCTACCGAGTATACTCGTAGGAGGTAAAATTATATCAGTCAATCAAGCATTATATAATATATTTTACTATTTTATTATTATTTCTTTGACAGAAGAGGTTATTTTCAGAGGCTATATTCAGACGAGGTTGTACGGTTTAATTAAGAATGACAATATAGTAGTTACGTTGACAGGCTTTTTGTTTTATACAACGCATCTGCCTTTTCAGATGCCTGTACACGGGATGCAAATTAATCTAATCAATATGATTGTTTTTGTTGCCCTGCATTTTGTGATGAACTATTTATATCGGAGATATAATTCCCTCGTAGGCCCAACAGTGTTCCACGGGCTTTTGGATTGGGGAGGTAATTTATTGCGATAGGATTGAGTATGAATTCCTAGAAATCATTTGCTTCAAAATCCTATGCAAAAAGCGTAATATGATTTTGGTGCAGAGGAGAAATAAATGATATTTTGGATGGTACATTTACGTATAACAGACAAATTAAAAAAAGTTACAGTCTATGCTGAGGTAACAAACAAGACAGGGATTGAATTTTAATTTACGAAGGAGACCAACTATGATTATAGAAACAGAGCGATTGTTAATACGAGCATTACAACCAGAGGATGAAATACCTTTCATTGAAATGGCATCGGATGGAAGCTTAAAGGATGTTGGGTTTGATCAGGATTGCAATGAGTGGATGGCAAATTGGATATTAGAAGCAAAAAAGCTTACCGATAGAGATAATCCAACTTTGGAGTACTTAGCATATGCAATTGTATTAAAAGAAAAGAATATCTTAATAGGCTCAGTTGGGTGTTCGTATTATGATGACCTTCATGAGACAGGCATTACATATTTTATAGGTGCAAAATACAGACATAATGGATATGCTATAGAAGCAGTCAAAGCCTATGTTAGTTGTTTTATGAAGCATTATAACACTTGCAAAATGATAGCAACAGTTAGAGAAGAGAACATATCGTCTTGGAAAGTGGTTGAAAAAGCAGGTTTTGAATTAGTAGAAAAAAAGATGTATAAAGATTTAAACGATGAAAAAGCTGAGATGTATAACTTTTATGAAATAAGGACACTAGATGCAAAATCCAATTAACAGAGGATTTGCTTTACAGTGTATGAAAAGAGAAGAGAACTAATAGGTAGCAGCCATTTTCAATTTGAAGGAGGCTGTCACTTCCCGGAATATATATCTGATAGTTTTTTGAAAGAGATAATATGGCTTCGCGGTTGTTATATAAGGCGTATCAACAAAAACGAAGTTTTAATAGGCGGGACTGTATGAAGAAGAGAGATAGAACTATAATAAATATATTAAGAAATTGTATTGTATAACTATTTATATATTAATAAATGTTATAGTATATTATTTTTTTGACAGGGATTTTGAATATGACATTATTCTTGTATATTCAATAGTATTCCTTATAACTTCTTTTTCTCTGGAATATCCAAACTTAAGAAGAAAATAGTATAGATTAGCTGTTGATTATAAACTGCATTTGTTGGCAATATCTAACAATTTTTAAATAGTCAAACTTACCATAATGTTAATGATGCAGATGGATCATCGATGAAATAATTTACAATTGTGAATTGGACATGTTTATATAATAAGAAGGGGACAGGTATGGCAGAAATATGGGTTGCGATAAAGGCACTGATTTTATATAACAAACGAGCATTAATAATTCAACGTTCCAATTATTGTGGAGTTGGGAATTTGCAGGAGGTGGTTTAAAGTTTGGAGAAGATTTGCTGGATGGTCTTTCTCGTGAAGTAAAAGAAGAGGTCGGCTTGACCGTTCGGATTGATAAACTTTTATATGCTATTTCCAGATTAGTGAGCCCACAACGTCAAATAGTTGGATTGACTTATCTTTGTCATGCGGATACTGACATGGTTGTTCTATCTGATGAACATAAAGACTTTTTATGGGCGACACGTGAGCAACTTGAAGAATTGTTAACTAAGCCTTTGTTGGATGATCTTGCTTTTAATTCAGTGTTAGAACAGCTTGACATTACATAGCAATTATGGGGCTGAATGGGAACTTATTCTAAAACCGTACTCACGAAGAGGTTAAGAATTATCAAGACGATATAAAAATCTATCGTAACTATGTATTCTCATCGGTTGGGTGCAATTGGGGTTACGAGATTGTTTCTACATATAAGCTGGCGGTTCTTCTTTATGCTCCACTTCCCATTATTATGTTTGATAAGTGGTCATTATCAAGAAAATACGAAAGTCATGTTATTTATATTAAGTGTAAGAGGGGGTGTTAAGTTGTTAGAATATCTGCAAGATATTATTAATTATTTAAATGAGAATATCTCTGATCCTGTTCCAAGATATATATTAAATAAAGAAATAATACATAATTCATCAAGTGTATCTGAAATTAACAAGTAGAGAACAGGAAAAGCAATGAAATATTATTGAGACCTTATATGGTTTACATTGTTTGGCTTTTGCAAAGCAATGACTTTTTGGATAAGTCAACAGAAAGGGATTTCTTAGAGTATATTTGGTATAGAAAAGAGGGTATCTATTATCGCACTAACAGTCCATTATCAGATATTGTTTCTTTGGAATCAAAAAACTTTCTTACATGGCTTTCTGGTTTGGAGTGCTTGTGCGATTTTTCTTTATTTCCTGAATTTATGAGTATGGGAGCATTATACGAAGGCATGTTAATTCGCTTTAGTTGGCTATTATGAAACAATTATAAGTTAAATTATGACAATTGATATGGATGGAGGGGAATAAAGTGGAGATTTTAAATAAAGGCGTAAAATATGATAAAATGGTTCAAGAAAAATCTGGTGATGAACTAGGATTATTCGATAAATATGAAGGTACTTTTGTAAAGATTAGGGATAAGATAATAGGATATGATACAAGTAAAATAATAGACTTTGGGTGTGGCACAGGCAATTTATGCGGTCCTCTAAGTGAAAAAATGAATGTTATAGGAATAGACAAGAGTTCAGAAATGCTTCAAGAAGGTAAAAGAAAATATCCTAAAATGAATTTTATTGAAAGCAGTATTCTTGATGTATCAAGCATACTAGAAAAAGCAGATATAGTTGTATCATCTTATGTGCTACATGGTTTAAATGAAGATGAAAAACAGAAAGCACTTTTAAATATGTTATTACTAAGTGCCAAAAACAGAGTTATACTAATAGACTTTATGTTTGAGAACATAAGCGCGAAACAAGAATATAAAGAAAATTTATTAAGAAATAACAGGGAGGATTTGTGGGAATTCATAGAAAGTAAACATTATTTTATAGTTGAAAATTTAAGGAAATGTATAGAAAACTTAAATTATAAAATTACATTTGAGCATATAGTAAACTTAACATGGATTGCAGAAATTTATAAATAGAAATACTTGCGGTTGCCTTAATTCACAACATTTATAAATTGCGAACTTGAGATTATTTACAATATGGGGTTTGATATTATGGTAAAACAAGCAAATGAATGTGATATACCAATTATTGAAGAAATATTATTGGATGCAGTAAACTGGATGTCTAAAAGCGGGCTACAAAATAAATGGAATGAGTCAAATGTTAGATGGTCTAATTTATCAGAGTCATATAAGATTAATGACTTTTATATTTCATATCAAAACGGATTACCAACAGCTTGTATTGCTCTAACAGATTATGACCCAACCTATTGGCCTAACATTCCAAAAGGTGAATCTCTATATTTGCATAAGGTTGCTGTTAATCGTATATTTGCTGGAAAAGGATTTTCAAAAGAATTAATCGATTTTGCAAAGAATTTAGCTATAAATTATGGTATTAATGCAATTCGCCTTAATTGTAATAAGCATCAAAATAAATTAAGGGCAGTATATGAAAATCAAGGGTTTATATGTGTGAAAGAGAAGATTTTTTTTGAAAAGTATGATACTGCTTTATATGTTTGCAATGTTAATGAGACTAACTTCAGATGATATACAATTTTGATATGCCTGTTACAAATATTATTAGGTCTATTTTATGTATTTTATAAAAGAAGAAAAGGGAAATTATAGAGAATATAGTGTTTATTATATTATCTGTATAAATAATAATACCGGAGGTAAATCAATATGAGACATAAATCGACAGCTATGATATTGGCTATACTCATAAGCTTAATATTTAGCGCATGTGTAAATGATACGGAAGCAAACACGAGACTCCTCCGTTCAGTTATTATTTATCTGACAGAGCAAACCCGAAGGATCATCAACCCATTAAACTTACAATGAAGGCAAGTAAGACCAATGAAATCACGGATGTTGATAAATGGTTCATGGATAATAATTTAAGCGATAACACTTATGGAGTGCCTAATAATTGGGCTGTAATAAAAGATAACGTATTGTTTATATCGCATTGTCATAAGACCTATGCGAAGAGCTCTAATAATATGAATGCTTATATAACGGCAATCGATCTGTCTGATATGAGTATTATGGAGAACGGATCCATTAGTTAGCAATGCATATAATTTTCAAGTAATTGATAATGTTAATGTAAAATTCAGAGACTGGATTGAGTATTTGAGATGAAGTCACAACACCTTAATTTCAGTTGTGATACTAGTCTCTTGAGATAATAAATTATTTAGTTAAGGGAGGGAGTTTCAAATTGATACAAAATATTATCATTGGCGATTTGATGATTGACTGTGCTAATGCATATCGTGCCCGAGAGTTTTATGCCGAGCTTACTGGATGGGAAAAGACGATAGCTTTTGAGTGTTTGGCACTTAAAGCCTATAATGGCATGATACTTTTGTTTGCAGAGCCAGATGATGTACCGTATCATCCACCCGTTTGGCCAGAAGAACACGGTAAGCAACAGAAGCAAATGCACTTCAACTTTCAGGTGGGTAAAATCTTCTTATCATAATAGTGTGTATGTGCAATGCCGTAAGGCATGAAGATCCGTGTACCCTGCATACCAATCCGGGACACGGGAGTGATGAGAAGAAACGAACTGTGGTAGGGGCTGTTTCTTCTCTTTTTTTGTTACGGAAATACTATAAATGAAATGGAGGTTATGGTCAAGATGGCAGGATATATAGAGGACTGGCCGTGGCTGGATATACCGGATTTTACTGATGAATACGAGAAACTAAATCCGGAAGGGGTATACTTAGGAGTGTGTGTTAGGTATACAGAACGAAGGGACATGGATATCAGGATATATCCAGACGGAAAGATAATTGTAAGGGCACCACTGGATGCTGATCATTCAGACATAGCTAAATTTATTCGGGAAGAAGAAAAATGGATCAGGGAAACATTTAAGGAATTTCAAAAAGAGGCTGATAAAAATGTGTAGTAAAAAACAACACTATGTTAGAACTTAATTAGAATAAATCAGATAATAAAATGTCGTGTTAGTGTTGCCGGAAGTTATGAGAATTTGGCGCATGATGTAAATGATAAAATAAAAGTGTTCAATTAGTGGAAAATAAAAATGTACAAATAGTACCTTAATTGATATCCTCTTCCTAGGAGGGATAATCAATGGAAGCAGCTTTAGTTACTCAGTTGAACATT
>JAEZKA010000032.1 GCA_023436225.1 Bacillota bacterium
CAAGTATAACAGATATGCTATAGAGTGACAAAAGATAATCACTTTCTGCTGGAGTAAAAACCTACAACTGGAAAAATAAAATGACTATAAAGAGATGATTTTGAGATATTAATTTAAAGATTTACAATAAAGGAAGAGACTAACCCGACTTATACTGCTCAATGAAATCTTAAATAGCCATTAGTAATTAATATCAATTTATCTGTTGCTTTTTTCTTATAGACGCTCCTATCATATTTTCTTGATTAACCGCCAAGAGGGAATTACCCTTTTGGCGGTTTCGTAATAATATTTAGCTATATCTATTTTACTGGCTTTCGCTGTGAACGTAGATAACTTATATTCTATAGAAGTTCCCAATTTGTAAATAAAACCTTCGAAATCTTAAAATCCAACTATAATAGGTTGAGCATCTTGTATATTTATTCCAACAGTACAAAACAGAGGACTGAAAACTGCCGGTATATGGCCAATTCTGAATAAATTTATTTCCCCTATATTATTAATCAAGTAGATTATTCTTTTAAGCAGCCTACTGGAATGAATACGGTTGACTTCTTAACGAAAGTATTATAAATTGTGAAAAAAATTTTTTTATTCATATTATTGTAAATATACAAAATATTTGATAAAGTTATGTGTACATTGCTAAAATAGATCAATATAATTGAATAAAATATCAATATAGAACAAGAAAATTTGATATCAATATTTTATAATTTATCTAACAAAAAAAATTTTTTTTAATGTTGCAAAAAATTTTAATTTAATATATTGATATGTTCAATAAGTTGCTCGAGAAAAATGAAATAGTGATTGTAATAAAATATCATTGGTAAAATGATAAATTCCTATATTTTGTTTTAGCGTAAAATAGTAACCGGAAGGAGATAATGAATGAATATATCAACTAATATGTTGAATCTAAAAGATTATGATATTCAGCAGAATGTTGTTCAAACTCAACAGATACAGAAAGTATTTGATGAAGCAGATCGATTAGGTGGACTTACAGTAGTATTCCCACGAGGAATATATATCACCGGTACGGTTGATATCAAAGGTGCATCAGTTTATCTGGAGAAGGGGAGTGTATGGAAGGGGTCCGAGAATTATGAGGATTACTATGATAATGGATTTGTTCATGGTGAATTGCATCAGACAATAAGTCTTCTTTATAGTATGCATCATGAAAATATTACTATCACCGGCAGTGGGACTATTGATTTAAGTGGAGATGCATTTTATGACATGAATGATCCCAGTGTGCCGGACTATGGTGTGGAATTTTCTGAGGATCAGAAAGCAGAGTGTCCCCGTAGAATTGGGAAAAGACCTACTCAGCCTATATTTTTTTATCAGTGCAGGAACATAGTAATGGATGGAATTACTATCTGTAATGCACCATGCTGGGCAATTTCCTTTCATGATAGCGAGGAAATTAGGTTAACTTATCTGAATATCATAAATAGGTCGAATTTACCGAATAATGACGGTATGCATTTTTGTGGGTCACGGAATGTTGTAATTCACGGGTGTAATATAAAAGCAGGTGACGACTGCATTGCTTTATCATCTATTACTGATTGGAACAAAGCATGTGAAAACATTGTAATTTCAGATTGCATTTTGACCTGTTCATCAAAATCGATTGTAATTGGATATACACACAGTATAGTCCGGAACGTTACCATATCGAATTGTGTTATTTATGATAGTCACAGAGGAATCTGTGTGATGGCGATTCCGGGAACGGGATTAGTCGAGCATGTTTTAATTCAAAATGTGCGAATAGAAACGCGTGTGAGGGCAGGAAACTGGTGGGGAAATGGTGAGGCCATTGCAGTGATGGGAGTGTATCACGAACTGCAAAACTATGTTGGTGAGCAGCCGACAAAACGTTTCGATATCAGTATTCGTGATATAAGAATCAGCAATGTGAGCTGCTTAAGCGAAAATGCCATTGCTGTAATCGGAGAGAATGGATGTGTGGAGGATGTTCACTTTGATGGTATTTATTTTGAAAAGAAAGATAGTGCGAACAGATACTTAAAAGGCGAGCGAAGAATCGATGTTAGTCCATCCGAGCATATTTATGACATACCAGGAGATGAAGAATGTTGGTTTTTTGAATGCGGGGGAAAAAATGTGACTTATAAGAATGTGAACGTGAAATCATATCATGGAGTATCACTTTGTGCTATCACGGAATCTACAGTTTAATGTTTTGGAGAGAGGAACAATTATGAATAAAAAAAGAAAAAGAACAGAAAATCCATTTCTTGAAGTTTGGAAACATAAATTCTTGTACCTGCTAGCGTTACCGGCAATATTATATACCTTTGTTTTTAACTACTTAGCATTACCATATATGGTTATTGCATTCCAAAAATATAATTATAAAACTGGTTTAAATAGTCCATTTATAGGGCTGAAAAACTTTGAATATTTTTTTAAATCCAGTTGGGCATGGGTTGTAACAAGAAATACGATTGTCATTAATTTATTGTTCTTGTTATTTGGTACAATATTTGCAGTTGTACTTGCAATTCTAATCAATGAAATACATGTGAAGAAGTTTTTGAAAGTTTCACAGGCTTTCATGCTGTTTCCTTATTTCATATCATGGGTAATCGTTAGCTACATGCTGCAGGGTATTTTAGCAACAAATGGCGGTTTATTAAACAATATTATTGAAGTGTTTGGGGGAACTAGGATAAATTTCTACTCTAATCCTAAATACTGGTATCCCATATTGCTGCTTCTGAATTTGTGGAAAAACACTGGTTACAGTTCAATTATCTATATCGCTGCAATAACAGCAATTGATGAAGGATTATATGAAGCGGCATATATTGATGGCGCAACGAAATTCAAGAGAATCAAACATATTACGTTACCACTATTGTATCCAACGATTTGTATTATGGTGCTTATGTCAATCGGAAGAATTTTTTATGGTGATTTCGGAATGTTATATGCAATCATTCGTGATAATGGCTCGCTGATGTCAATTACAGAGGTTATTGATACATATGTTTATAGGACGTTTAAAAACACAGGAGATCCGAGCTTGTCAATGGCGATAGGACTTTATCAGTCGATTGTAGGATTCATCTTAGTATTTACTGCCAATACAATTGTGAAGAAAAAATTCCCAGAGGGAGCGCTTTTCTGATTAATGGGTTCTGGGTACTAGCACCTGCTGGTTCTAGAGCGGATGGATTATTGAATACAGGTGTTTTGGTTTTTGAGTAGAATTCCTTGGGAGGTAATTATGTCATCAAGAAAAATAGAAAGTATAAAAAAACGCAGTGTTGGTGAAAGAATAGCAAGTATCCTAATTTACCTTATGATTACAGTCTATGCACTGATCTGTGTTGTACCGTTTATTTTGGTTCTTATTGTATCTTTTTCATCAGAAAAATCAATTACGTTGAAGGGATATTCCTTTTGGCCAATGGAATGGTCTGCATCTGCTTACCGTATGTTATTTTTTAATGGTTCTAGTTTACCTAGAGCATATTTAATTACGATTTTTGTGACATTAATAGGAACACTAATTGCAGCATTAATTACTTTTGGTGCAGGCTATGCGCTAGCCAATCGAAATTGTAAATATAGAAACAGCTTGTCACTATACTTTTACATAACTATGGTGTTTTCCACAGGACTAGTTCCTTGGTATATGATGTCCAAAAATCTGGGCTGCTATGATAATGTCTGGGCGCTGATTGTACCTTCTCTGATGTTTTCACCGTTCAACATGTTTTTAGTTCGAAATTTCGTTAAAGGAATTCCGGAGGAACTTGATGATTCAGCAAAAATTGATGGTGCAGGAGACATTGCAATCGCATTCAAAATTTATTTTTCACTGTGCAAACCGGTGCTTGCAACAATAGCCCTATTCTATGCAATTGGTTACTGGAATAATTATTTCAATGCTGCAATGCTAATAAATAATCCGGATTTCTATAATCTACAGATGCTATTGTTTAAGATTCAATCAGAGATAACTGCTATGAGTAGAATGTTATCAGGAGCGATGGGGACAGCTAATCCTCCGAAGGAAAGCTTTAAGATGGCTATGTCTATCGTGACTATGGGACCGATTATATTCCTCTATCCTTATCTGCAGAAATACTTTGTAAAGGGTATGGTTGTAGGCGCGGTAAAAGGATGATATGACAGAGTGTTAGCACAGAAAAGAACTATATATAGAATGGGAGGAGAAAAAAGATGAAGAAGAGTCGAGAGCCTCCATTGTTTCAATCACTTATCAAATAGATTTCCGTACAGTAGTTGATTATACAGGAAATATATAACAGGGTTACAGTGGTTAGACGTAACAAACAGCATTTTGGAAATATAGGAAGATGCTGCTATTAAGACATATTTAATAACTTTTTATTTTTAGTGGAGGGAAGGAATACAAATGAAAAAAACAATATGGAAAAGACTGGTATCACTAGCTATGGCAACTAGCCTCGTTTTATCACTTGCAGCTTGTAGCAAACCAGAGACTAAGGAAACAGTTGAAACAACAGATAAGACAGAAACTAAAGTGGAAGAGACGGCAGATAAATCTACAGGAGAAAAGCATCCATGCCGCATTCTGCAGCCTGGTAATTTGTCCGCTGAGTATGAGGCGGGTATTGCAGCAGTTAATAAGAAACTAGAGGAAGACGGTGTAGATATTGAAGTGGAAGTAATCAGAATTCCATGGGATGCCTATGCAGAAAAATTAAACCTTATGTTATCTACCGGAGAAGAATTTGAAATTCTTCACATAATGCAGGATGTAAGAAATCTTTCGTCTATCGCTGGTGTAGGTGCTATAGTTCCTGTAACAGAATACATTGATAAGTATCCTAATCTGAAGGCAAAATTCTCTGATTTAGAATGGGCATCCACGGTTTATAAAAATGAATACTATGCTATTCCGGCTGCATGGAGAAATTTTGACAATCTCTTATCATATATGCATTATCGTGAAGATATTATGAAGCAGGTTGGTTATCAAGAGTTCCCGGAAACTGTGGATGAAATCATTGATTTGATGAAAAAATCTCAGGATGCAATTCTGGAGGAAAATGGTATGATGTCATATCATTGGATGCATCAGAATCAAGACACTGCGCACTGGTTACACAGAAGCTATGATACTTATCCATTCTATGTGGAAAACAGTTTGGGTCTGATTCTTGCAAGACAGGACGGTACAATCGATTCTTTCTATGAGTCAGAAGAATTTAAGCAGGATTGTGAAGTTTATTTTAAGATGTATCAACAAGGTCTGATCAACCCTGATATTCTTAATTTGGTTTCTCAAACAAAATATGATGAAGCTGGTTTTGGTGCATTTTTACCATCGAATACATTTGACAGTAATACACAAAATTCCATTAAGGAAAAAACAGGAATTGATGCAACAGTTAAATGGACTAGAGCTTTTCCGGACAAGCCTGATATGATTTATACTTATGGGCAGAATTTGAACGCTGTTTCTTCAACTGCAGAAGATCCGGAAACAGCATTTAAGTTTTTTGATTGGTTATATGCTTCTCAGGAAAATTATGATTTATTCCATTATGGTATTGAAGGTGTACATTATACACTAAACGATGAGGGAAGAATCACGAATATGAAAGGGGAAGACGGACAATTCCTTTATTATATGGATACCTGGATGACTGGCTATGTTCCTTATAGCCGTTATTCAGAAGATACAGTAGATGATTATATCGATTACAACGGTTTTAAGGCGGATAATTATGTGGTTTCGCCAATTGCTGGTTTCGCCTTTGATACTGCAAATGTACAGGCAGAACTTACAAATTTACAAACTGAAATCATATCTTCTATTTATCCGATTAAGTTTGGTATGGTATCCTACGAAGAAAATATTGATAAAGCGATTGCAAAGTTAAAAGCAGCAGGATTAGATACTTATATGGATGAATACAGAAAACAGGTTGCAGCGTATTTGGAGGCTAATCCTAAGGCACTTGAAGATGCGAAAGGAAATCAGTAATTAATAAAAACAGAGGCGCAGTAATATTTTATACTGCGTCTCTTTCATAAGAATGATCTGATCGGTGTGTCATCCATAGAATATTCTACGGAAGCATACGTGGCACCTAAGCAATTTCAATTTGTAATTCCTGAATTTACTGTTCACGTAGAAGGTTATGAACCGGTGATGAGTACATCTGCATCTGCTAAGGATGCTGAAATGGATGGAAAGTTAGACGAAATGAGAGATGAAATGAGAGATGAAATAGATCAAAAGCTTAATCCAACGATCGATTGTTTATCTTTACCAGAGCTTGATGTAATTTGCGGAGTGTCCTACCTGCACCAAAAGAGTGTTAGTGAAACATATCCACTACATACACATGATTATTATGAAATCTTTTATGTAATGGAGGGTAAAGCTATTCATGAAGTTAATGATGAAACATTGGTTTTGACGAAAGGTACATTAATTTTTATCAGACCATCTGACACTCATCAGTTTAAATTTATTAATAATTATGATATGGAAATACTTTTTATAGGGATAGGGAAAGAGATTGTTGAAAGCGTATGTAATTTTATGGAATTAGACTTATTGGAATTTCATAAATTTAAGACCCCACCTATGATAAAGTTGGAAGGATCACATTGTTGGGATATGGCTCAAAAATTACAGTTGATATCGAAAATGGAGAGAGGCATAGAGAGACGCAGGTATTTCATGTCTATTTTTACTGATATTGCATACCAACTTTATTATCATGAGGATAATCAGGAAGATACAGTAATTCCTATTTGGTTATCGAATTTGATCGATGAAATGGGAAAAAAGGATAATTATCTGCAAGGTTTAACTAGAATGATCGAACTTGCAAATGTATCACAGGAGCATTTGGCAAGAGGATTTAAACGCTTTTTAGGTATAACACCAACAGAATTTATAAATATTAAGAGAATTAATTATGGAGTTGAGTTATTACTGAAAGGAAAGTATAGCATATTAGAAATATGCTATATGTGTGGATTTAATAGCTTGAGTTATTTCTATAAAGTTTTTGATAAACATTATAAATGTACGCCGAAAGACTTTTTAAAATCCATGCAATAGACAGATTGACTAAGAATGCGGATTTTTGATGTTATTAAAACCAAGGAATTACTAAAAAGATCAAGATGAGATCAGAGGAAATGAAAAAAACAGTAGGCGTTGAATTAAAACAGAGTAATAAAGTACTATCAATCAGAGGCTCAAGCTTCTGAAAAGATATACTATATAAGAGGAGGAAATATTATGAAAATAGCAGTAATCGGATGTGGAACAATTGCAAACAATGCTCATATTCCGGCATATATGAAAAACTCTAAGGCAGAAATTAAGTATTTTTGCGATATCATTCCCGAGAGAGCGAAAGCAGCAGTAGAAAAGTATGAATGTGGAATTGCTGTTACAGATTATAAGGAGGTATTAGCAGATGAAGAGGTTGTAGCAGTATCTATTTGTACTCCCAATAAAGTACATAGCATAATTGCTATAGATGCTATGAAAGCGGGAAAGCATGTGTTATGTGAAAAGCCTGCTGCCAGAGTATATGAGGAAGCCTTGGAAATGCAAAGGGTACAGCATGAAACTGGAAAGGTACTAAATATTGGTGTAGTAAATCGCTTTAATACCAATGTAAATAAATTAAAGGAGCTGATAGACCAAGGGGAACTGGGTGATGTTTATCAGGTATATGTTAGCTTTCGAAGTCACAGAAGCATACCGGGTCTTGGAGGCGCTTTTACCACAAAAGAAATTGCAGGTGGTGGCGTTATGATTGATTGGGGAGTGCATTTTTTTGATATAGTAATGTACTGCTGTGGCGATCCTAGAACAAAAAGCGTATCTGCAGAAACCTTTTCTCGTCTTGGAAACCCCATTTCAGACTATGTGTATGTAAATATGTGGGCGGGACCGGAAGTGAAAGATGGAATCTATGACGTGGAGGAAGGTGTTACTGGTATGGTGCGCACAGAAGGCCCTGTTATTACATTTAACGGAGCGTGGGCGCAAAATATCGGAGAAGATGAGCTGTTTATTGATTTTATGGGTACGAAGGGTGGAGTAAGACTTCAATATGGTAAAGGCTTTACTCTCTACTCCACGAAGAATGGCATGCTGACTACAACAACCTATGCCAATCAGGAAAAACCGATGTTCCAGGAAGAAATTGATAGATTCATTGCATGTGTAGAGTCTGGAGAGAAATTGGTTTCTCATATAGATACCAATATAGTTACAGCACAGATGATGGATGCAATATATCGATCAGCTAAGGAGCATAAGGAAATTGTACTTTAGGGAGGTGAAGGTATGAAGAAAATTGGATTCATTGATTATTACTTAAACGAATGGCATGCAGATAATTATCCGGACATGATTACAAAGGCAACAGGTGGAGAATATCAGGTCTGCTATGCTTATGCATATAGTGAACCCCCGATTGATAAAGGGCTGATGTCTAACAAGGAATGGGCGAAATTACATAAAATAGAGCTGCTTGATAGTATAGAAGAGGTTATTGAGAAGAGCGATTTTTTAATCGTTCTATCGCCTGATAATCCGGAAATGCATGAGATTCTTTGTGATCTTCCTCTCAAATCAGGCAAGAATACCTATGTGGATAAAACATTTGCTCCGGATAAGGAAACTGCGATACGTATTTTTGATAATGCCAACAAAGGCCAGACCAAGTGCTTTTCTTCCTCTGCCTTACGTTTTTCAGCGGAGTTGCAGGAAATAAATACGGATAGTATTTACAAGATTTACAGCGAAGGTCCGTACAGTCTTGAGGTTTATTCCATTCACCAGATTGAGCAGATCATGAAGCTGATGAATAGCAGGGCTACGCGTCTTATGTTTTTAGGAGACAGAGTACATCCGTCAATGATAATTGAATTTGAAGACGGAAGACATGCGCAGATTTATCATAGAAATGATAAAGAAGGCAGTTTTCGCATTACCACTGTAGATAACGACAATAATGCTTTGAACTATGAAATCAAGTCCGATTTCTTTGGACTGTTTATTAAGGCTATGATTGAATTTTTCGAGACAGGCATAGTACCTGTGCCCCAGGAGCAGACAATTAGTGTTATTGCTGTGCGAGCTGCAGCCATAAAGGCTTGTGAAACACCATTTGAGTGGGTTTCTTTGTAAGTAGCATCTAAATCTAACCAAAGCAGTGATAAAATTTAAACGGGAAAACCTTAAAAATAAGGCTTTCCCGCTTGTATATTAAAGGATTAACAATAGTTTTCACAGATAAAAAATGTAATGAGAAATTATATGAATGTATACAATAAAAGGGTTGGATAGAGTTTACAAAGCCACCAGATGATTACAGTAAGCGCCGCAATTAAGTGGCGCTTAATTTAATTGTATGGCTTAATTTGACACATATAATAGAAATAGCCTGGTACTGACTTGTTCAAAGTTTGTTCATGGTGGCAGGTACGTAACAAGTATAATTTGCTATTTTTAAACTAATAATACGTATGAATGTCAGAATTTATTTAAGGGAGCGATTATATGTTCATTGTATTATTTAGAGCCATAATTTTATATTTTGTTGTGGTATTTATTATGCGAATCATGGGAAAAAGACAAATTGGTCAGCTTCAACCCTTTGAGCTTGTAATTGCTCTAATGGTTTCAGAGCTAGCAGCAATGCCTATGCAAAACACAAGTGTACCACTATTTCATGGTATAATTCCCATAATTACCTTATTGGTTTTACAGGTCTTGATCTCTACATTACAGCTAAAAAGCGAAGCTGCCAGGTCTGTTTTTTGTGGTAAACCAAGTATATTAATAGAAAAAGGAAAAATCAATATTAAAGAACTTTATTGTAATAGACTTAACCTTAATGATTTGTTGGAAGAATTGCGATTAAAGGATTATTACAATCTTGAAGATATAGAATATGCCATCTTGGAAACAGGTGGCCAAATATCTGTCATTCCCAAAAGTGAATTGGAGCCGGCTACTAGAAAGGATTTAAATGTAAAATCTAGTCAAGATACGCTTCCGGTTACATTAATTCTTGATGGTAAAATAAATAATAATAATTTGAAGCTTCTAAATAAAGATATGTCTTGGCTTAATAGTCAGTTGAAAAAAAATAATATATCATCTGCCGATCAGGTTTTTCTGGCATTATTGGATTCAAAGAGTAAATTTGTTTATCAACTTAAGAAAGAAGGTAAGTAATACTCATGAAAAAAGTTGCTATATCTTTAATATTGTTACTTATTATGGTAATTGGTATAACTTTTTCAATAAAGTATCTAAATAAAGCATCGCATGACCTAGGTAGGCTAAACGATGAAATGGAGCAATATATAACTGATAGTGACTGGGATAAAGCATATAAAGCATCCATAGAGTATACAGAAAAGTGGAAAGAATATTCAAAAACAATAAAGCTGTTTATAGATCATCAAGAAATGGATAAAATCGAAATGGAGTTATGGAAGCTCCCCCAATATATCAAAGAAATGACAAAAGATGAATCACTAGCAAGTGTTCATGTCTTAAAGTTTTTAGTCGATCATATTTCAGAATTAGAAAAAGTAAATATACAAAATATTTTTTAAATTGAAGGTGTTATATTAGATTTAGTTTAAGTTGGTTTAATAACGGTAGCTATAATGATTTCACTGTTTGCTGCTTTATCGGGGAGGATAAAATTTTAATAAAATGATAAACCGTTTTAATTAGAGAACTGGTTTCTTAGGGTTTTCTTGATAAGAAAGCATTCAAAAAGCTGGCAACAGACGGTAAATTTGGTGTAACACTCGCTGGTGTTGACGGCAAGGTTCCTAAAAAGCTCAAAGAGGCCGCATATAAAAAGCTTGCTAAGAGTATAGGGACCTCCGATTTATCTAGGCAATTTTACTTTGGTGATGGAGGTACACTGAATATCTGGTGCGAGGGTGAAAACCACGCGACAGGTGACTATTGGTTGTTTGATATCCCTGTTGTAGATTTGGAAGATTATGCAACCGACCGTTTACTCCCTATTATTGAAGCACTGAAGCAGCTAAGTAATTGAAATTAGGGTAGCAATTTAGTGAATTGCGGGAAACGATGCATTCGGAAAATATCACTGTATTCTTATCAGAAGGAGCGTGATGGAATGGAAAAGTGCAGATGTGAGGATATGCCGCTGAAAGCCCCCAATCAGGAGGGGAACGTATGGCCAAAGCAGGTCTGCCCTGTCTTTAAACCGAGAGCCGATACTCCCGAAGGGCTGTGGCAATGCTGGTATTGTCAGCATGCCGACTTTCATCTGAATAAGCCACGCGCGTTGGATGTAGGTGTATGCTACTGGCCCAAAAAGGTTCTGGGTTAGAGGTCTGCATCACATTTGATACAGACCTTCGTGTACACGTACTCATATATGCAAGTTTGCAAAAGTGAACAAAGAATGTCTAATTGCTTTGCTCACTTTTGCTTACGAGCAAACACATTCGGTAGGATCTGTTCAGAGAACGGAGGCTTAGTTATTATTCTGTTGTGCCAGACATTTCTAATAATTTTGTTTTCAATTCACCTTCTATGCGATTGAGCTCCAACTCAGCTTCTTTTCTCTTTTGGCGACCTTCATTCTGGATGCGGAGCACCTCATCAAGAGTAGATATTAAGGATTCGTTCGTAAGTCGAAGAGTTTCAATATCAACAATTCCACGTTCGGACTCCTTGGCGGTTTCAATTGTTGCCATTTTAAGTGTTTCTGCATTTTTCTTTAAGAGCTCATTTGTCATATTGGTTACTTCCCTTTGAGCCTTAGCAGCCTGTACGGAATGATTGACACCAAGAGCAAGGACCATCTGACTTTTCCAAAGTGGAATTGTATTTACTATGGTAGATTGCACCTTCTCTACCATTAGGGAATCGTTTTCCTGAACAAGGCGTATCTGAGGTGCCATTTGTATTGATATCATTCTGGTTAATTCCAAATCATGAATTTTCTTCTCAAAACGGTTGCAGACGGATACGAGATCGTTAACTGCCTGGGCATCCTCGGGAAGATTGGTTTGATTCGATTTTTCAATGAGCTGCGGCAGCTCCTCGGATTGAACTTTAGCTAATTTCTTTTTGCCCGCCAGGATATACATGGATAATTCTTTAAAATAAGTCTTATTTAGTTCATACATCTTATCCATTGTGGCAATATCTTTTAGTAATTGGATTTTATGACCTTCCAGCACATTGCATATTTTATTTATATTTACTTCTGCCTTATCGTACTTTGCCTTCATAGCAGATAGCTTATTGGTCTGCTTCTTGAATAATCCAAAGAAGCCTTTTTCCTCACCCTCTGCTTCAAAGCTCTTCAATTCCATTACGACACCGGAGAGCATTTCACCGACCTCTCCAAGATCCTTAGTTTTCACATTATTTAGGGCAGACTCCGAAAAATCAGCAATCTTTTTCTGAGCTCCGACACCGTATTGTAGAATAAGATTGGATTTACTCAGATCAATCGTACTAGCAAAATCAGCTACCATTTTTTTCTCTTCTGGTGACAGTCTGCTTTCATCAAAAACAATAGCCTCGGACTTAGCGCTTTCCGGCTTAAGCAATTCCGACTTGTCAGAGCTCTGCTTCAATATATCTGGCTTAGTGAGCTCCTCTGCAAATGGCTCAAATACTAAAGTGGGTACTTCGTTATTCATTCATTAATCCTCCCATGGTATGATTTGATTTAAAATTCTTCTGAGTCAGTCCTTCCTGAGCGAGAAGGGTCTCCAATACCGATATGTCAGTAGAGATATCCATCGCGGCATCAAGGAAAAAACTATCATATAATTTCTCGAATGCCAGATTAATGGTATCGAGTGTAAGATCAATTTCATTTTTAGCGGATGTAATATTCTCACCCTGGATGGATTCTTTATCAAAATCCTTATATGCATTAACTAATTTTAGAGTGGTTGGAAGATAGTAATTCATAAACTGCTGTATATGAGGAAGCTGGGTCGGATGCTGTTCTACATAATCGAAAATCTTATCAAGGAGTGCTTCCAGATAGAACAGCTTTTTAGAGATTGCTTCTCCTGGGATGGCATCATTTGCTTCCTTAATCTGACGGATATAGGAGCGCCCATTTTCAATTGCTGCTCTCGTTTCTTCATCCACTATTTCAATCCCAGAGGAAGTTGGTGAGCCTTGCTGATCGCTGTCCTGATAATTCTTTATTTCCTCCTGTGCACTGGTTTTCTGCTGGTGTACACTTTGCTGCAGTTCGAGATATTTCATATAGCATTCGCGATTTAGTATAATGCAGGTTTCCTGTTTATCGATATGTCCCTCGGGAAACATACCGATCGAAATCATTTTTCGAAGATCCTTAATAATGGATTTCTTACTCTTGCTAAGGTGATCGGATAAATCCTTTAGGGTATAATAAGTGTGATTTTGAAAAATGCCAATATATCTTTTGAACCTTCTTAATCTCGATCTGATCCGTGAGCCCCGATAAAATAAGATAAGACTGATTACGAATAAGGGCAGAAGATAAAGAGCAATGGTTCCAAAGAAAGTGATCTGGGCAGTTATTTGGCCTATAATGCACAAGGAAATAATAGCAAGCCCGGTAAATCCGAAACCGATACTTCCAAATACGGTCAATAGAATTCCGGCTACCTTTCCCACGGGCACTATAGGAAATAGCTGGTTACGTTCAGTCGGCGTCTTATATTTCGCAATATTTTGATTGGATCCAGTAGAGTATGATAAGTTTTGCTTCTGGTTATAAGAACGATGATTGTCACGGCTTTCGTTACGATAATGACGATTAGCCTGTCCATTCCAGTTACGGGACCTGTCTGAGGTTGTACTGTTATCCTGATTGTCATTCTTTGGTGCACTCTGATCAGGCTTATACCAGTTCTGACGGTCGCTTTGATGGAACAGTGATCGGTGCACTTCATCCAGAGCACTATTCACAGTATCTGATATATTTCTATTTAATTGATGAAAATCTCTGGTGTTGATTGCATTTTGCACAATGTCCTTGATTTCGTCACCTATTCTTCTATTCATGGTATTACCTCCACCCAAGTGTTTCAACATAACTGATCTTATTATAACTGATTGTAAATGAATTGACAAATTAAAATATAGTGAGATTTTACATAAATAAACTTTATTTAGCATCAAATAAAAAATCAAAGATTATTCAATTAGCAGATTTGTTCTACCACCTAATTTTGAAGTCTTACTAAATCAAAGAGAAAATTCTTAGATTAGAAATTTATTATAAGATTAAAATTATATTATTACATTAAATACTATATTGCAATATATAATAGCTAGTGATAAAATATAATACAATGATAGTTAGCAATAACTATGTGTGTAGTGTTAAGAACACACTTCTACAAACTTACTCATAGGGTAGGCATGTAAAATTAGTATTATTTTCTCGGAAGCTATCAATTTAATTTACTATCATGTGGAAAGGAGTTAGCAGATGAATGCACAATTTAAAAAAGGAGTTCTGGAGTTATGTGTACTATCGAAGTTGGTG
Source organism: Bacillota bacterium (assembly GCA_023436225.1). GTDB lineage: Bacteria > Bacillota > Clostridia > Lachnospirales > Lachnospiraceae > Mobilitalea. The sequence continues at coordinate 14,598 of JAEZKA010000032.1, forward strand.
GAAGCGGACCGTTATGGTTATGAATTAACGGATGCAATTTCAAAGCAAATGGTAATCTCAACAGGCACATTATATCTTATTCTAAAACGGTTAAAGGACGATGCCTATGTTGAAACCTATCTAGTGGAGTCCGGTGAAGGGCCTGCCAGAAAATATTATCATTTAACGGATCAGGGACGAATATATCAGACATCCCTGAAAAAAGAATGGTTGGACTTTGTTGCAGTAGTGCAAAATATTTTAGAATAGGAGGATGATTATGAATAAGATGGAATATTTGAATGCTTTAAAAGAAGCATTAAAGGATATGGATGAAAGTGTTATGGAAGAAATCATATCTGACTATGAAGAACATTTTCAGGTTGGTACCATGAATGGCAAAAGTGAAGAACAAATCTGTGAGGAGCTGGGCTCAATCAATGACCTGGTTGATGAAATCAAAGAGGTCTATCAAGCAGATAATGTCAAACATGACAAGAAGGATGAAAACCAGACGAATTCAAATGAAAGAAAATCAAGTGAGCGACGCTTTAATATTCCCAATTTTGATGGTGAAAAGATCGGCGATGTAATAAACAGTGCACTGGATACAGCAGGTGAAGCAATTAGCAAAATTGATGTTATTGAGATTGGACATTCGCTAAAGAGTACTCTGGAGCAAGCAACCTCATCAATCAATAATTTTACCGATACCTATCTAAGGAATTCATTCGACTTTAACCGTAGAAACACAGAAGGCTCTTCGGAAAATGTATCAAAGAGCTATGAAGCTGGTGAGGAGCCTGTGGATGGAGAAAAGGGAAATGTAAGCTATGATTTTGGTAACGATAATCGGGAAACAGAAGAAACCTCAGAAAGTTCCGATACCCCGACAGAGGATGCTGTCAGGACCGATACAAAGATAGCTGAGGATCAGAACTCGGAACAGCAGAATACTTCTGAACAGCAGAATTCTTCTGAAAAGAAAATCGGAGATGGATTAAATCTTGTCCTTAACGGTGACTGTGCTGATGTAACGATAGTGAAATCATCAAATCAAAAAGTGAATATCAGCTATGCTAATAGCGGAAATGAACGACAGAAACAGTTTTTTGAATTCTACAGCTATAAAGAAGGAAATACGATTTATGCCGGTATCCGCAGAGTTGGTAAGACCGTATTTATGTTTCACTTAAATCATAACTCTATGCAAATTCATGTGGAGCTGCCAGAGTCAATGAATCATCTGGACATAAAAACAGCAAGTGGTGATATCAAGCTATTTGATGTAAAAGCTGAAAGAATAATCGTGGGCGCGGCAAGCGGTGAGATTACTCTCAAACGGGTAACTTCAACAGATTTACGGGTAAAGTGCACCAGTGGAGATATTGATTTGGAAACGATAAATAGTGTTCAGCTAAATGCAGGCACTATGAGTGGCGATATCAGAGCAGATGGTGTAGATGCAAAGTTTATATCAATGAAAAGCGGTAGTGGTGATATAGAAGCCACAGACATTATAGCGGATATTATTGATAATAGCTCCATGAGTGGTGATGTTGAGCTGCATCAGGTGAAGGTAAGTGAATGCAAGATTAGGAGTACCAGCGGTGATATAGATATCGATGGAATGAACATGAATAATACAGACGCTAGCTGTATCAGCGGTAAAATCAAAATCCAGAAAATATGTGGTGATGGTTTGGTAGTTGGCAGCACCAGCGGAAACATTGCCCTTGATGTCAATGTAAAGCGATGTCATGCCAGTTCAAAATCCGGAAATGTTGACGCAATGTGTGAAGGTGATATTGTATTAGAGTCAAACAGCACCAGCGGCAATATTAAAGTCGGTTTGAAAAATTATGGGAATGGATATCGCGTCGAAACAAGAACCACTTCGGGATTATTAAACATAAGATACCAGGACATGATTCAGAGTAACTTAAAATCCGGGACCTACTCATACGGGAAGCAGGGAAGTGAATTGATGATTAGTACCGTGAGCGGTGATATCCGCTTAACCGATTAATCGTTATAAATCTTCAACATTAGTAGAAGCTCATATTACTTAAAGCCTCTAAACTGATATGAAATTTGAACTGGTCTTCCAAAGTCAGATATTATCAACTAACTTTGGGAGGCCAGTTTATTATCAGCTTGGAGGCTTTTTACCGGATTAATATCACTTCTCATATGGGCATAATATTTAAATGATGGAGTTTATTCAGGATCATATGGTTAATACTATTTATTAGAATATTCAGGAGGCAATCATGGAAAATTTTCCGATCATTCATACGAATTTCTGGGATGCGACGATAGCGGTACCTATCGTATTGATCCTTACACAAATAATAAAAGTATATATTCCGATCCCACGAACCTTAATACCAACGATAGCAAGTATTATAGGATTAATCATCTCAATTTTTTTTGCACACAGAGGAGATCTGGGTGCGGGAATCTTTATGGGATTCTTTTATGGAAATGCTGCAGTCGGGGCATTCTCCTCTTTGAAGATCGCCTATATTTCCCATAAAAGAAGGCGGAAAAATAAGTAATTAATTAGTTCTTCTTCCATTTCCATTTGTTCTTATATTTTCTTATATAAAATCCTTTTATGATAATCCATGGTGTATTATTCATTTGCAGATTAAGGCTGCGTAATGTGGTATCGATACTAGTTATGTTGTGTATGTTCGAAAGTAATATTGCAAAATGTAAAATATAGTGATAATATGGTAATTGATGTATTTGACGAGCTGGGAGATGATAGCTTCAGATCAATTACAAAACTATTTAAAACAGAATGGCTTAGGCCGAAAGAAAGGATGATAAAATGCACGAGATATATTTATACGGATCAATACTAGTAACAGACTCATTTATTCTTGAAGGAGAGTTTCCAGAGGGAAATCAGTATGCAGAATATACGGAACACCATACGCATATAGGAGGAGAAACCGGAGTGTGTATGGCAATTCTTTCGTCATTTGGAATCAGCGTTAAGGCTGCGGGGTATCACCAGGGAACCTATACTGCCCCTATATTGCTTGACTATTTCAAGGACAAGCCGGTTGATATGACTGCGTTGACAATAAGAGATGACTTTGAAGGATTTCATGATTATGTTTTTATCGATCGAGTTAACAATACAAGAAGTATCATCGGTCCTTTTGGTACGATTCCTCAAATCTTTAAGAAACCGTACAATATACCAGCAGAAGAGGATATTGCGGCTTCAAAACTCGCCGCCATCGATCCATTTCAGGATGAGGCTTCAATCGTGGCAGCTGAGCTTTGTGTAAAGAATAACGTGCCTTATGTTACCATTGACAGCAGATTTGACAGTTACATGGCGAATCATTGTGCTGTTGCGATAATCTCTGACGAGTTTTTATCGGGAGCATATCCCGGACAGGATTCGGAGCAGCTAATGCGAGAATATATGAGCCGTGGAGATGGTCTTTACATTTTTACCTTTGGCTCGCGTGAGGTTCTGTATGGACGTAAGGGCGTTATTAAGAGTTACGAGCCATTCCATGTAAAAGCATTGTCGACTCTGGGAGCAGGAGATACGTTTAAATGCGGATGTACATATGCTTATTACAAGAACATGAGTGATGACGAGATTGTGGCTTTTGCATGTGCGATAGCAGCCTGCGCCTGTTCGGTATATCCGCTTGCTAAGAACTTACCTACACTCGAGCAGGTAAGGGAAATGCTGGAGACAAGATAATAGAATTTAATATGCCATTTCAAATGGTGCGCATGATATAACCAAAATGGATGCAGATGCTAAATTATTAAGCAGTTAACATGGCTATCTCCTTTTTCAACTCCCAAGGTTAGGTAATTAAAGAAGGAAGGAAGCAGTGGAGTATTGTGATATATTTGATAAATCGTAAAGGATAGATTTCTTCTATCATAAGCATTGATTTATTATCTTATGAGGGAAAATAATGAATATATGTGATGTTTATAAAAATTACTATAAGTATATTTATAACTATGCTTTGAAATTGACCTGTCATCCTGAGGATGCACTTGATGTTACACAGGATACTTTTCTGAAAGCAATGGAAAAGCTAGATACCCTGGAGAATAAGCAAGCCTTAGCAAGCTGGTTGAGGACTATATGTTACCACGAATTTGTGAACAAGGTTAGAAGGGATCCGAAGAAACTTTTAGTAGAACCGAACGAGTGGGAAATGCTAGAGAAGGAAGGATACCTTTTGGCAGATGTCATACTGCAGCCTGAGGATGAAATTATCGTAGAGGAAGAAGTAAGAAGTTTACAAAATGGATGTTTTTTAGCGATGGTAAGAAAGCTAACGTTAAATCAGCGTATCGTATTTTCCTTAGTGGATATGTATGGGCTTTCAATTGAATATGTCGCTGGTGTATTAGACATATCTAAGGGAGCAGCAAAGGGGTTATTATACCGAGCAAGAATGAATATCGATTCTTTCTTTGCAGATCATTGCAATATTCTTTATGAAAAAAATCCCTGTTCCTGTAGAGCGTGGATCGAGTTTTCTTTGAAACGTTCGAACCTGCAGGATCAAGCTAAAAAATTGATTGAGAGATTAGATTTTGAACAGAAAAACTATGTTTATGATGAGAATGTTCGAAGAAGAGTACTATATTTGTATCGCCATATGCCAGAGCAAAAGCCATCTGAAGAATGGTATCAAAGTGTATTAACAATGCTTAAGCCTGAAAAAAATTAATTATTTTTTGTAAAATCGTATCTTTTGGATTTTGATTTTGTCCTTTTAAATGTAAAGTTAACAATGCATAGAAGAAAGGACATATAACAATGAAAAAGGTAACGAAGGGTTTTGAATTGCTGATGAAAGAAACAGATGGAGTAGGTCAGGCATTAATGGATGCGATATTTTTAATGTCAGAGAAAAGTGCCCTTGATAAAAAAACACATGAGTTGGCATATATTGCTGCGCTTGTATCTACAAAAATGTATGGTGGCTTGCCATTTCATATTCATCAAGCAATGGAATATGGTGCAAGTAAAGATGAGATAAAAAGTGCTATGCTTGTTCCTATGCCAATCGTTGGAATTCAAATCGCAGATGCACTACCATATTTGACGGAGATAATGGATATGGGTTACGAGAGGAATACGGTCAAATGGGAGAGTTAACGAAGCTACCTAATATTGGTGAAGAAATTGAAAACCAATTGAATATGGTTGGAATCAGTTCTTATGAAGAGTTAAAGTCATTTGGTGCAGAACAAGCATGGTTAAAAATACATGACCGTGATGAATCGGCATGCTTTAATAGGCTATTAGCAATCGAGGGTGCCCTGCAAGGTGTAAAAAAGACGTTACTTTCAGATGAGAGAAAAGCAGAGTTGAAGGATTTTTATTATTGGCATAAGAAGTAAACTGCGATTTCTTATAAAAGACCCAATAAGGAGCTGTTGCATAACATTAGCAAATGTTTAAGGAAAGGATATCAGGCAACCTGTGTGTGGAGGATGCATGCTGTTCTTTCCTTGATTTATATCAATCGTTTTGCAACAGCAACAGTTCCTTATTTCGATAATCTTTGGGTGATACTCCACATTTCTCCCTGAAAAAATTAGAAAAATAATGTTCATCAGCAAAATTCAGTTTATATGCAATCTCCTTAATTGGGATATTGGTATTTTGTAATAGTAACTTTGCTGTGGTTATCTTTTGAGATAGAATATAATCATATGGTGTATGATTATATTCTTTTTTAAATATCCGATTAACCTGGGAGGAAGATAGACAGGCTTGTTTTGCCAATATCTCCATTGTCAGTTTAGTATATATATTACGATCAATAAACTCTTTAATATCGTAAGCAACTGTATTCGTTGCTATTTGTTTATTATATAAATGTCTGCTGATTCTGGCGAGAAGTTCATGATATATCAATGAGCATTGTAAGAATATATCATCCATACCTTCCTCTTTTTGTTCACTAACCCTTAAAAATTCTTCAAATAATCCCAATAAATTTAGCTCTTGAATATGATAAATTCCCTGTAATTGATATAGATTCATTAAGGAGTCGCATAACGGCCCATATACGTTCATCCATATTTTTTTCCACGGATTTGTTCGGGAAGAATGATATCTGTGATTATGTCCTCTGGGAAGTATATAGATATCACCCTTAGCAGGATATATTATCTGTTCATCCATATAGACGGTTCCTTCTCCCTCCATGATGTACTCAATACAATATATAGAGGAATTGGGCCGTTCCACAAAATAATGGGGATCCGGATATGAAATTCCGGTCATTTGAATATGAAATTGATTATATCTTTTATTCTTATCTTCCAAAAAACTTACGATATGTTCCATTTGCTTGTATTCCTCACTTATATGCATATAAATTCTATTTAATAATAGATTATATGACATTATAATTCAAGTTGTAAAAAATAATGTAAATAAATAGTTTTAAAAACAATTACAGTAGGGAACTACAGTAAGGTTGTAAGAAATAATTACAGAAAGATTAGTATTAAAAATTGATCTGAAGTACAGGAACATATCTAATAACTCATATAACCTGAAATCTTGAAAGCGAGGAGAATAACATGAATATTCCAAGACCGGAACATCCATTTCCACAGATGGAACGAGAAAACTGGTTAAACTTAAATGGGGAATGGCAGTTTGAATTTGACTTTGGTAAAAGCGGCATAAGCAGAAAATTATATCAGGAGAAAGCTCTTAAAGATAAAATTATTATACCCTTCTGTCCAGAAAGCGAATTAAGCGGGATAAATTATAAGGATTTCATACCTGCCGTCTGGTATAAAAGAAATTTATCTGTAACAGAAGAGAATTTAAAGGGAAGAGTTTTACTGCATTTTGGGGCGGTTGATTATAAATCCTATGTATATATAAACGGCAAAGAAGTAGGTACCCATAAAGGTGGCTATTCCTCCTTCCAGTATGATATTACACCTTATCTAGCGGTGGGTGATAATGATATTACCGTATTAGCGGAAGATGACTGCAGAACGGGATTACAGCCAAGCGGAAAGCAGAGTGATAAATACAATTCATACGGCTGTGTGTATACAAGAACCACCGGAATCTGGCAGACAGTATGGGTGGAATTTGTACCGGATCGATATATCAAGAACTTAAGATATTATCCTAATGTAACAGAAGGACAATTACATATTGATGGTACGGTACAGGGCCAAGGAACCTTTACAGCGGTTGCATATTATGAAGGTAGAAAATGCGGTGAGGTATCCGTAAAGTCGGAATACGGTAATATTAATACCATTTTAACTTTAAATGAAATCCATTTATGGGGCATCGGAGAAGGTAACCTATACGAGCTGGAGCTGATTTTTGAAGACGATAGGGTGAAAAGCTACTTTGGTCTTAGAGAAATCAAAATGGAAGGCATGAAATGTCTTTTGAATGGTAAATCCATATTTCAACGCTTGGTACTTGATCAAGGCTTTTATCCTGACGGTATTTATACCGCTCCTTCTGAAGAAGCTTTGATAAAGGATATTAAATTATCCATGGATATGGGCTTTAATGGCGCCCGTCTTCACGAAAAAGTATTTGAACCAAGATTTCTATACCACTGCGATAAGCTTGGTTATATAGTATGGGGCGAGCATGCTAACTGGGGTCTTGACATATCAAATCCAAACACCTTATTCTCTTTTTTACCTGAATGGATGGAAATACTAGAGCGTGATTTTAATCATCCGTCAATTATCGGATGGTGCCCCTTCAATGAAACCTGGGATTACGATGGAAGAAAACAACTAGATGATATTCTAAGAATTGTTTATCTGGCCACTAAGCAATTTGATACAACGAGGCCATGCATCGATACCAGCGGCGCCTACCATGTAATTACCGATATTTATGATCTGCATGACTATGAGCAGGTTGTAGAGAAATTCCAATCACATTATGAAGGATTAAAAACAGGTGGTGCCTTCCGTGATGAAAATGATAAACGACAACAATATACCCAAGGCTTACCCGTATTCATTAGTGAATATGGCGGAATTAAGTGGGATGTCAATGACTCCGGTATCGGCTGGGGATATGGCGAGGCACCTAAAACAAGGGAAGAATTCCTGGCTCGCTACGATGGCCTGACTACAACTTTACTCGAAAATCCGAATATATGTGCCTTCTGCTATACACAATTGTATGATGTTGAACAGGAAAAGAACGGATTATATACCTATGAGCGACAGGCTAAATTTGATCCCTTGGTGATCAAAGCCATAAATACTCGGAAAGCCGCGATTGAAGACTAATAATATGGATTGGCAGCGGTAATCTGCTAAAACCTCAGCAAAATAAAACAGGGGCTCCGATGATGCAATTTGCATTTTGGGGCCTTTGTTTTATATACGTTGAAGAGAAGCACTCTGGCCAGAGAGGGATTAGAATTCCCGAACCAAAGTGCCTTTCAAATTATTCGCTATTATCACTGTTCTTTGCGTAGTCGTTGCTATCAATTATTTTTCCATTACTGGCATTATTCTCACATAATTCTCGCTTTGTGAGAATTGTTGCAAGCGTATCACCTAATTGAGTGAAGGTAACGGATAAAATTTTCAATTCATCAGCTGAACAGCATTTCGATAGAGCGCAAGCAACAGTGGAAATAAAAGCAATGAGTTCACATTCGCTCATGTTTATCACCTCATAAAAGTATATGCTGGAATATTCATATTGTGATTGCGGGTACATTCTTTATCCATGAGCAGCATGACGGATGCCTGCTAATTACTTGCAACATATGAAAATATCCGACATTCCGGTGTTTTTGCGAAATGAACAAAGAAAGAGATGAATAAATTGCTTAAGTGTGCTAAGATATTGGTGACTTTTATTCTTTTAATATAATTAACAACAGCCGATATCGCCTATTCAACAGGATCAGGCATTATCATTATAATCAGAAGATAACAGTAGAAAAGGAGGGATTGGCGTGAGGAAAGATACATTTTTAACCAGGCAGCCAGGTATCATCGGGGCGGATCAATGTAGACAGTATGCAATACTAATTCCTATCCTTCGAGATGATGGTGATATTTGCTTACTATTTGAGAAAAGATCCAAGAAATTGAGACGACAACCGGGTGAGATCTGTTTTCCCGGAGGTAAGCTTGAAAAGGAGGAAACCTTGCTAGAATGCGCTATTCGTGAGACTGTCGAGGAGCTAAACATTTTGAGCGAACAAGTCAAAGTGATTGGTATAGGGGATATTTATTACTCACCCTTTAATTTAATGATACATCCTTATATCGGTGAAATCTCTGGTTACAATGATACCTTTAGTATAGATGAAGTAGATGATATTATAAAGATACCTTTGGATTTTTTTTGTAACCATCAACCGGAGATATTTATGAGTAAACTCATTAACGAGCCGGCGGAGGATTTCCCTTATGAATGGATCCCGGGTGGTGTAGAATATCCTTGGGCAAAAGGCAATCATGAAGTTTTATTCTACCGGTATCAAGACTGGACGATTTGGGGGATGACTGCACAGATTGTTCGGTCTGCGGTGAAATTGATTGATGAGTATAAGGTATATTAGTGTGAATTATTGAAATATGAGATACTTGCATTGATACGAAAGAGAAAGGAATAATGACTAAAATGAAAAAATTCTTGCTAAAGCATCAATTACTTCGAACTCTTATTGAACTGAGAGGAAATCCCCGTGCTTGTGTATATACAGAGCCAATGTGGGGACTTTCCATGAATCTGTGCCTGCCTTATGCATCGGTATATATGCTTGCCTTCGGAATGAATGATATACAGGTGGGAATTGTAACATCAATTTATATGTTTTCCCAGATGATATGTGCATTTCTGTCCGGTGCAATAGTTGACAAGATGGGACGCAGAAAAAGTACCATGTTATTTGACTTTGTGTCCTGGAGCCTTCCCTGTCTCATATGGGCGTTCAGTCAGGGCTTTTGGTTCTTTGTCGTCGCAGCTCTGCTTAACGGTACAATGAAGATAACCACGGTATCCTGGGATTGTTTACTTGTTGAGGATGCCCCAAAGGATAAAATAACCCACATCTATTCCTGGGTCATGATTTCCGGTAATCTGTCCGCACTTTTTGCTCCCATATCCTCTATTCTGGTATCTCAGCTAACACTGATACCTGCGATACGAATACTATATATCAATGCATTCATTATTATGACGGCAAAGCTATTAATCCTGTATAAGTTCTCAACAGAAACAGCGGTTGGGAAGATAAAACAGGAAGCTACCAAAGGCATGTCATGGAGTGAGATGATGTCCGGATATAAAGGAGCATTACATAAAATACTGTCTTCACGAGGCACAATATTTGCTGTGGTTATTAGCGTTCTGGTGGAGATAGTGGCAATGCTTGGAATGACCTTCTGGCAGATCATTGCATCCCGCAGAATCGGAGTACCAGATACCTTACTGCCGATCTTTCCGATGGCGAGAAGCATCCTATCCATTATTTTATTCTTTACCATTATCACTCGCATCAAGCAGTCGAAGCTGAAGTGGCCACTTTATGGGGGCTTTCTCAGTTCTATCATCGGCAGTATACTACTGATTTCGATTAGTAATACCGGTGTGATTGGTTATATAATCCTATCCGTATCATTGATATTTGAAGCATTGGGTGTGGCGGTGCTGAGTACGCTACGAGAATCCCTGGTCGCTATTCATGTTGATCATTCGGAGCGCTCTGGAATCATGGCCTTGCTTCAGACCACGGTAATGCTGGTGAGCGTACCATTTGGCTATATAGGAGGACTCCTTAGTGATATTTCCAGAATATTGCCCTTTGTCCTATGTATTGGCCTGCTACTGTTAGGGGTGCTGGCAACAGCCTTGTTTTACCGAGCGCCAGCCGAAGGCAGATAGTTACAAGTAAATAGATTAGACTCGCGATACCAGACAAAATGTGTATCACTTCTAATTAAAGCATGAGAAAGAATGGAACTGCTGTACTATCAATGCTTCTTGCAACGATAAAGTGCACAGTTCCATTTATTATCATCTTATCATAATCTACTCCTGTTTCATTCTCGCTTTTTCTTTTGCAACTCCCTCAATGATTTTTTAATCTATCTACTAGCTCTTAAATAATTCCTTTTTAGCGTATACTATGCAACCGTTATTGTTCAAGGTCAATCGAATGATTATAGCGATTAGGCCCTGATTCATAGTGAGGCGGTATGAACAATATGTCTTTGACATAATATGAACGTAGCTTCTTTTATAATTATTTATAATATGATATTCTTATTATATAAGGATCAAGACGGCAGGAAAAGCCGTAGAATTTAGAGCCTATTCTGAAACGCTACCATAATGAGTAGCAGAGAGGGAAACCAGCTAGTATAGGAGGAAAATTAATAATGAAACTATTTCATATATCCGACTTACATATCGGAAAACAACTTCATTACTATAATCTAAGAGACAATCAGATCGAGATACTGAAACAGATTGCCCAGAAAGCAAAGGAGTATCATCCGGATGTAATTATCATTGCTGGTGATATCTATGATAAAACGGTCCCATCCGCTGAGGCATATGCAATCTTTGATGCCTTCTTAATTGAGCTGTCCGAGATAACGCCTTCCATTCCTGTGCTTATGATTGCAGGAAATCATGATTCGGCGGAGCGTCTTAATTATGCCAGTACCTTTCTGGAAAAGCATAATATATACATATCGGTTCTTCCTCCGCAGAGGGAGGACGAGCATTTAAAGAAGATTGTATTACAGGATGAGTATGGTGATGTTAGCTTCTACCTGCTCCCCTTTACCAAACCGGGATATGTACGGCAGCTATTTGAGGAAGGAGTAGTGACTAGCTATGATAGTGCGGTTAAAGCATTAATCGAGCGAGAAGCGGTTGATATATGCAAGCGAAATGTTCTTGTATCACATCAATTCTACATCTGTGGGGATAAGCTACCCGAGACCTGTGAATCAGAGCAGGCATATATCTCAGTCGGTGGAGTGGATAGCGTCGATATAGCAGCGATAAGACATTTTGATTATGTTGCATTAGGACATCTGCATGGACCTCAGCAGATTGGTGAGAAGCATATCCGGTATTGTGGCACTCCGCTCAAATATTCCGTCAGTGAAGAAAAGCATGCAAAGTCGATCACTATGGTAACATTAGGTGCCAAGGGAGAGGAGCTTATCATTGAGAAGCTTTCCCTTACTGCAAAACAGGATGTACGTAAGGAACAGGGAACCTTAAGTGAGATTATAAACAAGGCTACAGAGGATAATCGAAATGATTTTATCAGCATCACACTAACGGATGAAGCTGATTTATATAAGCCCAAGGACCAGCTGGAGGAGCATTATAACTTCATTCTGGAGGTACGTATTGAGAATAGCAGAACGAAAGCGCAGATGGAGAATATCACAGGTGAGGCTTCGGTACTGGATCCGTTTGAGGCATTTCGAGAGTTTTATCAGGAGATGAATAACGAGCCTATGAACTACGAGGAGGAAAGGTTGATTGCAGAGATCATTACTACGGTGAAGGAGGCGGATAATAAATGAAACCAATCCATATTAAGATGAGTGCCTTTGGATCCTATGCAGGAGAAGAGACGGTTGATTTTACTGAGGTTAATCATGGTATCTTTCTGATCACAGGAGATACCGGAGCCGGAAAGACGACGATATTTGATGCAATCACCTATGCTCTGTACGACCAAACCAGTGGTGGTAAACGGGATGGTGAGATGATGCGAAGTCAATATGCGAACGAGGATACACGCACCTATGTAGAATTGAGGTTCCATTATCAAGGTGATATCTATACTATCATTCGATCCCCCAGACAGGAGAGGATCAGTAAAAGAAAGAATAAAGACGGTGAGTATGTAAAGACAATAGATGCTCCAAGTGTTGAATTAATCATGCCGGATGGAATAGAGTATAGAGGAAAAATCAAGGAGACTAATCAGAAGATTATTGATATTATTGGTCTGGATGTTAATCAATTTACTCAGATTGCGATGATTGCGCAAGGAGATTTTCTTAAGCTGCTACATGCACCCTCTAAAGAACGTAAGGAGATCTTCGCTAAGATATTCAACACGAGAATCTATTGGAGAATGGAAGAGGAGCTGAAGCTACGCTCCAAGCAAATCTACGGTAAACTGGAGGATAATCGCAAGGATATTCTTCGTGAAATGGAGAATGTCAGGTGTGTGGAGAATAGTGACCTAGAGATTCAGTGGGCAGAGACACCCCACTTCTTAGAGAGCGATCCTGAGTTACAGGTTTCTCTGATCCGACAGATTATTGAAGAGACCAAGACCAGAGAAAAAGAAATCATGCTACTGATCAAGGAGAATCAGAATGAACTAAGTAAGGTGACCCTGGAGCTTCAACAAGCAGAGGGGATCAATCAACTGTTTGTAGCCTTGGAGAAGGAACAAAAGCTTCGTGAAGCTCTGAATAACAGGGCAGATGAGATGAATTCGATTAAGAATAAGCTCGAGGCTGCCAGGAAAGCTTTGACGATAGAGCCGAAAGAGAAGGCATATCTGGATAAGCAAAAAGAGCAAGAGTCATGTTTTCTTAGAATGGAAGAAATCAAGGAATGGATTAATCAGAATAAACCCTTACTGGAGGATTTGCTGCGAAGTAGTGAAGAGGCTGATCGCAATTATAAGAAAAGAACCCCGGAACTAGGGGCTAAAATAAGTAAAATCAAGGAGTTCTTACCGAAGTACATAGAACATGAGAATAAGGCGAGGGAGCTCCAAAACCTTATTAAGAAACGCGACTTAGCGCAAATAAATTTGGAGGATATCTTAGCTGAAATAAGAAAATCAACCGAACAATACAAGATAATCTCAGAAGAACAGATTACGATAAAGATAGAAGCGGAGGAATTAGCTGTACTTTCTCAAAAGGTCGAAAAACTAGTGGAGCGAAAATCCGATCTTGAGAATCTGTTGATCGATGTTCAAGAGCTGGATAAGTTAAAATCGTCCTTTGTACAGAAAGAGCAGGAAGTAAAGAAGGCGGAGGAGAATTGGCAGGAAAATTCCAAGAATTATGAAAATTGCTATCGGCAATTTATAGAAGGACAAGCGGTAATACTGGCTCACGAATTGAAGGAAGGATGTCCCTGTCCGGTATGTGGTTCAACCGATCATCCGCAGATGGCTGTCTTTACTGAGCTTAGTGTAACGCAAAAGGATCTTGAAGTTGCCAAGAACTCGAAGGATGAGGCAGATCAAGAGCTACGAAAGAAAAGGGAGGAATTACATAAGAGCCAACAGAGCTACGAGAGTAAGAAGGCCTTGGCGGAACACGAAGGTAAGAGGTTGATTTCCCTTGACTTTATTGCAGATAAGGATAGTGCAGAGGATATCCGAATTGCGTTGCTGGAATGTAGTTCTAATCTGAATAGAGAAGCAGCCAAGAAGGAGAAGGCTATTACTGCCAAGGAGAAGCTAGGTCATAATGAAGTAGTATTGAAGAAGCTGGATAATGACCTGGAAGCTTATGTAGCCAAAAGGGAGTCGGCAGACCTTCTTCTAAAGGAACTTGAGATTAATAGAGCTGCTGCGGAAAAGGAGATTTCTATCCTAAGAAGTACTCTGATTTATGAGAATTCAGCAATAGCACAGCAAGAGCTTTCCGCTGCCGACGAACAGCTGAATGCATTGGAGACCGTAAAAGGAGATACCACCAAAAAATATCAGGCTTTACTGGAACAGATGAATACAAACCGAGGTAAGTTAAAATCGGAGGAGGAGAGCTTATCCAGAGTGGGTGATGAAGCGAAGGAGCTGAGGGAAGCTTTTGATAAGGAGCTTCTAAAACAAGGCTTTCCTGACAAAGCTTTTTATCAAGCTGCCCTGTTATCGCTAGAAGCCATAAAGGCTCTAGAGATCACGCTGCAGGAATATAACAAGTCAGTAATCGAGAATGATAACAGCATCCGGCATTTTTCAGAGCAAACTGCCGGAAAAGAGAAGGTGGATACTTCCACTCTGGAGAATAGAAAGGCCAGTCTGGTAGAGGCCGGTATCAGCTTGGATATTACGAATAAGCAGGTATATGGCATTCGTACCGGCGATGAACGGATACTTGAGAATGTCATAAAGCTCTTCGAACTAAGGCGGAAAACCCGGGAGGAGTATACGATCATTAACCGACTAGAGGCAACGGCCAACGGTAAAGCAGGACCAAAGCGTCTTAATTTCCAGACTTACATACAAAGAAGATATTTCAACTCCATCCTAAGAGAAGCAAATAAACGACTATATATTATGTCAAATGGTCAATTCATCTTAAAATGCAGAGATGTAGAGGATCTGTCCAATCAAGGAGAGGTCGGGCTGGATCTGGATGTATACAGCATGGTGAATGATCAGATCAGGGATGTTAAGACCTTATCCGGTGGGGAATCCTTCATGGCGGCTCTGGCAATGGCACTGGGTATGGCAGACATTATTCAGAACTGCGCTGGGAGTATTCATATTGATACGATGTTCATTGATGAAGGCTTCGGCTCCTTGAGTGATGAGACGAGAATGCAGGCAATCAAAGTCCTTAATGATTTATCTGAAGGAAAAAGATTGGTGGGAATTATATCTCATGTGTCGGAATTGAAGGCGCAGATTGGGACTAAGCTGAATGTAACCAAGACGGATAAAGGTAGTAGAGTAAGATGGGATATCGGAGATGCATACTAAATTCTGCGAAAGCTTTTATACGAAAGTAATGAGGAGTTCAGTGAACCCTCAGCAGGGACTTCCTTAAGCTTAAGGAGTTTATGAAGCTTGTTATTTAAAGAAACTGAGACAGCCTGAACGGATGCAACTGTTCAGGCTGTCTTTCGATTCACTGTTGATGCGCTTCCTCCATTTTATAGCATCAGCATGAAAAATCATCAAATCCATATTTAATAGGTGAATCACGAATTTACTATTTTATTTTACCAATGATAATCAAATAAGTATTGACATGGAGTGAACTCTAAGTAGTACCATGGTATATGTAAGGCATGGGTTATGTGCGATTACAGATTCGCACTGCTTTGGCAGCGTGTAGGATTAGTATGAAGGTGTTATAAAGAAGGGGGAACTTAAGATGCGTAAATTGGGATTTGGATGTATGAGACTACCTATGAGACTGGATGATGTGGGTACAAGCGGAGAGGTTGATCTTCAGGAGTTTAATCGGATGATTGATAAATACCTTGATGCAGGTTTTAACTATTTTGATACCGCGCATGGTTATGTCGGAGGAAAAAGTGAAACTGCGCTCAGAGAATGTCTCGTTAAGAGATACCCAAGGACTTCCTATATTCTTACAGATAAGCTATCCACTCACTTTTTTGAGAAGGAGGAAGATATCCTACCACTGTTTGAACGTCAGCTGGCTAATACCGGAGTGGAATATTTTGATTATTATCTTATGCATGCGATGAATTCTGAATTCTATCAGAAGTACATCAATTGTCATGCTTTTGAGATTGCCAGACGATTGAAGGCAGAAGGAAAAATCAAGCATATCGGGATTTCCTTCCATGATAAAGCGGCGGTTTTGGTACATATTCTCAGTGAGCAGCCGGATATAGAAGTAGTACAGATTCAATTTAATTATGCGGACTATGACGACTCCGGTATTGAAAGCTATAAGTGCTATCAAGTATGTGAAAAGTATCATAAGCCGGTCATCGTTATGGAGCCGGTAAAAGGCGGTGGATTGGTCAATCTTCCTGAACAGGCAAAAAAGCTTCTTGACTGCTATAATCCAAAGGCAAGCTATGCCAGCTATGCGATCCGATTCTGTGCATCCTTTGAGAAGGTTATTATGGTATTGAGCGGTATGAGTACCTTAGAACAGATGGAAGATAATATCGGCTATATGAAGGAGTTTATTCCCTTCTCCGAGGAAGAATATCAGCTTGTTAATCAAGTCAAGGAAATATTGAGAAATCAGGATTTGATACCCTGCACAGCATGTGCGTATTGTGTGGATGGATGTCCTAAGCAGATACCAATTCCGGATACCTTTGCATGCTTTAATGCAAAGCAGCAATTTAACGATTGGAACAGCGATTACTATTATGGAGTATACACCAAAGACAAAGGGAAAGCGCTGGATTGCATCAAATGCGGTAAGTGTGAAAGGGTATGTCCTCAACACATTAAGATAATAAGTTATTTAGAAAATGTCAGTCAAATATTCGATAAAACAAGTTAGTTGATATAATATGGTTTGACATAAGATATCTTAGGTGATAAAAGAAGCTAGTTGATATAACATGTTTAGACATAAGATATCTTATAATTATGACGGATGTGATGAATGGCTGGAAATGGTTTCTGATGACGAATACGTTAGAATAAAATTGATTATATGGATGGCTATGTAACTATGAATAAAGTAAGAACAAGGAGGAAAGTAAAATGGAGTATGTAAAGTTTGGTAATACGGGTATGGATGTATCAAGACTATGCGTTGGAGCTATGGGTTTTGGTGATGTATCGACAGGCTTTCATCAGTGGGTTATAAATGAAGAAAATTCACGTAAGATGGTAAAGCTGGCATTGGATCAGGGGATTAATTTCTTCGATACAGCGAATTGCTATTCCCAAGGCACCAGTGAACAATACTTGGGAAAGGCTTTAAAGGATTTTGCGAATCGGGATGAGATTGTTCTTGCAACCAAGGTCTTTATCAGAATGCATGAGGGACCGAACGGAGGTGGGTTATCAAGAAAAGCCATCTTAAGTGAAATTGATAAGAGCCTGGGGAGACTTGGCACTGATTATGTAGATCTGTACATCATTCATCGATGGGATTACAATACACCGATTGAAGAGACAATGGATGCCCTTAATGATGTTGTAAAAATGGGTAAAGCAAGATACATTGGTGCATCTGCAATGTACGCATGGCAGTTCCAGAAAGCGCTTTTCATTTCTGAGAAGCATGGCTGGACCAGATTTGTATCGATGCAGAACCATATGAATCTGATTTACCGAGAGGAAGAGAGAGAAATGCTGCCGCTTTGCAGAGCGGAAAAGATTGCGGTTACTCCTTATAGCCCTCTTGCAGGCGGTAAATTAACCAGAGATTTATCAGAAACCACCTTCCGCGGAGACACAGATCACATAATGAAAATGAAATACGGCAATACAGAGGAGCAGGATCGCATAATCATAAACCGTGTCGCTGAACTGGCTGAGAAATATAATGCAAATCGTGCCCAGATAGCATTGGCATGGATACTACAGAAGGATGGTGTTACCGCTCCGATTGTAGGTGCTACGAAGGAAAATCATATTACGGATGCCGTTAAGGCATTGGAGATAAAATTAACACCAGAGGATATGGCATATCTGGAAGAGACCTACGTACCTCATAAAGTGGTAGGGGCACAGTAAGCATTGTGGACTAGGTCGATGTATGTATGTCCGGAACCAGTTAGAACATGGACATATTCTCGAAATGCAATATTGAAAGAAGTGTAATTATAACTAGGTAAATCTGCGAAAGAGAGGTGTTCTCATGACAATAGCTGAGGTTAGCAAGAAATATGATTTATCTGCAGATACACTGCGTTATTATGAGAGAATTGGTCTGTTGCCGGCGGTGAATAAAAATAGCAGCGGTAACCGAGATTATACAGAGGATGACTGCCGTTGGGTGCAGTTTATTAAATGCATGAGGAGCGCAGGTCTCTCAATTGAAATTCTGATTGAATATGTGTCCTTGTTCCAGAAAGGAAATTCGACGATAGGTGCAAGAAAAGAATTGTTATTAGAACAAAGAAAACAGATTGACGAAAAGATGAAAGAGCTGCAAAATACATTAAACTATCTAGATAGAAAGATCGATGGCTACGAGAGTCGGATGCGAAAGCTCGAGGATCAGCTAAAGAAGTTTGATGAATAATCCATATAGCAAAAGCTTTGTGACACGAATTGGAGAGCGTAAAAAATGTTGTGTCCGAAGCTAAGATTTGTTAATAAAAATCTGCTTCTTGGCAAGAACTAAATATGTATTCCAATGTCGAAATATATGTTCATTTATAGGTTATCCATTTAATGGAT
>JAEZKA010000069.1 GCA_023436225.1 Bacillota bacterium
CTCCGTTATAGAGTGAAATGCTTGCATTCTCGCAAAGGAATTAGAGTAAAATGCTCGCATTTCCTGATAACAATTATAATGATAAATGGCGCTGATTGAAATCCACCCTTAAATTAGGCGCTTACTATGAACAAGCTTATCCAATAGGATAAGCTTGTAGGCATTCATTTTATAAGTTTTTTCAAATAAATCATATCCACTAACTGTTTCCCATCTTCATACATAGGATGGTCGTAATTGTCTATAAAAAAGTTTTTTACAATGTGTGATTTTTCAAATCCGCATTTCTCATAAAAATCAAGTATCATAGGGCAATCGCCTGTTCCTACATATAACTCATTACCGGTCTTTTTGTAGTAATCAGTAATAAATGAGATTAGCTGTTGTGCATATCCTTTCCGTTGATATTCAGGAACGGTAACAATATTCTTAATTTCATAAATGCCGGATTGCTCTTGGGTAACAATGCAAATTGTTTTAACATCATCATCACACAAGGCGAACATATCACCACGATACAGGTATTTTTCTATCATACTAACCTGTTCATCAGCAATAAGTAGTAAATCCATGTACTTTGTTTTATCGCTATCAATAATTTTAACAATTTTCATTCGATATTTCCCTTTCCTCTGCTATGTAAATGTTATAAATCTATTATACCCTTTTCAAATTCAAATAAGGGAACACACATTATTCTTTAGGTTAGCAAAGGCTATTGATATTTTGTTTGAGTGATATGCAATAGCTCGTGCTATGCATAATGTTTACTGCTTTTCCTTATCGTTCATCCCCCCTAGCTTTTTAATACCTAAATTATAGATAAGATACATATCATTTTCAAGTCACTTTTATAAATTTATTACAAAAGGTAGAAATTATTGGTTGTTTATATTATACTGTAGTCAGTTGTCGTTTGCTGTGTTGTAGCCAGATGAATCAAGGTAATATACAGGGAGGTACTTATGCAAGTAGGGGATAAAATAGCATTTGACCAATATGAATGGCGCGTGCTTGATATACATAGTAATATGGCTTTAATAATAACTGAATATATCATAGAACAACGTTCTTACCATGAGGCTTATAAAGATATAACATGGGCTGACTGCTCGTTAAGACAGTATCTTAACGATGAATTTTATAACAAATTCACCGCAGCTGATCAATCAAGGATAATTCCGGTGATTAATAAAAATCTTGACAATCATTGGTATGGTTCAAAAGGTGGCGCAGA
Organism: Bacillota bacterium; assembly: GCA_023436225.1. Lineage (GTDB taxonomy): Bacteria > Bacillota > Clostridia > Lachnospirales > Lachnospiraceae > Mobilitalea. The sequence goes on from JAEZKA010000069.1 coordinate 1,238, forward strand.
TACGAGGGACAGCATATTTTTGTTAAGCCTTGAGGAAGTAACGTGCCAATATTTCGGTGATAGTAGTTCAAAACTTTATAACCCAGGAAAAAATCAAAGATACTGGTTTGAACGAAAAGATGTAAACAACAGCAAGCGTATAGCAACAATGGAAGGTTACTCATGGAATACGTGGTGGTGGCTTCGTACGCCCGGTCGTGTTAATGTAAAAGCAGTATATGTCCATGGTGACGGTAATATAGGTATACAAGGAAATAATATATTGAAAGGCAACATCGGAGATGGTAAATGTATCGGTGGTGTTCGTCCTGCTTTATGGCTGGAGCTGTAAATGCATCGGATCTCGTAGAGATTTATAACTTTATGTGAGGTATAAACATGCTATTTGTAATTGAACCCTAGAATTAAAATATATAATCAGCACTAAAGCAGTCAGGTACTTCCAGTATCCGGCATACTTAAGTTGTCCCAAATTTATTAAATATCAGATTAAAGGGGTTCTGTTATGAGAAATAATAAATCATTTATTAAACTATTACTTGGACAAGCATTAGCTAATATTGGTGACACAATTTATACAATCGCTGTTATTAGCTCGATATTCACATTAACAAAATCACCTATTGCAACATCACTTGTCCCAGTTATCATTACTGCGAGTATGTTCTTATCGGGATTATTGACACCACTTGTCACCTCAAGATTTTTACTCAATAAAATCCTGCGTATCAGTCAGCTTTTGAAGACCATTTTACTTTTTGTACTTGCCATATATGTGCAAATGAACAGCCAGTCCATCAATGTTTTTGTGCTCTATATATTAATTGCATTCGTCGCTTTTCTTGACGGTTGCGCGAAGCCTGTCAGCAATGCGCTAATTCCACACTATGTTCCAAAGGACGACTTGATGAAAGCAAATAGTATCTTTGAAAGCGTCCATCAGGCAATCGGCATCGGGAGTTGGGCGGTTGGAAGTTCGCTGCTGCTGCTTTTCTCAATATCAAAACTGATCTGGTTTGACGTTGCAGTTTTTCTTATAGCAACCATTTTTATGTGGCTACTTCCTCAAGTAGGGATAGAAGAACGGCAAGTGAAGAACGACAAGGAGGCCTTCTCACAGGGCTGGAAGAAAATTATTAATACCCCGCTGCTGAAAGTGGTGATTTCAATGGATATTCTTGAACAAATTGCTCAAACAGCTTGGATTGGTGCAATCGTATTGGTCTTTGTCAAAGAAGCATTACATGTCACAGAAAACTGGTGGGGCTACATCAATGCCGTGTACTTTGGCGGGTCAATTATTGGCGGACTTATCTGTCTCCGTTTTACTAAGGTAATTGATTCGAATAAGGCTAAGTATATTTTTCTTGGCTCATTATTTGGAGCAATTACAACCTTTGCCGTCAGTATTAGTCCGAATGCTATTTTAGTCGTAGCCCTCTCAGCCTTGATCGGTGTATTTGAGCAACTCAAGAACATACCTCAATCGACGGTAATTCAGAAACAGATTCAAAATGACCTCTTGGCACCTGTGTACGCATCCATGAGTACCTTGTATACCGGTTGCTACGCACTTGCAACACTCGGTGCAGGCGTAGTCTCCGAAGTGATGGGAGTACGGTATGTGTTTGCCATTTCTGGAGTATTGTTGTTCGTTGTTACAATTATCGCAAGGAAGCATAGAAAACTATTCAAAGATTAATTATATGCAACTTTTAATGGTAAATTAGCATTACGGTAAGGAATCTGGCTTGAACGTAGAGTTGTATTGGATAAATTGTCATATTCATTAATATTAATAAACTATGGTGGGTAATTCCTTAATAGATGGAGGTCCTAATGAAAGTTCAAAGCATTAAAATCAACAATATCCCTGCTATTATTTGGGGTGAAAAATCAGATAAGGTATATATACATGTTCATGGAAAAATGTCATGCAAAGAACATGCAGAGAATTTTGCTGAAATAGCGGAGAAAAAAGGCTATCAAACACTTAGTTTTGATTTACCGGAACATGGTGAAAGAAAAGATAATAATTATCGTTGTGACATCTGGAATGGAATACATGACCTTACTGTGATTGGTGATTACGCTTTTTCAATGTGGAGTGATGTTTCGCTGTTTGCTTGTAGTCTTGGAGCATACTTCAGTTTAAACACTTATGCAGACAGAAATTTTGTGAACTGTCTTTTCCAATCACCTTTGTTAGATATGGAATACCTTGTTCAACAGATGTTTTGTTGGTTTAATATAACAGAAGAAAAGTTGTTCATGGAAAAGGAAATTCCTACTCCTGTTGATTTACTGCGTTGGGATTATTATCAGTATATTAAACAATATCCTATTAAAAAATGGAACCTCCCAACCTCAATACTTTATGGAGGAAAAGACAATTTACAATCAGTTGAAGTTATTCAAAAATTTGTGAAAGCACATGACTGCAAGTTGACAATATCGCAAAGCAGCGAACATCCTTTTATGCAAGAAGAAGATATAAAAATAGTTCACGCATGGCTTGAAGAAAACATATAACATAACATCGATAGTTTCTAGGAGATAAAACGCCAAATACATCGAAGGCTGCTGACCTTATAAGGTAGACAACTTCGATGTATTTTTAACTTTTTTGTTATGTAGAAGATATCACTACCTTAACGAACAATCTGTAGTGAATTCATAAGTTTTCCTTCTGTGTATAAATGGGTTGCACATGATATACAAGGATCAAAGGATCGAATTGTTCTTCCAATTTCTACTGGAGCATTAATGTCACTTACCGGTATACCGATAAGCGCCTGTTCAGCAGTTCCTTTCTTACTGTTGCTACTTCTAGTAGAAAGGTTCCAGGCAGATGGCGTAATAATCTGATAAAACGAAATAACTTGATTACTTATTTTAAGCCAATGTCCTAGAGCACCTCTAGTGGTATCGATCAATCCTTTTCCCATGGATATATCAGGAATCGAATACTCTTCCTGCACCGATATACCCGGAATAAGATTTTCAAGTAATATATCTATTATGTAAGCTATTTTTCTTGCCTCAAGAACTCTAGCAATGGTTCTATCCATAGTTGATATTCCATTTCTATATTCACCAGCAAGCCATTGCCTTGCCAGTGGACCAGACTCAAACGGCAGATTATTATATCTTGGAGCCTTTACCCAGGAATAAGCATTTGGTTTGCTCATATCATCTTCCTGACGATCCTCATAAGGTTTCTTCCCATTTTGTCCGTCTTTATACCAAGCATATTCAACTTCCTCCGTTATATTCTCCGGAGAAAATATACTAATGCTACCATTGGTATGAACAAGAGGATCTACATACAGGGTTCCTAATTCCTTATAACCATTAAAACAACCAAAGCTTAAGAGGTTTCCATATCCTCCGCCGACTGAAAAATAGTCTTTGTAGTAATCAGCAATGGTATATACATCCGGGAGCATTCTTTCATTAATGAATTCTTGTATCGTATGTAAAATGGATTTTAGCTTGATGATTTTATCAACAGTTGCTTGAGATGTGATACCTCCTAAAAATACTCCATGATTGTGTGGGGCCTTACCACCAAGTACAGCAAGCATTTCATGTGCACTCCTGCTCATATCAAGCGAAGTAAAGTAATCCTTAACCAAACTATCATTCTTTTCTACCGGTAACCTAAAATCACTATGCTCTGTCTGAAACAAAGGATAATTCTCGGGTAGCTTCACATAATCAGGAATAGTATATTGATAAAAATGTCGAATATGATTTTGTAGAAATTCACATCCATGTATAATATCTCTCAGATACCTCCCCTGTTCCGATGGTACAATACCGATAGCATCTTCCAAGGCTAGGGTTGACGCTATAGAATGTGCACTTGAACAAATTCCACAAATTCGTTGCGTAAAATATACGGCATCAAATGGATTTCTACCTACCAACATTTTTTCGAATCCTCGAAACAAAAGTCCTTCTATTTCTGCTTCAATCACCTTATTGTTTTCAATATCCACTTGTATTTCCATAAATCCACTAATGCGCGTAACTGGATTTATAATGATTTTCTTCATCATATTCCCCCACATTTCTTGTAGCTCTAGTGACTCACTATGAACCTAACAACGATGCACGCAGATTAAATTACTAGACCATAGGTTTTAATATCATCACTCTTCTACCTGTCTCTTAGTATTATAACTAATAAAAGGCTCCATTAAATCAGGAAATCCAAATTGCGCACAGCCAATACAAGGAGTGTCATCTTTAATAGGCCAGTTAACATATTGATTCCATTGCCTGGTTGGGCAATCTATTCGAGTAACTGGACCACGGCAGCCTAACTTAAACATACAGGTTTTATCACCCAATTATTCCGCAAAAATTCCCTGATCAAAGTATGACCTACGTGGACATCTATCATGAATTAAAGTACTGTAGAAGATAAGAGGTCTATCCCAACTGTCAAGCTCTGGTTCACCATATAGAAGAAGATAAGCCAGTGTTCCCATAAACCAATCCGGATGGCATGGACAGCCCGTGAGCTTAATTACCTTTCGGCTTAATACGCTCTGCACACTAACACATTCAGCAGGATTCGGTCTTGCAGCAGAAATGCCTCCGTGTGTTGCACAAGCACCGATGGCAATCACATGAGCTGCTCTCTCACCAAGAGTTTTTACTGCCTCAAGTGCTGTTACCCATTTACCATTATAGCGACCGATAATATTGTATAATCCATTATTCTTAGTAGCAACCGCACCTTCAACAGCAAGGATAAAGTCACTTTCTAGAACACGGAACAACTGCTCCATTGCATTCTGACCTTCGTTTGCTGAAAGACTGTTGTTATAAATAAAGTTGGTCATCTGAGATATTAGGTATTTAAAGTCCGGATTAGAACCATCCAGAAGAGATATGATATTACCTGAACATCCTGTTAGTTCCAGCCATACTAGGTTTCTCTTGATTAAAGTACCCTGTATCATCTGTTCTTTAACTGTATCCACCAGGTGTGTAGAAGTGAAGCATGAATTGTAAATAGGGCAGACAGTGAACTCATTACTCATTATCCACCAGCCTTCCAACTACTTTTAGCTTTCCAAGTATTGGTTGGCCAGCATGGCAGGAAGCGAATTCACTTGTCAAATCATTACCTGCCTTCAGACTAAAATGTGTGGCTGCCGCCCAAGCAGCATTATCAGTAACATCATAGACAGTACCATTTACCGCTACATACGCTGGCTTACCATTCTTCCCATCAAATTCTGATAACTCCTGGGACGAAAATATCTCATAGTTTCCAGGCGATACTGGTTGTGGTATTTGTGATGGATTGCTAGGGTTCACATTCGGTTGAATTGGCAAAGGTGGTGCTGGACTAATCGCTTTTATCGCATATTCCAGCATAAGGATTTTATCCCTTAAGTGATTTAGAATTAAAGTTCCAGTGTAATCACAGGGAATTGCATATAGTAAGTTTATATCATAGTTAATATCATCTAATATTTGATTTAGATTATTATCCGATATGTTACCTGTTCCCATTTTGTACCTCTAAGGATTATTATTATTAAATATATTCGGAAGGAGCCCTTTGGATGCTTCAAGAAAGTACATCAGAAGCCTCCCTCACAATTTCCTTAATTAATATTTCAATGTCAAAACAGATATCATGGAATAATTCTGACAAGGTTTCACTGAGCTTAAAGCCAAGTCCAATTTCCCCCACTTCAATACCAATAAAATATCCTCTGGTATACTTTGTATATAATCGCATCAAGTCAAAGATATTCATATCATGTTGGGAGTTACTAGCCCTATATACTGTAATCACTTTCTCTAATTTGCATGAATAAATACTCCCAGCTTCTCTTTCAGAATATGTAGCATCTAATATAATAACAAAGTCTTCTAATTCTAATTGGTGAAAGCAAAACTGTAAATCAGTTTCTCCGATAATTACTTCCGTTCCCATCGCTATAAGCTTGTCTCTTATATTTTCAAGCACTGCTATAGCAATTCCATCATCCATCATAAGTCTGTTACCTATCCCTAAGACTTTAACCATGATACAAACAACCCTTATCATTTATGTATAATTACAATAAATATATGATAAGAACAATCTAGAAAGTATTCATAATTATGTTGAAAAGTAAAATGTTATTGGGACAAGATCCATGGAGTAATATTATATCTATACTGGTCTATATTGAAATATACAATTTCAGCATAAATGTATCGAATTCGACAAATCAATTATTTAAATGTATTTATCTGTGAATTTTAGTCAAAAATATTAGTTAAAATTTATTGAAAATTATCGAATTATGATGTAATATTATCATACCAAAGAAAATGCATAAATACTCTACATAAGATAAGAATCGAGGGAATCATGTATATACTAAATTATGATTTCGCCGCAATAATACTGAACATTATTAATATCGCTGTTTTTTATTATAAGAAAAATCTTTATGATAGTAAAAGCAAAATATTACTGTTTATGCTGATAAACAGTTTTTTTGCTACTGCCTTTGATATATTCAGCTCCTATGTAATGGATAATCCATCCGCATATTCTTATTGGTTTGTCTTTATATCTAATAATTTCTACTACCTCCTCAACAACTCTAAGATTTATATCTATGCTGCATATACACTTGAATTGAATGGACGTTGGAGGACCTTATCACGCTTAAGTAAATTATTAAGCATAATTCCTTTCGCTTTTACCACTCTGTTTATTATCTTTAACCCGATTACCAAAAGTATATTCGATTTTGATCATAAGATGGCCTATCAACAGAATTCCGGGTTGATATATCTTTACATTATAGATGGCATCTTTTTGATAATAACAACGATAAGTACAATCAGACATAAAAAACTGTTGAACCGGCCTACATTCCGGGCTTTGATATTCTTTGTCTTTATCTTCTTATTTACGGTTATCGGACAAACTTATAACCCCAGAATTCCCATTCAGTGCATCGGTACTGCTTTATGTGAGCTGGTGCTAATCATGATATTACAGGATCGAAATAAAGTAATAGACTCTGTCACTGGCCTTTACAATCACAACTCCTTCTATAACAAGCTAAGGTTCTACTTTGATGGGAATATTCCCTTCTCAATCACTTTAATTATGCTGGAGGATACCTCTAGAATCAGCTATACCCTTGGTTACCAGTACATTAATCTGATTAACAAGGAGACCGCCCGTTTTATTAAGGAAGAGCTGGATACGGATGAGAAATACTACGTCAGAAGTAATTGCTTTGCACTTCTATCGGTAAAAAACATCCAAAAAAGAACGCCGGAGACGAAATCTAAGATAATGGAACGTTTTCAAGATAGTTGGCGAATTAATGAGATGGACCTCAGTCTTTCCGCTCGTATATGTCAGTTAAGCTACCCTGATAATCTAGGTTCCTTGTCCGACCTTTTTGATTATATCGATTTTATAAGCTCCTCAGCCTCCCTCCCTTCCAAAAAACATTCCATCGGAGTCAGTGAGGTTAGTATATCGAAACGTAAGCGGGAGCAGGAGCTGCGTAGAATTATCGCTGCAGCTATAATCAACCGGAGCTTCGAGGTATATTATCAACCTATCTATTCCGTACAGGACAAGGTTTTTAACTCAGCAGAAGCTTTAGTCCGATTAAGGGACCCTCTCCTTGGCTTCATTCCTCCTGATGAATTTATCCCTCTTACTGAAAGAGACGGAAGCATTACAAAAATCGGTCTAAGTATCTTCGAGATGGTATGCTCCTTTATACAATTTACTAATCTTGAAAGCAAAGGGTTACGTTTTATTGAGGTAAATCTCTCTGTTGTTCAGTGCCTGCAGAGCGATATTAAGAAGCAGCTTGTATTCCTAATGCAAAAATATAAGATACGTCCTGACCAGATCTGTCTGGAGATTACAGAGACCGTTGCAATTAATTCTCCCGAGGTTATACGTGTGCTATTTAATGAACTGAACCGAGATGGAATGACCTTTGCCTTGGATGACTTTGGCGATGGTTATTCCAATATAAACTATCTCCTGGAGCTACCTTTCCACTTTGTGAAATTGGATAAGTCTATCGTATGGGCTTATTTTAGAGATGACCAGGGGAAGATAGCCCTTGAAAGCACTATAGCTTTAATGAAATCCCTTAATATAGAATTAATCGCTGAGGGAGTAGAGACGAAGGAACAATCAGAAGCCTTAATATCACTTGGCGTAGAATATCTACAAGGTTATTATTTTTCAAAGCCGATCCCAAGTGAAGATTTCCTTCTCTTTATTGAGGAACATAACACTGCTTTACAAAACCATCATGTTATGAACTAGTGTTAGGCTATTACTTCCCAACATTTAACTACCGATAGGAGAATGTCAATGTTAAGCTACCATTATTGTAATTGTGCTTTAATTGTCTTCATAACCACAGCATATCTGTTCTATGTTAAGAAACATATCAAGGATAACCAAAGTATACTATTTGAGCTTATGCTATGGAGTAGTATATTTTACTGTATTTTTGACGTGCTCAGCCTGGAAGCCATTAAAAATGTGTTAACGGTTCCAAAATTATATTTTCATCTAATGATATATTTGTATTACATTATGCAAAGTCTAATTCCTATCCTATCCGCTTTATATATATTGTCAGTTGTTAACCTATCATCACATATTAGACCGTTGGAAAATTATTTACTTTTCATACCTATTATGATTTCTTTCCTTACAATATTGACAAATCCTTTGACAAAGGCGGTCTTCTATCTTGATAAGGGCGGAAGTTATGTAACCGGAAGCGGCCTTACTCTGCTTTACATAATCGCAGGAGTTTATCTCATTTACGATATTATATATATAATACATTATCGAGCATATATAATGAAGGATATCCATATCCTGTTCGTATTCTTAGTCATCGCTATCGTGGCTTTTGCATTGGCTGAATTTGTTTTCGATGCATTGCAGTTCCGACACTTTGGTATTGCTACATGCGATCTCCTGGTTCTAATTATAATCCAGAATTCAGATGAACAACTACATGAAGCGACCGGATTATTCAACTTTAATACCTTAATTAGAAGGTGTCAACTATACTATAAGAACAAAAAGCCCTTTACCCTCATTTTGATCAAAATCAATGATCAGGCTTTAATTGACTATACCTTTGGTTTGAATTATTGGTTCGAAGTTAATAATGTTGTTATTGAATTTTTAAATTCCAACGTTAAGCATTACTCCGCTTATTATGCGGAAGACGGTTGCTTTGCTATCATACCCAATTCTCATTTATCGAATGAGGAAACGGATAATCTCATTCAACAGACTCTAAATCAGTTCCAGTATTCTAGATGGAATATCAATAATAATGAAATTAATATCTCTACTCAAATGCTTAAGCTCTCCTGCCCGAAGGATGCCTTTGATATTAATGATATTATTTATTATATAGAATATTTTACCCACAATGTAATTGATGCTAATAACAAACTTATCACTCCGGAAGCGATTCACATTAATGAATGCAGCTTGAAGACAGAATACAGAAGAAGCTTGTGGGAGTTTGTTGAAGGAAATAAATACAAACTAATCTATATGCCGATTTATTCTGTCTTCTCACAGAAGATCATCTCATCAGAGGTATTATTAGAGTTAGAGCTGGAGAGATCTATATACATTCCCATAGAGGAGTTGGATAAGGTAACAGAACATAATGATAAGCTCATGCAGCTTTATATGAAAATTTTTGATGACGCCTGTACATACCTAAAGGAAGCAACCTCCATTGATAACAGTATCCAGCATATTAACCTGAATATATCCACAGTGCAGCTCATGCAGGATAACCTAATTTCACAATTCACCTCCATTATCAACAAGCATGGATTGAATTTTGCAAATATAGGCTTTGAAATCTCAGAAGCCACTGCCTCCAATACACAACCTACGATACTGCAAAACATAGTAAAGTTAAAGAACCTTGGTTCCTTATTCATCCTTGATCAATTTGGAACAGGATATACTAATCTGGATTATTTTAAGAATATTCCTGCGAAGTATGTTAAATTGAACAGGAATCTCATTAGTACCTGCTTTGATAATAAGCTGGGATATACAATATTGAAGAGCACAATTACTATGATTAAGCAATTAAATTATAAAACAATAGCAGAAGGAGCCGACACCGATGAAAAGATTGCCGTATTAACAGAATTAGGAGTGGATTATCTACAGGGTACCTATTATTGTGAAGTGCCATCGGCATAAGCTTTGTTTAACTTTCCAATATTGGATATTTAGTGTATTTTTCTGTTGAATTAAGTCATTAAAAATGATACTATATGCCATGTGCGTTCAGCATAATTATAGCTATCGAAAGGATGTTAATATTAATATGTCTACTCAATCAAATACGCCAAGTATTGCCAATCCTGCTCCACTCGGTCTTTTAGGCTTCGGAATGACCACATGCTTATTAAACTTACATAATGCAGGCTTTATCCCCCTCAGTATTGTCATCATAGCAATGGGCTTTGCATTAGGCGGAGCTGCCCAGATCATCGCCGGAATAATGGAGTTTAAGAAGGGTAATACCTTTGGGGCTACTGCCTTCACAGCCTATGGCTTCTTCTGGTGGTCATTAATATTAATCTGGAGCAATCCTATAAAAGGAATTGAAGCAGCCGATGCGAAAAGCATGGGATTTTATTTAGGACTTTGGTGTGTTTTTACTCTCTTTATGTTTATCGGTACATTAAAACATAATAAAGTCAGCCAGGTAGTGTTTGGTTCATTAACAATTTTATTCCTGCTGCTTTCTCTAGCGAACTTTACAGGCCTAGAAATTATTCATACCCTAGCCGGATATGTAGGTATCTTCTGCGGCGCCTCCGCTATCTACAGTGCTATGGGCCAGATAATCAATCAGGAGTTCGGAAAAACCGTAATTAAGCTGTAGCTTAACTCTCAAGCTTTTTATCAACAATTCAGTGTGCGAGGATTTATACATAACCAATCTTACGCTCGTTAAAATCCCTTAATTATGATGTGAACCCCTTTGGTTAGACAATAAATAAATGTCTAATGAAAGGGGTTCATTTCATTTACAAGGAATTCTCCTTTTGTAGGTGTTTCAAGACAGACAATCAGTTCCATTGAAAAGCTACCATTGTGCCCTAGCGCTAGATTGGCATATCCGCAGTTAATAGCACTGATAAGACATGTATTCAACTATTATAAAACTTGACTTCCATTATAAGGAAAAGTATAATCAAATAAGCCACACGTCATATATTTCCTGGTCGAGTTATATATTTACTGAAATAATTCTAAATCAATATTACTGATATGTCCGTAGCAACTTAAATAATATAAAGAAATGGGAGGATCTATTATGAAGAGCAATGTCTTGAAAAAAGTATATTGCATATTACTTATATTACATGCCTTTGTTGGTATTGGGGCAATGGGCGGAGGAATGATGGCAATTCTTAATCCTCAAAGACCGGGTGGGATGCCCACCGAAGCATTAAACAATTCACCCTTTCGTGATTTTCTAATTCCAGGAATTATCTTGTTTACTGTAATCGGACTAGGTAACATATTATGTGTATTAACAATCCGCTTAAAATCAAAGTATCAGGGATACATAAGCAGTATATTTAGCTGGGCATTGGTCATTTGGATCATTGTTCAATGCATCATGCTTCAAATGGTTGTTTCGTTACATGTTATATTTTTTATCATTGGATTAGTTCAAGCCTTTTTATCCTTTATTATATTATTCGCACAATGCTTATTTCCAGTGAATATAGCCCTTGTAATTGTAAGAAAAATCGAAGCAAAAAATCCTGGCAATATTATTATTAATTGTATTCTGAGATTAGAGCGATCCTTGACGGAACATTGAGAATATATAAATGAAATTAATTGTTAAAACTAATCATCATAGTTTAGGGATAAGAGATTATAGAAATCAAGATGATATCAATTGAGACATAATAACTATCTGGAGGAGTATAGGATGTCAAAAATATATTATATCGGTGGTTCTCCCTGCAGTGGAAAAAGCACCATAGCACAGATGATATCGGAACGATACGGGCTGTACTATTTTAAGGTGGATGATTACCTAGATGAATATATATGTAGAGGAAATGCTTCCAATAAGCCATTTTCTTCAAAAGCGTTAACGCTTTCGGCGGATGAAACATGGATGCGAGATCCCATGATACAGAATATAGAAGAGTTGAAAATATATCATGAGATATTCGAATACATCTTGGAGGATTTGAATAAGATTGAAGCTCCAAGGGGAATCATTACAGAAGGTGCTGCTTTTCTACCCGAGCTAATGAACAAGATAAAAATTGAACCCACTTCATATATGTGCATTGTTCCTACGAGGAACTTCCAATATCATCATTATAAGCTGCGTCCATGGGTGCCGGAGATACTGAAAGATTGTACGGATAAAGAAAAAGCATTTGATAACTGGATGGAACGAGATGCTCTATTTGCAACAACGGTAAAAGAAGAGGCAGATAAGCTTGGATACAGAACGCTAATTACAGATGGTACTATAGGGGTCGAGTATATGTACAAGCAGGTTGCAGAATGGTTTCAATTCAAGACAATATAATCAGGCTAATGTTTTATGATGAGTATGATTAACTGAAACGGAGATTATAATGATACTGGTAGATAAGAATGTAAAGATGAAAAATATAACAAGCGTAGTTAATGAAAAATGTCCCAGCTTTTCCGGCATCGTAAGTCAGGAAAGTAAGGGGAATTTATGGGTAAATAATATAGACGCACCAACTATTGCAATTGCTGAGTCCTATGCAGTAGGGGGCTTTGCCTTTCTCGGTACATACCAAAGCAATAAAGATTTCATAGAATTAAAGGCTTTTTTAGAAGCTGATTTATTACCACAGGTAAAGAAAAACGGATGTCACTGTTTTGAATTCTCAATTGAAAGCGATAACATTCGTGAATATATTTTGGATATGTTTCAGGATAAGCAGCTTCAAACAGAAAGAGAAATCTCATTCCGAATTAACACTACCCCTATTATTGAAAAGAATATTCCAAAGGAATATCAAATACTTAAAGTAGATGCTATGTTCTGGAAGATGTTATCCGATGGCCAATTCGATAATGTGGACTTGTTAAGAGAACGCTTACTGGGATCCTGGTATTCGTTCGAAGAATTTGAACATAAAAGTATTGCCTATTGTACTGTTATTGATAATAGAATAGTTGCAGTCATAGTTGGCACTGCAAATTACAAGAATATCATTCCAATTGATATCGAGACAGAGGAGAGTCACAGAAGAAAGGGATTGGCTTATGCTATAGCAGCTAAGTTTATCGCCGATTGTTTGAATAATGATTTTATTCCACAATGGGACTGCGTTGAATCAAATCCTAGTTCCTATAATATGGCAAGAAAATTAGGGTTTGAGCAAATAAACGAAAACACAGTTTACTGGTTTGATATTTAATAACTAGGTACCGATATATACATAATAATTTTAATGAGATAAAAAGGATGAAATCGTGAGCAAAACAGAAAATGTAGAATTAACAGTTATATGCCTTATTTACAAAGATAACAAAATATTACTGCAAGACCGAATTAAAAAAGATTGGAAGGGCTATACCCTACCGGGTGGTCACGTCGAGAAGGACGAAGCTTTTATTAATGCTGTTATAAGAGAAATGAAGGAAGAAACCGGATTGACGATTGCACATCCCATTCTGTGCGGGATAAAGCAGTTTCCTATTGATAATGGAAGATATCTCGTTCTGTTATACAAAACAAATGAATTTGAAGGGAGCTTAACTTCCTCTGAGGAAGGGAAAATGGTGTGGGTTAATCGAGACGATTTGCACAAGTACAATCTGGTGAATGATTTTTTTAACTTGCTTAGAGTCTTTGATGATGATAACTTGTCAGAATTTCAATATGTGATAAACGAGGAAGAATGGGAAGCTAAACTTAAGTAAAATACCATCGATACTAATTGCAAAGTAAGGAGGACAAGAATGATTTTAATTACACCTAATTTTAACTTTAATGGTCATTGTGAAGAGGCATTAACTCTGTATCAAAAAGCGTTCGATGCAAAAATAGGATGTCTACTTCGATATTCCGATGCAGATCCACGAGATTGGAATAGAGAATTAAGCTCAGAACAAGCAAACTATATCTATCATGCGGAACTTTTGATAGGAAATCAGAGAATAATGATGTGTGATAATATGGACGTGGAGTTGAGCAAAAATACTTCTTTATCACTAACCATAACATTTGAAACTAGTGATGAGGTTAAAAAAGCCTATGAAATATTGAAGGATGGAAGTACAATCATATACCCCATACATAGCACAACCTATAGCTCATGTGAAGTCGTATTGATAGATAAGTTTGGTTTCCGATGGGGCTTAATGACAGAACAAACAGAACGGTAAATCATCATAAGAACAAGGAGAGATTGAAATGAATAGAAATGAAATACTGCTAGTACTAACCAACCAATGGAATGATTGGGAAGCAAGCTATGCGATCGCAGTTGCAAATTCCTTTACAGAATATATGGTGAAAACCATAGCGATCGATTCGAATAGTAAAATATCTATGGGTGGTATTAATGCACAAGTTGACTATAGCATAGATAGCTATCAAAACTTCGAGAATTTAGCGATGATTATTCTTCCGGGTGGTCTTTCCTGGGAGAATAACAGGTATGATGAAATAGCCTGTTTCATAAAGAAGGCTGTGGACCTAGCAATCCCGATTGCCGCAATATGTGGAAGTACTCTCTTCTTATGCAGACATGGTTTCCTTAATCATGTTAAGCATACAGGAGATTCGCCTGAATTATTCCTTAACCAAGAAGGATATACCGGTGCTGATCTATATATTAAGGCTCAGGTTGTCGTGGACAAGGGCATTATAACTGCTAATGAAACTGCTGCCGTTGAATTCGCATACCAGATTTTTAAAATGTTAAGAATTGATTCAGATGAAGAAATCGAAGAATGGTATGATAACTTTAAAAATGGAGCTGTTCGATAAAAGATATTGTCTTGACAAAAATTAGATCCTCTGATAAGATAACACTAATTATTGGAAAGGAAGAGCTTATGAGTCTAGTAATTTGCAATCAACTGAGACGCAGATGCAGACGTAACCTCTTGTAACCACGTATTTAATCGCATGGTTGCAAGATTTACGTCTTGTTTCTGTGCGGTTGCTGATATTTGATACTGTTAATGCAGGACCGTAATAGAATGAGTTTCACTTCTATTATGGTCTTTTTTATTATTCAAATTGAAGGAGGTAGCAATGAAAAAGAATATTGTTATGTTATTGAAAAAAGGACTACAGGATGTACACGATCTTGCATTACCAGATGTGGAGGGTTATATTGAAATACCATCCAATATCGAACTGGGTGATTTTTCGTTTCCCTGCTTTTCATTAGCCAGAAGCCTGAAAAAGAGTCCTAAAATGATTGCCGAAGAACTGTGCAACCACTTAACCCCAATTGCAAGCAACTATATGATTGATGACATAAAAGCTGTGAATGGATACCTTAATATTTTTATCGATCGCAAATACTTCGTTCATCAGATCATAACCGATGTTCTTAATGCTTCGTACGGTTCCTCGGATATTGGATCAGGAAAAACAGTCTGCTTGGACTACTCCTCTCCTAATATCGCCAAGAATTTTCATGTAGGACATTTACGTACTACAGTAATCGGAAATAGCCTTTCGAAAATATATACCAAGCTCGGATATAAGGTGATACGTATCAATCATTTAGGTGATTGGGGTACGCAATTCGGTAAGCTAATCGTTGCTTATAAAAGGTGGAGCAGCAAGAAAACAGTTGAGGAAAAGGGGATTGAGGAACTCCTGCGCCTTTATGTGCTTTTCGGAAATGAAGCAAAAAATAATTCTGTATTAAATGATGAGGCAAGGGCCTGGTTCGCCAAAATGGAAAATGGTGATGAAGAAGCTCTGGCTATATGGCAATGGTTCAAAGAAATCAGTCTGGTTGAATTTGAACGTGTGTACAAAATGCTTAAGATTGAATTCGATTCCTATGTAGGTGAAAGCTTCTATATGGACAAAGTACCAGCACTTGTATCCGAATTAAATGAGAAAAAGCTGCTTGTTGAAAGTGAAGGGGCAAATATCATTAATTTAGAGGACTATGATATGCCACCCTGCCTCATTACTAAGAAAGACGGCAGTTCCATTTATCATTCCCGTGACATCGCCGCAGCCATATATCGTAAACAAACCTATCATTTTGATAAATGCATTTATGTAACCGGAATGGAGCAAAAGCTTCATTTCTCACAGGTATTTAAAGCAATTGAACTGATGGGATATGACTGGTCAAAGGATTTATACCACATACCATATGGTCTTGTAAGAATGGATGGTGCTAAATTATCAACCAGAAAGGGAAATGCATTATACGCAGAAGATATATTAAAGGAAGCAATATCAAGAGCCAGAAAGGCAATTGAAGCAAAGAACCCAAATCTACAGGACAAGGAAAGCACAGCAAGTAAAATCGGGATTGGAGCTGTGATATTCCATGACTTATCTAATCAGTTGATTAAAGATGTTAATTTCAACTGGGATGATGTATTAAATTTTGATGGAATGACAGCTCCTTACATCCAATACACCTACGCTCGTTGCAAGAGTATATTACGTAAATCATATCATAGTAATAATGATGTAGATATAGTGCACTTAACGGACGACATCAGCTATGAGTTAGTCAAGAAGCTGTCCTTATACCCTGACATCATCAAAGATACCGCGGTTAAGTTCGAACCCTATCTTATTGCAAGATATGCTTATCAGCTCTCCGTCTTGTTCAATAAATTCTATCATGAATGCAGAATATTGAATGCTGAGGATGAAGTGAAGAAAGCTCGAATTGCTCTGGTTGATGCCGTTCAAAAAGTCATAAGTGACTCCATGTCACTATTAGGCATCGAGTGCCCGGAGGAAATGTAATACTTAGCATTCCTACTCTTTCCGTCTCATGCCTATATTTAATACCAGGCCAACTGCTATCATGGAGCTGATCAATGAGGTTAGACCATTGCTGACAAAGGGTAGCGGGAGGCCTGTATTTGGTATAAGCATCGTCGCAACACCGATATTACTAAATATCTGAAACATAAAATAGGCGGATACACCCATACAGATCAGCTTTCCGATATAATCCGGAGCATGATGAGATATAATTAAGCATCGAATTACTAATAAGGCATATAGCATTATGATAAGAAAGCTCCCGATAAACCCAAACTCCTCACCGATTATCGCAAATACAAAATCACTTTCCTTAGCATAGATATAGCTATAATACTTATTATCACCTTCCGAGAAAATTAGCTTACCCTGAAGACCGCCGGAAGCGATTGCTTCAACGGACTGGTTTTGCTGATAATCTCCGGTCAGCTCGTCGCCCTCATCGTCCGATACAAAGGATAATACTCTCTTCACCTGATAATTCTCAATAAAGGGCAGCTTCTGATCAAAGATTACGACAGCTACAATGATCCCAACCACCAACGGAACGACTAACGCAAGCGCCGCACCAATCACCTTATATCGGATGCCCGAGCAATATACCATTATGCAGAATACAAATAAAATAGCCAGGGCGGAGCTCAGATGAGGCTCCAGCATAATTAATCCCATTGGTATCGCTACTACTGCTACAAGTATGAATAATATATATAATTTGTCCATTTTATTCCTAAGTCTATTACATAAAAAAGCCAGAAACAGAATCAATACGATCTTTGCTAATTCAGAGGGTTGAAACGGAATACCGAAGATAATAATCCATCGTTTCACATTATTCAGATTCGATCCTATAACAAGAGTAAGTGCCAAAATAGCATTTATACCAATATACAAGATAATCGATAGATTACTAATAATATGGTAATCAATAAATATAATCACAGCAATCATAACAATTCCAATCATTATTCCCGCCAATTGCTTTATAAAGATTGCGTTTTGTTCTTCATTTTGCATGAATGCCTGTCGTGTACAATACAAACCAATTATTATGAGAATTATCATAGTTATAATAAGGATGAAATCCAGCTTTTTCAAGCTTATCTTTATCTTTTCTTTCTGTTTCACAACTTCGTTTCCTTTCCATTCATAATAATCAGCGAAATAGTAATATAAGTATCGACTCCATTAACTATTATACCCATTATATCCTATAAATTGGTAATTCTCAAGAATTATTCTTCCAGGTTTTGAATCAAAAGAGATGAGGTGTTATTGCAACACAAAGACCCCCTTAACAAATAAATAATCCAGTCAAGGAGGTCACTTTTACCTAACTATTTTGTTATAATAACGAATCTCAGGTTTTTACCGGTCCACTATGTCTTATTATTTCTCAACCACCAGTGGTCTCATCATATCATTATCTTCGTGTTCTAATATGTGGCAATGCCATACATAATCCCCACAATGCTCCTTAAAATGAATCACGATCGATGTCACTTGACCGGGGTCCGTTCTAACTACATCCTTCGGTCCCTTTTCATAGGGTAATGGAGGAGTCAAACTATCCAAATCGAACTTGTAGTTACCGTCCTCATCAAAATCCTCTGAAGTAAACACCTTTCTTCCTAATATCTCAAAATGAACCAGATGAAGGTGGATTGGATGCGGAAAATTAAAATTGTTTACAATGTGCCATATCTCAATCGTATCTAATTTCGGTTTTTCTGTTGCCGGAGCATCCCACATTGTATTATTCAGCAAATGCACCACTCTTCCGTAATGATCCGTTGTCTCATCTAGCTGCATCGTTCTCTCTTTGATTGCTGCTTTTAAGTCAATGCTATGAGAAGGCATCAATTCATCCGGAATAGTACTTGTATCCGGGCAGCTTAATTCATATCCTACTTTGAATTTCATGATTAGCTCCATCCCCGGAGTCGGTGGACCCTGAACTACGTTCTCAAGGACGATCTCCTGACCTTCATACTCCGAAAAGTCGATGATCAGATCAATCCTTTCGGCCGGTTCTATAATAAACGAACTGATCTCCACTGAATGATGCAATAAACCCAAATCCGTTCCTATCTGATAGAATATCCCGCCATTACTAAGCTTTAGCTCATACGCACGTAGATTTGAGGCATTCAATATACGAAACCGGTATTTGCGAGGCTCAACCTCTAGATAAGGCCATAGCTTTCCATTTACCACAACGGTATTTCCAAAGAAGAACGATGGTGTAGACGGAACCGGATTATCAACAGGCGGGGTAGCATTATCCGGATAGAATAAAGAGCCATCCTCATTAAATGATTTATCCTGTATCATAATCGGAATTTCAAAGTCACCACGGGGTAAATTAAGTCTCTCCTCTAAATAGTCCCTGATTAGGTAGAACCCAGCCAGCCCTGCATATACATTCAATCTAGTAATTCCAACTGCATGATCATGGTACCACATGGTTGCACCGGCTTGATGATTCGTATACTCATATGCTTCTCTTGTATACTTATGTCCGACGTATCGATTGTCCCTAGAGAACCATGCATCGGGATGCCCATCACTATCCGCTGCCACATTAGCCCCGTGAAGATGCACTACCGTCCTTACATCCGGTGTATCCATAGTTCCATGAAGGGTATGGTCCACCGGTAGAAGGTGTTTCTTCGGCAACTTATTCTCCCATTTCACTCTGGCAGTCACATCTTTAGGAACCTCCAGTGTAGGCCCTGGATAGGTCCCATCATATCCCCAGATTGTTGTATAGGGAAAGTATTTATGAAATCGATGCTTTGCTTCCCTCATTATAATATTGTAATATAATTCACTTCTCTTAGAAGAATCGTATCTTATCACCGGCTCGGCTAGCGCCGGAATTGGCAACGGATCCACAAATTTCGGAATTGTTGTCGGATCGGAGGGATTAACTCGAATTTTATCTTCTTCCTGTATCGCAAGTTCATGCCGACGCTTTTTAAAGAATTTTTTCATTTTATCATCTCCACAAAAATATTAGTTTCCATGTTTTACTATCTATGATAGTATATGATATCCCTTGAATAACGTGTGTCTAAGCCTGTATAGGAACATATTCCATTATTAAAAGATATATGTATTGATCGGATAATTAATTAGCTAAATACTTCCACTTATGATAATATAGAGTGAGATCAAACAGGCTAGCAATTCCGTTGATTACATAAATAGAATTTGTGGAGGTTAATGGAATTTATGAAAGAAAATGCTGTGGCATAGCCGTATAGAAAATTATTAAATAGACTTAGGAGGTATAAGCTATGAATTGGATTAATATCTTTGGACTCGGCACAGTGGTACTCATGCTTCTACCCAATTTTATATATGCAATTAAGATAAAATCCTTCGAAAATAAATGTAAGAATAAGACAATGAATATACTAGAACAGCTTGGAAGATATGGCTCTATGTTCTTTATGGTATTTAATATCGGTCTGTATGAATTTGGCTTCCGATCGAATGAAGCCTTTGTAATATGGTTGTTCTTAACGATCCTACTCCTTATATTGTACTGGCTATTTTGGTTCATCTTTTTCAAGTCACCCCGTACTACGCTGCCAATCATGCTTGCTATCCTGCCAAGTGCTATCTTTATTATAAGTGGTGTAATACTAAGACACTGGCTGCTGATTATTAGTGGAATTCTTTTCAGTATTGGTCATATCTATGTTACATACCAGAACAATCATGCGAAATAACCCTTTTGGAGGTGAATTGATGTTAAAATATCCGGATTACAATAACAGTATCTTAAACTTGATTAACTCGATTGAAAAGCACTTCGGAGTAAAGAATGATCATCCAACTCTTTCCATTGCTGATTCAATCTTAGCAAAGCAATATCGGAACGTGGTGGTTATGGTCTTTGATGCTATGGGTAGTCGTAATCTCGAACAGCTACTTCCACCGGATAGCTTCCTACGAAGTCACATGTTGCACGAAATCACCTCAGTATTTCCCCCAACCACCACTGCAGCGACTACTACACTGGAAAGTGGGCTGTCTCCCTGCGAACACGCATGGCTTGGATGGAGTCTGTATTTTCCTGAGCTTGCAGATAACGTCAATCTATTTATTAATACTAATTACGAGGAAGAGCCGATTGCAGATTACCATGTAGCCAGCCAGCTTCTCCCATATAAGAATGTAGTTCAGAAGATTAACGAGTTATCACAGGCAAGAGCCGAATCGGTGTCCTATTTCGGTTCATATCACACCGAATGCTATGAAGATATTCTTAAGTCTGTCGAGACTCTATGTAATGAGGAGGGTCGTCATTACCTCTATACCTATTGGAATGAGCCTGATACCTCTATGCATAAAAAGGGAATTACCAGTGAAGAGGCTGCCACCTGGGTTTGGCGCATTAACAAAGATCTGGAGGAACTGAGCGATAAGCTGCAAGATACTGTGTTATTCATAACCGCAGATCATGGACATATCAACAGTACAAATAAATACATAGGTGATTATCCCGATATTATCGATACACTGAAATGGATGCCCTCCATTGAGCCAAGAGCTCTTGCTTTCTTTGTGAAGGAGGGTCGGGAGATGGAATTTGAGACTGCCTTCTTAAGAAACTTTGGAGGCGACTGTATATTACTGCCGAAGCAAGCGGTAATCGATCAGAGACTGTTCGGAAGGGGTAAAACTCATCCCCGATTCGAAGAATTTCTCGGAGATTATCTGGCGATTGCGATTGGTGATGTATCTATTTTCTATACCAGAAAAGAATGTGAGCACTTCATTGGTTCCCATGCAGGATTGACCGATCAAGAGATGATGGTACCTCTAATTGTAATCGAATGTAAGGAGAAACCAGAATGAAGAAATTCGGTTGCATGCTTTCGTTATACAACAAATAAATACTTATAACAAAAGGAACCTCTTTTAAACTGAAGGAACTCTATGACTACTGAATTATCATGAGTATTCCGTTCAAAATTGAGGTTCCTTTTTAATTTCCATCAATACCTATATATTATTTCGTAGCTCTACAGCTGATCCAGTGCCTTCATATCCTCGGAATTAATCTCAAACTCCACCTGAACATTGGAGATAATTCGCTCTTCCTTGGTGGACTTCGGTATAACAACCATATCCTTCTGCAGACAGTAACGGATACAGAGCTGTGCAGGTGTAACCTGATACTTTGCAGCCATCTCCACAATAGCCTTATCACCGATAATTCTGCCGGTAGCCAGAGGTGAATATGCCGTAATCAGAATATCATGCTTCTGACAATAATTCACGATCTCCTCCTGGCGGTCACCAATATGAAAACGAATCTGGTTCACCATCGGAACATACTTACACATAGCAAGGATTGGTTCAATGTGCTTCGGTTCGAAATTGGAGATACCGATTGCCTTCACCTTACCGCTGTCATATATCTCTTCAAATGCCTTCCAGCTGGCTAAATTGCCTTCCGTACAATCGATACCTATCTTATCCCACGGCCAGGGTGCATGGATCAGATAAAGATCAATATAATCAAGACCCAATGCTGTCAGCGACTTCTGAAAGCATTCATGGGCAATCTCATAGCCCTTGAACTGAGCCGGCAGCTTAGTGGTTACGAAGATCTCCTCCCTCGGTATTCCTGAATCCTTGATGGCCCTTCCTACGCTGGCTTCGTTGCCGTAAGCCATTGCAGTATCAATATGTCTATATCCATGCTTTAGTGCCCATAATACCGAATTGTATGCTTCTTCCCCTTCGGGTATCTGCCAGGTTCCAAGCCCCAGCTTGGGCATCTTTATCCCATTCTTTAGTGTAAAGGTATCCTGTAAAATCATGTATTTATCCTCCTTTTAATATAATATAAACGTAGTGAGCAAAATGCAAGCGGAGCTCTCGCAAAGCAAGCTTGCTTGTGAGTATGCGATCGTAGTGAAAGATCATGAACAGCTACTTGTTCATGATATGATGGTCTATCAGATAATAATTGACATATTTTATTATAAATGCTAAAGTTAACTTTAAGTCAATAGGTTTAACATATTTTGTGAAAATAATTCAGTAACTCGTGTTTTCCTATTAATTTCTTATTAGAGGATTTTTGTCTTACGCGATATTTTTGAAGTATAATCGATGAGTAAAATGCTAAAGTAAGTTTTTCTTGGCAATACAAAATTCATTTTGAAAGAGTAAAAGTTGCTTCCCGATTGTAAGAGCAACTTAATCTTAATCATTCTAATGGTTACACCTACACACTTATTTCAAATAATTTATAGATATAGCTTTTTAGGAGGATTATAACATGAACTATTCTATTCAGCAGGCTGCAAAGAAGTTGGGATTAACCGCTTCTGCTCTGCGCTATTATGACAAAGAGGGGTTGCTCCCAACTCTAAAGCGGACCGAAAGCGGAATCCGTACCTTTAGCGATACAGATCTCGATTGGTTGGGACTGATCTGTTGTCTTAAGAACAGCGGTATGCCTATTCTAGAAATCAAGCAATTTATGAATCTATGCTTAGGCGGCGAAAATACCTGTGAAGAGCGTAAGGAGGTTCTAGAGAAGCATAAATCCGAGATTTTGAAGCAGATGGAGGTTCTTAAGAACAGTCTGAATATTGTAAATTATAAAATAGATCACTACAAAGAAATAGGAATCTTTCACATTGATCAAGAAAACGGAGGTGTATCCTGTGACAAATCTGCTTCATAAGTTATCCGATCGTATCTACTATCTCCCATTTATGGAGGATACAGACCGCCCGAACCTGGGATATATCCGGGGAGATCATTATTCCCTCATGGTGGATGCCGGTAATTCTGACAAACATGCCAGGCTCTTCCTATCCCAGCTTGAGGAGCTTAAACTCCCTTATCCGGATTACATAGCCATAACCCATTGGCACTGGGACCATACCTTTGGAATACATGCTATCAATGCTAGATCAATAGCAAGTAAGCTGACAGACCGGCAGCTGGCCAAGGTTAAGACATGGAGCTGGGATGATAATGCCATGTCCGAACGATTGACCACGGGAGAAGATATCGAATTCTGTGACAAATATATCCGTATCGAATACTCTAACCCGAAGGATATCATTATTAAGACACCAGATATCGTTTTTGACGGCAAGCTTCAGCTTGATCTCGGAGGTATCACCTGTGAATTACTACCAATAACCAATCCACACTCTGAGGATTCTGTGGCAGTCTATATTCCCGAAGAGCGAATTATTTTTCTCGGCGACGCTTCTGGCGGGGATTTCTATCATAATCAAGGTCGCTATGACAAGGATAAATTATTGAGCTTTATCGAATTCATCAAAGAGACGGATTTTGATACCTGTGTGGAAGGACACGATAGTGCTATCTCAAAGCAACAGCTGCTTGAATACATGCAGGAAGAACTGGATAAGCTATAGATTTTTCTTAAGGAAAATTTAACTTGTGAGCCCCCTTATATTGGATTACAATAATATAGGAATTGGGATCAAATAGCGTATTTGTTTTCATTTACCACTGAGTAATTCAAATCTATATAACGAGTAATTGGAGGTGTTTTATGAGTATCAAATTAAAAAGAATCATCGGCATACTGTTCTTCCTTACTTTATGCTTACTCGTAGTAAAGCCCGTTAGTGCTGCCTCAAATGATTTTCTAATCAAAGACGGTGTACTTCTGGCCTACACAGGTTCAGCAAA
The DNA here is from genome assembly GCA_023436225.1 of Bacillota bacterium. Lineage (GTDB taxonomy): Bacteria > Bacillota > Clostridia > Lachnospirales > Lachnospiraceae > Mobilitalea. The sequence continues at coordinate 26,026 of JAEZKA010000069.1, forward strand.
GACAGTATATGTTCCGAGCAGTATTACTACCATCGGTAAACGTGCCTTCTATGAGAACACGAAAGTGACTACCATTGTGTTACCGTCAAGTGTGACCGTGATAGAGGATGAAGCATTTGCCAACTGTTATTCCTTACAAAAGATTAACCTACCTGATGGTATTAAACGAATCCCTTATAAGGCCTTTATCAACTGCAACAAGCTTAAAAGTATAACCTTACCTAATCAATTAACCTATATTGGTGAAAGCTCCTTTTCCGGCTGTGGTGCTTTAACTAAGATTACACTGCCAAAGTCTGTATCGTTTATCAGTATTGAAGCCTTTCACTGGTGCGGGAAGCTTAAGACTGTGAGCATACCCAAAGACAGTGCATTATATTACATTGCAAGAAGAGCTTTCGAGGGCTGTGGCCAATTGACCTCAATCACTCTTCCTGAAGGGCTCACTACTTTAGGCAAGCAGGCATTCCGCTATTGCAATAAGCTTACTAAAATTAATATCCCGAGCAGCTTAACTAAGATTCAGAGAGAGACTTTCCAGTATTGTAAAAGTCTCACCTCCTTATCCATCCCGGATTCGGTTACTGAGATTGAACCCTATGCATTCTCTGAATGCTCTAAGCTTACCAGCATCAAACTGCCAAGTACTCTTTCTGTGATAACGGAAGGAATGCTATCCGGCTGCAGCAAATTAAAGACAATTAAGCTTCCTACGGTCTTAACAAGAATTGATGCCTCTGCATTTGCTTCCTGTTCAGCCATAACAAGCATTAATCTACCGAGCACATTACAGCAGATTGAAGACGGTACCTTTGCGAATTGTAGCCGCTTAAATTCAATTTCAATTCCTGCTTCTGTAACTAATATCGGTAACAATGCTTTTTCCGGCTGCCGCTCCTTAACCACTGTTACTCTTCCCGAGAAGCTTCGTTCTCTTGGATCCAGTGCTTTCCAGGGTTGTTCCGGCTTGATTTCGGTGACGGTTCCTAAAGCGGTTACCGCGCTTCAGCCCTACACCTTCGCCGGTTGTTCCAAGCTCATTTATGTAACTCTATCAGAAGGAATGACCAGAATCGATAACAGTGCTTTTGAAGCTTGTAAGAGTCTTATCGACATTAAGCTTCCTACTGGTTTGACCCATATCGGCAGCAATGCATTCCAGCAATGCCACTTATTAGCAGAGATTGTTATCCCCGAGACGGTAAACTCCATAGGCGTAGGTGCATTTGCACAATGTGTTAATTTAACTAAAATTAAATTACCCAATCAACTGATTACTATACCAAGCAATCTATTTAGTGGTTGTAACAGTCTTTCCGCTATATCCATACCTTCATCGGCTCAGGTTATTGACGATTATGCGTTCAGTGACTGCCGCAGCTTAACCGAAATTATCGTTCCCGAAGGTGTAACTGCAATTGGTAACCGTGTGTTCAATGGCTGTGCTTACCTCAAGGAAGTAACCTTGCCTGATACATTACAATCCCTTGGAAGCTATGTATTCACGGGAACAGCATGGATTCGTGACACCGAAATTAATAACATGGTAATCACCAATAACGGCTTTCTTGTCAAATATACGGGATCGGCTGAGGAGCTTACTATATCAGATGAGGTTGTCTATATCGCTCCTTACGTATTTAAGGGCAACCGAACCTTAACAAAGATTACTCTTCCTAATAGCATTACTACCATTGCACGTTATGCTTTTTTTGACTGTAATCAGCTAACCGAGGTCAATCTGCCGAAGAGATTGAAGACGATTGAAGCTTCCGCCTTTGAGAATTGTTCCAAGCTTGCCGAGCTTCAATTCCCTGCTTCTCTGGACACAATCGGAAAGAGTGCATTTGCTCGCTGTGGCTTCCGAACACTCAGATTACCCGATTCCATATCCTTCATAGATTCTTATGCTTTCAACAGTTGTCAGAATCTTGAAGAGATCTGGTTGTCCGAAGGCATGACCGAAGTGAAAAGTTATTCCTTTGCCTGGTGCCCGCTGTTATTAAAGATCCATATCCCCGATTCCGTAACAAAGCTCGATAAAAGGGCGTTCTATAATTGGGAGACCGAAGGGAGACAGACGATTTATTGTAGCCCTAACAGTGCCGCCTACACATATGCAGAGGCCAATAATTTCAAGCTTGAGCTTGAATAAGTAATAATAAGACCGTACCTGATAACGTCAGCTGATCCTTAGGCTAGGACGATATCGGTACGGTCTTATATTATATATAGGCGATTAGCGATTCGTTAATTCTGCTGCCAGCATCTGTGCTCTGACACCAAGCTCTGCTGCCTTGAAGGCATGTTCCTGTGTCATTGCATTCTCTGTCCGGTTCATACAATCTAATATCAACTGTCCAAAGAAAGGATATCCTACCTTTCCATTTACCTCGTAGTGATATTCTCCTTTTCCGTTGGCTAAGAATACATGGTCGGAATCCTTTGAGGTACCAAGATTTATGTATTTTCTAAGCTCGATGTAACCCTCTGTTCCTAAGATGATGGTTCTTCCATCACCCCAGGTTCCAAGACCATCCGGTGTGAACCAATCCACTCTGAAATAATTGGTGGTGCCATTATCTCCGACGATGGTGCAATCACCAAAATCGTCCAGCTCCGGATGCATCGGATTGTTATAATTACCGATCTGGCTTCTTACTACCTGCCCATCCTTTGCACCGGCAAAGAACAGATATTGCTCGATCTGATGACTTCCGATATCACAGAGGATACCGCCGTACTTGTCCTTTTCAAAGAACCACTCAGGTCTTGAGGGTGCATTCAGACGATGAGGTCCCAAACCAAGGACCTGAACCACCTTACCAATGGCACCGTCCTGTATCAGATATCCGGCATAGATAGCACTTTCCACATGAAGACGTTCACTATAATATACCATATACTTCTTACCGGTAGTGCGAACCTTCTCTTTGGCTCTATCCAGCTGTTCCAAGGTGGTGAGAGGAGCTTTATCGGTAAAATAATCCTTGCCAGCATCCATGACTCTCATACCGAGATCACAACGCAGAGAGGTCACTGCTGCTCCTGCGACCAGCTTTACCTCCTTATCCTGAAGAATCTCCTCCTCCGAAGAAGCAACTCGTACCTGCGGGAACTTCTCACAAAAGCTTTTCACCTTATTCGGGTCCGGATCATATACCCATTTGAGGTCAGCTCCAGCCTCCGTTAGTCCGTTACACATACCATAAATATGTCCATGATCGAGAGCAATCGCCGCAAAAGTAAATTCTCCGGCCTTCACTACCGGTGACGGTTTACCCTGCGGAGCATAATTCATTCCATCACTTTTTTGCATGATATCCTCCTTGCTGATATTGGCTTATTGAATTAATCTCTTTTATACTACACCTTAACTCAATATTTTCCTAGTCCACAAAACGACTATATTATGGAGAAATCATGGATAAATTTATTTTAACCAAAGCTGAATTTAATTTCTCTACTTGACAGTGTTGGGTCATTATGTTAGCATTAGCAGCAATAAATACAAATATTGCAAAGGTAATGAAGAGAGAAGTAGGAATTGCCCCGCTGTCCCAGAGAGTCTCGGTTGGTGTGAAGAGACACAGAAAGCAATTGATGGTATCGTACTCCATCTCACTGAATAAAGCCTCGGAACTGCGTACCGACTGCATAGGTTCTATGCTGAGATTACGATGGGAGTGCCCATTATAGCGCCAGAGTATCGCCGGAAGGCTGTACTTGTAGAGTTTTATATCGTGAGATATAGATGAATTAAGGTGGTAACACGAGTATTGGTCTCGTCCTTGAGCTTTGGTCAAGGATGGGGCTTTTTTATTTTATTATAAGGAGGAAATAATGATGAGCGAAGCAGTATTAGAAGAAGCAAGAAGAAAGAAGCTGGATTATGTAAAAGCAACTACCAATCCCTACCCGGAGCGGTTTGAGAAAAGCCATGAGATCGCCGAAGCAAGTGGTCTGGCAGATGGTACACCTAATGTCAAAACAGCAGGCAGAATTCTACTGCTTCGTAAGATGGGCAAGCTCTCCTTCGTTACCCTTACTGATATACACGGCCGGATCCAGGTAGCTATCAAGAAGGATTGTATCGGGGAGGAGGCTTACGAATTCTTTAAGAAGGGCTTTGATATCGGAGACTTTATGGGGGTTGAGGGTGAGATTTTTACTACTCAGACCGGTGAGAAGACCATTCGAGCAGAAGGTATCACCTTTCTAGGTAAGGCCTTGAAGCCTCTCCCTGAAAAGTTCCATGGAATTAGTGATACCGATATGTGCTTTCGTCAACGCTATCTGGATCTTATTATGAACGAGGATACCAGACAACGCTTTCTGACTAAATTCAGCTTCATAAGAGAGATACGCCGTTTTCTGGAGGATCATGGCTATCTGGAGATAGAAACTCCGGTTCTAATCGATAAGCCTTCCGGTGCGACTGCAAGACCTTTCCTCTCCCATCACAACGCACTGGATATTGATGTGTACCTGCGCATAGCTCCTGAGACATATCTGAAGCGGGCAATTGTCGGAGGTTTCACGAAGGTTTTCGAATTTGCAAGGTGCTTTCGTAATGAAGGTATTGATAAGACTCACCTTCAAGACTTTACAATGCTTGAAGGCTATTGTGCCTACTTCAATTACAAGGATAATATGCTCTTCCTTCAAGAGATGCTTCGCCAAGTGGTGACAAAGCTCTTTGGTAAGTCTGAGCTTAGTATCGGTGATAAGGTAATCGATTTTGCAGGAGAATGGCCGGTTATATCCTTTCGTAGCCTCTTGCTGAAGGATTGCGGTATTGATATCAGTTTGTACGAGAGTGCTGACAGCCTATTACAAGAGATTAAGGCCCGTAATATTTCTTTAGAATCCGATACCGATCTATCGCTTCTTGGAAGGGGGAATCTCATTGATCTCTTATATAAGAAGGTAAGCCGGCCGAAGCTGATCTCCCCCACCTTCCTCATCGAGCATCCCACCTCTCTCTCCCCTCTTGCCAGGGCGAATGACAATAATCCCGAGGTCGTTGACCGCTTCCAACTCATCATCAATGGAGCTGAGGTAATCAATGCTTATTCTGAACTGGTGGATCCAATCGATCAAAAGCAACGATTAATCACACAGGCAAGACTGAAGGCTAACGGAGACGATGAAGCGATGCCCCTGGATCAGGATTACATCACAGCTATGGAATACGGAATGCCTCCGATCTCCGGTTGGGGAATGGGGATAGACCGCATTCTTCAAGTGCTTACCGTTGAAGAGAACATCAAGAACATGCTTCTCTTCCCACTGATGAGGCCATTCAAGGAAGAATGATAACATGGTGTTGATACTTTGATCCACATCAACACAGAAATCCTTAGTATTTGTCCACAAAATATTGGGGGATATTAATAGGTTGTTCCTATCCTGATATCCCCCACTCTTCTACACCAAAGGGGTAGGGGGGTGGAATTTAATTTATAATCCTCAAAAATCTAAAAAAATCTAAAAAGTGAAATTTCAGTCTTGACAACAACCCACTTATAATGTATTATATCTCTTGCACACGTAATAAATGAGCAAAGAAAATGCGCGAGTGGCTCAGTGGTGGAGTATCGCCTTGCCAAGGCGAGGGTCGCGGGTTCGAATCCCGTCTCGCGCTGTCATAAAGAAAAAGGATATCCTAGAGGATATCCTTTTTCTTTATTCGAGTCCAATCCTGGACTCGAAGTTCGACTGTCTTCGCTCCGCTCCGGTCCGCGCAGAGCCGAGGTCCACCGGACCTCGTGCGCCGTCTCGCGCTTAACTAATTTCGTCAGAAGTCCTTATTTTAAGAGGCCTCTGGCGATTTTTCATTACTGGAGTTTTGAGTACCCATGAGTACGTCACTTCCACTCATCTCAGAAAGAGCGTTTACAATCTGTTTTGATGTCTTCTGCTTCCCTTGGTTATTCATTATGCTTCCTCATTAATACGCTTAACCGTCTGAAACAGATTAATTTCATAATCGCTTAAAGGGAGATAGCGGTCTCCTGCTGGACTTTTCTTCTTGGTGTACTCACAGATGTTCACTTTGAGTTTCCCGTTCTCATCCTCAACAAGGCTTTCCATCCGATGTATATGTATTTCTCGGGTTTCCCAATCAATATCTGACCATTTAAGTGCAACTGCCTCACCAATCCTAAGACCAAGCTTAAAGAGTAGAAATACCACATAGGAATCGGTTTCGTATGGCATCTGTACTAACCGCTTGTTCAGCTGACGAAAGAGCTTCTCCTTTTCCTCCGGGAGATAGACTCTGCTTTCATCCTTCGGATTATTCGGCGGTTTACATCCATTCACTTTGATTTCGTTATCATCATATGGATTGGATAAAATCAAGCCTTTCTTCTTCGCATACTTCATTAAATCCTTGAAAATCAGCTTCATATTGTCCAGTTCTTTCTTGGTCAAATCATATTTGCTGATACAGCTATGAAAGAAATCTTCGATTTCTTCAACTGATATTTTGTCAATGGATTTTTTGGTGATTTTTGTTCCCTCGTAATACTTCTCCCAATGGTTCCGGTTTCTCTGAATCGTCCTGCTACTTAGATTCATTCCAAATAATAACGGTCACACTTCGGTATCTGGTCAAGCGGTCTTGCATTAGCAAGATAAATCGCGGTTGCATAATCACCACGGTTAGAATGAATATCGGCTGCATTATGTATCTTATTCCAGACCTTTTTATCCCTTTGCACCAGAGAACGAAATAACAACCGTGCTTCAGATAACTACGATACGTCTCCCAGCTATAAATATAATTCGATGTAATTTCTTTTTTCTCCTTTTCAAAGAGCTTATCCTGATGTTTGGAACGACCAATTGCTAGCTTACTGTCCAAAGATTGTAAGGCAGATGAATAAATGATATAATAGATGAAATCATGATAATAAATGGTATACTTGGTTTTTTAGGGGAGAATGTTTATGAAATATTCAACGTTAGCAGATAAAATTAACTCTTCAATTGAAAAGAATAACTTTTCTGGAGTTATCTCGATTAAAGAAAAAGGAAAGATAATTTATGAAAATGCAGTAGGATTTGCGGATAGAAGTAATAAAGTTAGTAATAATATGGAAACAAAATTTGGAATTGCATCTGGCACCAAGTTCTTCACAGCATTGGCTATAGGAAAATTAATTGAAGAAGGAAAGATATCACTTGAAACAAAAGTATTTGACATAATTAAATATGATTTTCCTTTTTATTCAAAAGAAATTACGATTGGGCAATTATTAACCCATACATCAGGAATACCCGATTATTTTGATGAGGAGAAAGTAGATGATTTTGATAATTTTTTTGTAGCTATACCGTGGTATAAATTAAGAGAGCCAAAAGATTATTTTCCTATATTTCCGCAGGAAAAGATGAAATTCCTGCCGGGTGAAAATTTTTCATATTGTAACAGTGGATTTATATTATTAGCAGCTCTAGTTAATGAAGTATCAGGAATCCCATATACAAGATTTGTAGAGGAGTATATATTTAAAGCTATTGGCATGAAAAATTCGGGGTTCTTTGAATTAAATAGGCTATCTGAAAATACTGCCCTGGGTTATGTCGAAGATGATAATGGTTGGCGTACGAATATATATAACTTACCAATAGTAGGAGGTGGTGATGGTGGTGCATTTACTACAGTTGGAGATTTATACATATTATGGGATGCCTTTTTAAAGTTTAAAATTTTATCTAAGAGCTTAACTGAACTATATATTAAACCTTATATCAAAGCTGAATCGGAAGGAGAGAACTTATATTATGGACTTGGGATTTGGTTATGTAAGAAAGAAAAAACACTAGAAGAATATATTGTTGGATGTGATGCTGGAGTATCATTTAAATCTGCAATTATTAGGAAGAATGAAATTATTTATACAGTAATATCAAATACTGGTGATGGAGCATGGCCAATAATAAGCGAGATAAAAGATTTCTTCTGCTTTTGAGTACCCAATTGAGTACGTTAAAAATGGATGTGCTGGAAAGTCCCTTTCTATAAGTATTTTTAAGAGGGGATAGAATTCGAATCCCGTCTCGCGCTTAATATGAAAAAGGAGGCAATTTTCTGAAGCGTATTTACGGACATGAGACATTATTGAGAATTATAAAGATAATTAACTGTTGATTTTTTTATGAATTCTCTCACACCACAGAATAAGCATGAAACGATGAAAATGTGTGATACTTAATATTTCAAAACAACGGATTTTGACATTGTTACAACATGTCAATGTGGTTATTAATTATTTGGAATTTCAAATTAGAAAGGGGATTTTATCATGATTGAATCGATAGCCGGATTTGCGTATGATTGTGAAAATGCAAATGAATTAGCGGAATTTTATGCCAATCTTCTTGGATGGGATAAAATTCCGTCAGGTGGGGGCTGGGCCGGATTGCGCTCCCCACAAGGTTGGATATTGGCTTTTCAAGAGGTAGATGAGTATATTCCACCAGTATGGCCGTGGAGAGTTGGAGAACAACAGCAAATGGCTCATATTGATTTTAAAGTAAAAAACTTAGATGAATCAGTTTGCCATGCTTTACAATGTGGTGCAAAAAAATCTGAAATACAGTTTTATGAGGATTCAGCAGTGATGTTTGACCCTGAAGGTCATCCATTTTGCTTAAGTACAGCGGAACAATAAGGTTTGCCCGATGAGCCATATATGAAGCATGTAAATTCCAATCCATATGCCCAGTGTATAAAATTACATTTTCCTCCATATATTGACTTCACAAATAGAGAAACGTATAATGATGATAAACAGAATTAAATTCCATACATAATAGAGGAGGATGGATTAATGAAATTTAAACGTTTGCTTAAGCTCCATGCGATTCTGTAATAGGCAAATACGTGTGGAGCGTATATAGATTTGCCAATTCATTCGTGAATAGTACAGAAGCCGCATTCTAAATTAATTATTAGAATAAGGAGCAAGTACCGAATGAAGTATATAAATGCATTAAATGTTTTTCCAGATGAGTTACTGATAGAAATTCGAAAATATATCCCAGAAGGCTTTCTATACATTCCAGGAATTAACACCAGAAAGGAATGGGGAAGTATTTCTGGCCAAAAATATCATTTAGCTATCAGAGACAGGTTAATATATAAAGATTTTCAAAACGGAAAAACTGTTGCTGAAATATCAAAAGAGCATTATTTATCTGAAAGTTCGATTTATCGGATACTAAAAAATTATAAGTAATTCTTGTATAAGGCTTTTACAAAATTGAGTTACCTTACCACGGATATTCTCAATTTTGTGAAAGCCTTATTTTATTGTAATTTATTTAAAATGATTGTAGTAATCTATATTCAGATTTTTATGATAGAATGGTGTTATCAATAACAAGTCAATAGAGCGAAAAAAATAATAGGGGTGAATGCGCAACATTTTTATCGTGTAAATGCTACAATGGAAATGTAGAAAAGTTCCGATATGAAAATGTAGGAATTTATGCATTTCTGATTGTGGCTTTTTTCTTATATAATGATGTTATCTTTTTACGGAGGTACCCCGCATGCGAG
>JAEZKA010000034.1 GCA_023436225.1 Bacillota bacterium
CAAGTATAACAGATATGCTATAGAGTGACAAAAGATAATCACTTTCTGCTGGAGTAAAAACCTACAACTGGAAAAATAAAATGACTATAAAGAGATGATTTTGAGATATTAATTTAAAGATTTACAAGATATGAAAAGCTAAAACATGATAGCATTGTTTTAGCTTTTCATCGTTGGCCCAGCATGGGAGAACTCTTTAAGGAAATTCGAGTGTATATTTATGAGATAAATTACATAAATATATATATTTTACTCTTCAACCAGGCCTAATACGGATTAAATAATTAAGTAAAAGTGCTATGATATTAATAAAATAAAGCAAAGATATCCTGTTACCAAATAAAATAAAGCCGACTCAATTATATAACAATGTAATATTTCAAATTGGATTAACAGAAAATCCCTTGAAATGCACAAAATGCACAATAAATCTTCGATACACGGACATATGAAAGCCACTGGAAATACTTTTTTCGTAATTTTTGATATTTTTATTGCATTATTAAAATATATATATTACAATGATAAAGATTTGAATAGTGGAAACTATTAATTATGAATAAAGGACGGTGTGAATTCTATGGCGTTAACATTATCAAAGAAAGCGCAAGCAGTGAAGCCTTCATCCACCTTGGCGATAACCGCTAAGGCTAAGGAATTAATGAGTAAGGGAATCGATGTAGTTGGATTTGGAGCAGGTGAGCCTGATTTCAATACTCCTGATAATATCTGTGATGCAGCTATTAAAGCCATTCATGATGGGTTTACAAAATATACACCTGCGGATGGAATTATAGAGCTAAAAAAAGCAGTATGCGATAAATTCAAAAGCTTTAATAAGATTAGCTATGAACCGAGCCAGATCGTTGTCAGTAATGGTGGAAAGCACTCCTTAACCAATATCTTTGAAGCAATCTGTAATCCGGGTGACGAAGTTATCATTCCCGCCCCTTACTGGTTAAGCTATCCTGAGATTGTTAAACTGGCTGACGGCGTTCCCGTATTCGTAAGAGGTGAGAAATCCAATCAATATAAAGTTACAGCTGCGCAGATTGAAGCAGCCTGTACCGAGAAGACTAAGGCACTCATCTTGAATTCTCCCAGTAATCCTTCCGGTATGATATATACCAGAGAAGAGCTGGAGGCTATTGCTGAGGTTGCTGTCAGAAAAGATTTTTATGTTGTATCCGACGAGATGTATGAGAATCTTATCTATGAGGGAGAGGCAATCAGTATCGCTTCCTTCAATGATGAGATCTATAAGAGAACCATTACCTGTAGTGGAGTTGCAAAGAGCTATTCCATGACCGGTTGGAGAATTGGCTTTACCGGTTCCTCTAAGGAGATTGCGAAGCTTATGGGTAGTGTACAGAGTCATCAGACCTCTAATCCGAACTCCATCGCACAGAAAGCAGCGTTGGAGGCCATTACGGGTCCTCAGGATTCCGTATATAAAATGCATGCCGAGTTCAAGAAGAGACGCGATTTCATGGTAGAGAGGATAGCACAAATCAATAACATCTCTGCCCTAGCACCTCAAGGTGCTTTCTATCTATTTGTTGACATCAGTAAATTGCTTGATAAGGAGTATAACGGTGAGAAGATTGGTGATGTAGATAAATTGGCCAAAATTCTGATTGAGGATTATAATGTTGCTGTAATTCCCTGTGCCGATTTTGGTTTTGCGGATCATATCCGTCTGTCCTATGCAATCTCTATGGAGCAAATTGTGAAGGGTCTTGATCGAATTGAAGCACTTGTAGAGAAATTAGGCTGATTAACGGAAAGAGCATATTAGAAAATGATATTATTTGGAACAACTATCACAAATAGCTTAAAATATGTGATTGTGATATAAACAAATCATACATATTGAACTTCATACTGTTTTCATAGATTTAGGTAGTGTTTTTACAATTTATTGTTAAAACACTACCTATCTTTCTGCTTTTATGTTAGAATACTTTTATTCTATTATGTAAATCTTTTAAGAAGGAAGGACGAAATATGGCGTTATTTGGTTTTATTGGAGCGGGGAACATGGGTTATCCCTTAATTCAGGTAGCCGGCAATATCTTTGGGAAGGATGAGGTTGTATTTACGGATGCATCCCTGGAGCGTTGCCAGTTTGTAAATAAAGAAACTCAGATTCCGTATGTTAAGGAAAATATAGATGTAGTAAAGCAATGTAAGTATCTAGTACTTGCAGTGAAACCACAATTCTTTTCCATTGTATTAGACGAAATTAAGGCTTTCGTGACGAAGGATCATATTGTAATTTCTATCGCTGCGGGCATTACGATTACTACATTGAAGGAGATGTTAGGAGACACCACTCGTATTGTAAGAGCAATGCCTAATACACCGGCTATGGTATACAAGGGAATGACAGGAATATCTTTCTCTCAGGATAATTACAGTGACGTAGAAAAGACGGAAATTGATCGTTTCTTCCAGTCCTTCGGTAAATATGAGGTATTTGATGAAAAGTTAATGAATGCAGTCGTATGTGCGAGTGGGAGCTCACCAGCATATGTATATATGTTTATAGAAGCATTGGCAGACAGTGTAGTTGCCTATGGTATCCCAAGAGATAAAGCCTATGTTCTTGCAGCTCAGACAGTACTTGGTGCTGCAACAATGGTACTAGAGACAGGAGAACATCCCGGAAGGCTTAAGGATAATGTCTGCTCCCCCGGTGGGACCACCATTGCTGCTGTAAAGGCCTTGGAGGAGTATGGCCTGCGTAATGCCATTATGAAAGCAACGGATGCTTGCTATGATAAGGCAGTAGACTTAAGTAAAAAGCTCTAATTGGATTGGAGCGTCAAAAGCCTAGAAATAAGGCTGGGTAGAGATGTGCAAATTGATATCAGTTTTTGAATGGCTTTTGACACTTTAATCCGAAATACTGTTTTAAATAAAGGAGAGAAAAAGCTATGAATCCATATAAACGTGTGAAAAGAGACCTGGTTCAAAAAGGTAGTATAATCGATTACTATCATGATACGATACAAATTAATGAGGAGAAGACGACAACCTTTGATTTCATTCATCATAAAGGAGCCTCGGCTATGGTTCCGGTGGATGAACAGGGCAGAATCGTTATGGTACGACAGTACCGCAATGCAGTAGATAGCTATACCCTTGAGATTCCGGCCGGCGGTTTGAATATCGGTGAGGATAATATGACCTGTGCAATTCGCGAGTGTGAGGAGGAGACCGGCTATAAAGCCGGAGAAGTCCATCACCTGATTGACGTGTATACTACGGTAGCCTTTAGTAACGAGAAGATATGCATCTACTATACCACCGGTATTACACAGACGAAGCAGAACCTGGATGAGGATGAATTTGTAACGATTGAGCATCATTCTTTGGAAGAGCTAACGAAGTTAATTCTTCAAGGAGAAATCAAGGATGCGAAGACGGTTGCAGCGATTCTGGCGTATAAGGAGAAGGTTAGTAAATAACGAAATGTCGTTTAAAGTAATCGATATGCTTGTTCTATTTTAATTACTAAATCATATCTATGTTATATAACTGATAAGATGGTAGGCATAAAAATGAAGAAGTTAAGATTACAGTTCATTAGACCAAATATAATACAGATTGCCGTTATTGTTTTGATCATTGGATTATTTCTAGGGATTGTATGTGCCAATGTATTTCAGGATAATTTTACGAAACGCTTACAGATCTATGAGGATAATGTGTTTACCGAGATTGCAGATAGTGAGATTGATCATGCGGGGTTATTCCGATATGTTCTGGGTAACAATTTCAGTGATTTTATTATGTTCTGGTTGCTCTGCATAACAATACTTGGAATTCCGTATATGGCTCTTAAGATAGCTTCCTTTGGTTTCTTTTCAGGCTTTTTTATCTCGGCAGTTACCATGGAGTATGGTTTTAAAGGAATCATATTAGTACTAGTTTATCTGTTTCCCCACGGCTTCCTGTATCTGCCGATTGTATTGATTTGTCTGTACAAGGGTTATTCCCTTAGCAGGGATATCTATCAGTCAAGCCATACCAGTCTGGCTGCGATACTAAAACCAATTCGCGAGAATTTGTTGATTATTATCATTTTAGCAGTTGCTTTAGTATTTGCGAGCTTTCTGGAAGCATATCCGGGTGCATATTTCTTAAAGAAGGCCTTAGGATTAATTACTTAAGTATAGCAAAGAGTTTAATATTGGATTGGAACATAGCGAAGGAGGAGATATATCGTGGAACATTATATCAATGATTTCATCAGTTATCTGCAGGAAGTTAAGCACTCATCCAAGAATACGATACAAGCCTATCAGAATGATTTGAGGAAGCTTCAGCTATTTTTAGAGAAACAAATGATCCATTCTGTAGTTAAGATTAGCGAAACCAATCTGAATTCCTACGTATTAACTCTGGAGAAGGAAGGCTTGTCACCTGCCTCTGTCTCCCGAAATATTGCAGCAATCAAAGCTTTTCTGCTTTATTTAATTAAACATCAGATCATTACAAGTGATCCCTCCGAGCGAATTAAGCCTCCAAAAATTCAGAAAAAATCTCCACAGGTTATAAAGACAGATTTGGTAGATCAATTACTCCTGCAGCCGGATACTAAGACCAAGAAGGGAATCCGTGATCTGGCAATGCTGGAGCTGTTATATGCTACCGGGATAAAAGTATCGGAGCTCATATCCTTAAAGGTCGTGGATGTAAATCTATCCGGTCGATATATTACCTGCGGGGACCGGAGAGAACGCAGTGTCCCCTTTGGTAAATCTGCTAAGACTGCCTTATCTGCCTATCTTACAATTCGGGAGGAAGGCTTTAATAAGAAACAGAAGGATATTCTATTTCTAAATTCCTCTGGCGAGGCCCTAACAAGGCAAGGCTTTTGGAAGATCTTAAAGGCTTATGCCAAGCAGGTAGGAATTGCCGAGATTAATCCCAATTCGATTCGTCATTCCTTCGCCGCTCATCTTCTGGAAAATGGTGCGGAATTGAGTTGTGTCCAGGAGTTCCTGGGACATGCGGATATTACGACTACGCAATTATATCTTACCCATAGCTTTAAGAACAGCAGGGAAGTGTATATGAATGCCCATCCAAGGGCTTAATACATTACTTAATGCATGCTGAGAAGAAGGAGGAACAGAAGATGAGAAAGAAATTACTTTCAATAGGGATAGGAATTCTAACCGCTATTTCTGGTATCATTATACTATACAATCTGGTTATCCGTATTTTAGCTCAATTATATTTGAAGTATAAATTTGGTGTAGCAATGAAAGATGTTTCGGAGATAGGTATCATCGGGGGTGCGGACGGACCGACATCCATCTATGTTTCAAGTAATAATGAGCAGGTATTAATACCGGTATGTCTATTGCTGTTTATTATGGGTATTGCATATTTTGTATTTCAGTGTCTAAGAAGAAAGAAACATGATCGATAAGAACAAAATTAATTATGATATAAATAAAGAAAACCTGAGAATGTATCATAAAAATGCATATGGATACCTCATCAGATACTTTACCGTATGAGATATTCCATATGCACTTATTGTTTATTTGGTGTTGTGGTTATGCTCTATAAGATGGGTTAGTCCGTAGCAGAAGGTCTAGCAAGGTTTGAAGCACACCTAAATATTATCCGCGATGGTATAGATTAAGCGCTCGGAATCCTCCCAACCTAAACAAGGATCTGTGATAGATTTTCCGTACACGTGATCGGTTACCTTCTGACATCCTCCTTCAATATAACTCTCAATCATGACACCCTTCACCATACTAGCAATCTCCGAGGAAAGCTTACGGCTGTGTAAAACTTCCTTCACAATACGGATTTGTTCCTTATACTGCTTGTTGGAGTTGGCGTGGTTTGCATCCACGATAATTGCAGGGTTTGCCAGATCTCGCTCATTATACATAGAGACCAGAAGATTCAAATCCTCATAATGATAATTCGGAATGGATTGTCCATGCTTATTAACTGCACCCCTTAAAATTGTATGTGCTAATGGATTCCCTGAGGTGATAGCCTCCCAGGTACGGTATAAGAAGGTGTGGCTAGCCTGAGCAGCAACTACTGAATTGAGCATTACAGAGAAGTCACCACTGGTGGGGTTCTTCATACCGGCTGGTACATCCATTCCACTGATTGTGAGACGATGCTGCTGATCTTCAACAGAGCGTGCCCCGACAGCAACATAGGATAGGATGTCCTCAACGTAGGGCCAATTCTCCGGATAAAGCATCTCATCTGCAGCAGTTAAACCGCTTTCAGCAATGGCACGCAGATGCATCTTTCTCATTGCGATTAAGCCCTCCTGAAGATCTGGCTCCTTCTCGGGATCCGGTTGATGAACGATACCCTTATAGCCTTCTCCTGTGGTTCTTGGTTTATTTGTATATATTCTCGGTATCAGAATAATCTTGTCCTGAACCTTGTCTTGAATCTTAGACAAACGTGAAATATAATCGCAGACTGCATCCTCATTATCTGCGGAGCAGGGCCCGATGATTACAAGAAACTTCCCGGATGCACCTGTGATAACATCTTTTATTTGTTTATCCCGTTCCTTTTTACAAAGAACATCTCGGGCGGGCATTGGATAAGCTCTGACTAATTCCTCCGGTGAGATAACTTCTTTTATAAATTTGAAACTCATAGCATCAATCTCCCTTGTTTTATGTTGATTTATTGTATCCTTTATTTTAAAATTCGTCAACCAAATAATACAAACAAATGTATAAATTAACATTCTTATAGGAACATGAGTATAGGAAGATGCCTCCGCTTGCAGCTCCCTATGTTCAATTATATAATAGATTCATACTGGTAAAATTATGTTATTTGATATACTATAAATTACAGATTATATTATATGAAAAGATTATATATTAATATTATTATATTACAAATGTGGCCAAAATTCGCGGCCTTTGGAAAGGTGTAGGATAATTATGAATATAGGTGAGTTGATTGGCAGCGGTCACACCGCTTGTGTCTATGAATGGGACGAAGGAAGAGTAGTTAAGCTATTTCATACGGGGTATCCTGAGGAAGCCGTGGAAAACGAATATCATAATGCATTGGTAGTCAGAGATATGCCTTTTGCAAAGCCTAAAGCATATGAGCTCGTTCGATATGAGGATAAAAGTGGAATAATCTATGATAAGTTGGAGGGAGAATCTCTGCTTGATCGAGTGTTAATGACGGGTGATGTAGAAGAATGTGCAGCAACCATGGCAATGCTACATAATACAATTATACTTAATACTTCCGATGAGATACCGAATTATAAGGATTTTTTAAAGAGCAATATACCATATGCCATATTGTCTAAGGAAGAACATGAGGAATTATTACATAGAATAGAAGATTTACCGGAGGGTAATTCTCTCTGTCATGGTGATTTCCATCCCGGTAACATATTGATATCGGAAGGAACCCCCTATGTGATTGACTTTATGAATATTTGCCTTGGCAATTATTTATATGATGTGGCAAGAACCGTATTTTTGATTGAATTTACCCCGGTTCCTGACAATGCCGATGATAAGGATAACATCATAAGCATGAAAAAAGCACTTTCTAATTCCTATTTACATCATATGAATATTAGCAGAGAAATGCTTCAGGAGTTTTTGGCAGTGATCAAAGTAGTAAGAAGAGGAGAATGTCCGGAGGAAAAAGTTTAAAAGAAGGATAGGCTTTTTTTCTGAATTGTTATATAATAGTAGTATTCCCCCAAAATTATCATTGCTATATGTTGATAGGCGTATAGTTTTTAAAATAATCAAATAGTTTTTGATTATATGGACTTTGTTGAGAGAGGTATGGTGCTACATATGAAAATGTACGATTTAATTAATAAAAAAAAGAATAAAGAGAGATTAACCAGCGAGGAAATTGAGTTTATCATTCAAGGCTTCACAAACGGATCAATACCTGATTATCAGATGTCTGCTTTCCTAATGTCTGTTTGCTTAAATGGGATGGATCATGAAGAAACAGCGGCTCTTACGGTTGCAATGGCAAAGAGCGGTGATATTCTCGATCTGTCTGCAATCCATGGAGTGAAGGTGGATAAGCACAGTACCGGTGGTGTAGGAGATAAGACCTCTCTGGTCCTGAGTCCTATGGTCGCCTCACTTGGAATTCCGGTGGCAAAGATGTCAGGAAGAGGACTTGGTCATACCGGTGGTACAATTGATAAGCTGGAAAGCTTTCCGGGCTTTTCAACCTCGATTTCATCTGAGAAGTTTATAGATAATGTTAACAGCATCAAGATGGCGATTGTCGGTCAGACTCCGAATCTTGCTCCTGCTGATAAGAAGATTTATGCCCTACGTGATGTTACAGCTACGATTGATAATATCTCCCTGATTGCCAGCAGTATTATGAGTAAGAAGATTGCTTCCGGTGCTGATGTTATTGTATTGGATGTAAAGACAGGAAGCGGAGCCTTTATGAAAACCTATGAGGAGTCCTTGGCATTGGCTAAGGAGATGGTTCAGATCGGAACCATCGCAGGACGAAAGACCTTTGCAGTAATTACTGACATGAATCAGCCGCTCGGTAACGCAGTCGGTAACACCTTAGAGGTAATTGAAGCAATCGATACGCTTCGCGGCGAGGGTCCGAAGGATTTATTTGAGGTTAGCATCACTTTGGCCTCCTATATGCTGGTAGGTGCAGAGATTGCAAAGGATGTAGAAGAAGCGAAAGCAATGCTATATAAAACAATAGAAGATGGTACAGCACTGAATAAGTTGGCAGAATTCATCAATGCACAGGGCGGTGATAATAAGCCGGTTTATGATACCTCCTTATTCCAAAAAGCTGCGATTGCTCATGAGGTGGAAGCTCCTTCGGATGGATATGTATCATACATACATACAGATGAGGTCGGAATGACCTCCTTAATTCTTGGCGGAGGAAGGGAGACGAAGGAAAGTGTGATTGATCTTAGTGTGGGTATTAAAATCCATAAAAAGCTTGGTGACGCTGTTACAAAGGGCGAATCCTTAGCCACACTTTATGCAAACGATAGTAATAAGCTGGATGAGGCTAAGAAACGTCTTCTTAATGCTTATGTCATTGCAGAGACAAAACCTGAGAAGCCGAAACATGTATATGCTATTGTAACGAAGGACGCCGTGATTGAGATTTAAACAACCGTTAACGATTGTAGTGCAATAATGGAAAGTGCACTTTGTGAGCTTTTCGACATAAAACAGGAAGTACTTTCTAATGTAAAAATAGAAGTACTTCCTGTTTGTTCGTCACAAGTGAATCTTTTATTCTGTATTCATAACGGCGTACTCCTCATAAAATATAGTAATCAGTTAGGAATCAGGTCAGCTATGATTAGAAAACGGGAGTTTCGTATGAAGCATTGCTGTGCACCAAAGCAAGATCAAATATTACGGCTCATTATAAAAGGAATCATTATTCTTATTTCTGCAATCATTATATTTCAATTTATTTATGAGAATTCTTCCCTCTATTTTAGGACAAATAACATTTTACATAGAAGAACGCTTTTCTCTCTACATCTAAATCAAAATGATATTTATTTAAAAAAAGGGGAAGAGTTTCATCTGTATGTGGTAGCCCTGAACAAAAGAGTATCTTTTACCTCCACTGATTTTCGCGTAGCCGGAGTCAATTTCAATGGGCGTGTTTATGCTTATCAGACCGGGGATTGTTTTATACTGGCTAAAGTGGACGATCGTATACTAAAATGCAGAGTACATGTTGTGGATATTAATAAGAGACACCTAACAATAACGTCTGGAAGAACGAAAAAGCTTCATATACAAGGCTCCAGTGCATTTGTAAGATGGAAAAGCTCTAATCCGGATATCGCCAGCGTTAGTATGTTCGGTCGTGTAAAAGGGAAGAGCAAGGGGAAAGTAATTATTTATGGCCGTATAAAGGGAAAAACCTTCACCTGTGTAGTGAGAGTGAATGAATAATCTAGTATTCGTTTCTTCTTACTAATAAGCCTCAAATAACGTAATTAGTACAAATCGAGGGGAGACTTGGCTGATCATATATTTTGCCCGTATTAAAAATAAGACAATTTATCATAGGATTGGTCTAAAATGGGAAGGCATGGATTAAAATAGTAATAATACTTTTTTGGAGTAACGATGAAGAAAATTATTGCAGTTATCCTCTTATGTTCCGTACTAATCATTCAATTCTGTTCAGGCACTACAAATGCGCAGATGAAGCCTACCATACCAAAGAAAGAAGGGGATGCTGTTATGGTCTCAGCACAGGTGGCAGCCCAGCTGAACATAGACTCGCCTTCAGCAGTGCTAATTGAGGGTTCGACTGGAACGATTATCTACGATAAAAATAAGGATGAACGAGTAAGACCAGCCAGCATTACTAAAATTATGACGCTGCTATTGATTTTTGAAGCATTGGATGCAGGGAAGATCACGCTGAACGATGATGTCACAGTTTCAGAGTATGCAGCTTCCATGGGCGGTTCCCAGGTCTATTTGGAACCCTTCGAAGTTCAAAAGGTAGATACGATGCTTAAGTGCATCAGTATTGCCAGTGCCAATGATGCCTCTGTAGCCATGGCTGAGATGATCGCCGGGTCTGAGGAAGAATTTGTGGCTATGATGAATAAGCGGGCGAAGGAGCTAGGAATGGTGAATACAAACTTCGTAAATTGCTGTGGTTTGGATACGGATAATCACTATTCCTCCGCATATGATGTTGCCCTGATGTCCAGAGAATTAATTACGAAGCATCCACAGATCAGTAACTACTCAACCGTTTGGATGGATACCATTACCCATACCACCAAAAAAGGTACCAGTGAATTCGGTCTTACGAATACGAATAAGATGGTACGCTTCTATCAAGGAATCACAGGCTTAAAGACCGGCTCCACCAGCCTTGCCAAATACTGTCTCTCTGCAACGGCTAAAAAAGAAAACATGGATCTGATTGCCGTTATTATGGGAGCACCGGATACAAAGACAAGATTTTCGGAAGCCTCAAAGCTGTTAAATTACGGTTTTGCCAATTACAGCATTTATACCGATAATAATTCCGATACGGTATTGGCACCGGTCAAAGTGAGCAAGGGAGTTGTTGATACGGTTCAAGGCAAGACTGCCCAGAAATTTTCCTATCTATGTTCGAAGGGAAAAAGCTCAGCAGACATTCGCAAAGAAGTGGTTTTATTTGAAAAAGTAGATGCTCCGTTACCGTTAGATGCAAAAATCGGTGAAATCATTTATTATTACGGTAATGACAAAATTGGTACCATCGATATACTGGCAATGGAAGCAGTTGAAAAAGCCGGATTGAAGGATTACTTTGTGAAGGTGTTAAAGAAATATTTTGTAGGAAATTAGTTACAATAAAATCTGATATTTATATGGGGCTGAAGCATGATTATGGATGCGACAGCCCTATTCGTCTGTATGCATGCAATAATTCTTAAAGTAACCGTCTTGTAGCTTATTGACACTTGAAACCCGAACTAGTATAGTATAAGAGTTACGAGATATAGATATATATCTTAAAGGATACCTACATATTGCATCGAAAGGAGTATAGCATGCAAAAAGATACGATCCTATTCGGGGTTATACTAGCGATTGTTTTGTGGGCATTCATTGAGCGGAAGCTCCTTCTCACTACAAAATAT
>JAEZKA010000041.1 GCA_023436225.1 Bacillota bacterium
TATCCCAGGGCTATCATACCAACCGCGATATTGAAGATACCTTGAATCTTGGCTGGAAGCTGTTATCGATTCTACCAAGAACAGAGCTTAAGAGAATTAAGGACGAATTACTCGATCAGTATTACGGCAAAGAATAAGGGGGTGCTTAACTTTGGCTAAGGCACGTGTAAATCCGACACGAATGGAGCTAACGAAGCTGAAGAAAAAGCTGGCAACAGCAACCCGCGGACATAAGCTGTTAAAGGATAAGCGGGATGAGCTGATGCGGCAATTCCTCGATATGGTTCGAGAGAACAGGGCACTTCGTGAAAAAGTAGAAAAAGGAATTATGGCTGCAAACAAGAATTTTGTATTGGCACGTTCTGCGATGCCGGATGAAGTTCTGAATGTAGCCTTGATGGCACCAAAGCAGGAGGTATTTCTGGAAGCGGGCAAACGTAATGTTATGAGCGTTGAGATACCAGAGTTTGAATATCGCACCAAGACAGCAGATGTGAATGATATCTATCCTTACGGCTTCGCATTTACCTCCAGTGATCTGGATGATGCGGTGACATCCTTACAGGATATCCTGCCGGATATGCTGCGACTTGCAGAGATTGAGAAGTCCTGCCAGTTGATGGCGGCAGAGATCGAGAAGACCAGGCGACGTGTCAATGCATTGGAGCATGTTATGATTCCGGAGCTTCGGGAGAATATCAAATACATTGTAATGAAATTAGATGAGAATGAGCGTAGTACCCAGGTTCGCCTCATGAAGGTGAAGGATATGATGCTAGAGCAGGCACATCATTACAGTGAGAGATACCAGAATCATTTCGAAGTGTGAGAATAATGGTGTAGGTAGTTATGGTTAAGAAGTCTATTGGTTGCAATAGAGTCATATAGTGAAAAAAAGAACGGTGTACAGATACCAATGTTTTGGTGCCTGTGCACCGTTCTTCTTTCGTAGGATGGGTGCACGAAAGAAAAGTCAGTAAGGCCGGCTTTCTTTCGTCATGTATTAAACTGTTTTTTCGTGGTCTGGATTTAAGTAAAGATTTCTATTAGAGTAAAATCAAAAGGAAATATTAGGTGCTGAGTTAATGAGAGAGAAGGCATCTGTTTGGGTTGACACAAATTCGAGTAGATATTACAATTAATTAGGATAATCGAAGAGTTAAGAAAAATCAATTAGCAGGATTATCGTAATTACATCATAGATTAGGAGGTTCATCAATATGAATGCTTCCTGCCATTGCGGGTATTGTCATAATGATTTATGTATTAAAAAGGTTCCCATCTTTTCTTCCTTGAGCGGCGAAGAAGTTGGAAAAATATCTGATTTGATTATTCATCGCGAATATAAGAAGGGTGAGCTTCTGATGCACGATGGTGAACGGTCCGAGAATATCGTTATTGTGCATGAAGGAAATGCAAAGGCCTTTAAATATACAGCGGACGGAAGAGAACAGATATTATATGTATTTTCGGAAGGCGATTTTTTTGGTGAACAGAATCTGCTAACGAATCGTACTGCTACCTATTCTGTAGAAGCACTTCAGACGGTAAAGACCTGTATGCTATCTAAAAGTCAATTTCAAACACTACTGTATCAATACCCTGATATTGCAGTTAAGATTATTGCTGAGCTCGGCGAACGAATGGCTCGATTGGAAAATGCAATGCAGGGAATGGGTGTCCGGAATGTTGATACCCGTATTGGTGGTATTCTATTGGAGTTTTCCACAAAATACGGTGTAGAAGAAAAGGAAGGGATTTTGATTCAATTACCCTTAAGTCGAGAGGGAATTGCTAATTATCTGGGCGTAGCCAGAGAGACCGTAAGTCGTAAGTTGGGTCAGCTGGAGAATGAAGGTATCATTCGTTCCGTTAATAATAAATCAATCTTAATTCTGGATAGAGAGGCTTTAGGTACACTGGCAGGTTCCAAATAAGAATGAAAATGGATACTAAGATAGCATTGCAGACACATGATTACAGCATTGTGTGTAACAATGGCGATATCGCTTTCATTCTCTTTGATTATGGACCTCCATCCAGGATAGCCTTCCCATAATCCAAGATTAACCTCCTGTAATCCATCAATTGTCACCAGTTCCAGATCGGTAGCTTTACTCAGTATAGCAGCGGTCTGATGCGCTCTTATCTTTCTTGCTACATTCCAATCCGTTTGTCCATGTCGAATAAAATGCAGTTTCATGTTGATCTCCGTTTCTGAGATTTTTTCTTAGTGAGTATCCAGGATCATCCAAATTTAAGCTTATCGAGTAAAGACATAAATGTATGATATGATTTCTCAATTTGTCTATCTATATTCAGCTTTGTTTTTTGTAAAAACCCATACTTATTTTATAGTAGGTTTTTGAATTAATGTTTCTAATCACAGATATGAGGCAGCACTTAGGATTCATATCAGCATATCACTTTGGATAATCATATTCTTTAAATGAATACGATATACTTCTACGAAAAAAGCATGATAATTTCCGGAAATCTGGCAATACTTTTACCAAACAAGATTAGGAGGTAAGAGTAGCTATGGATTTTCAGACTAGTCAGACCAAGGATAATTTGATGCGTGCCTTTGCTGGAGAGAGTCAGGCAAGAAATCGTTATACCTTTGCCGCATCACAGGCAAAGAAGGAGCATCAACATGTTATAGAAGCTATATTCAAATTTACAGCAGATCAGGAGAAGGAGCATGCTGAGATTTTTTATAAATTCCTTAAAGATCTGTCAGGTGAGAATATCTATATTGAGGCCGGTTATCCGGTGGATATATCTGATGATCTGGTTCAGCTTTTGCGCTCGGCACAGCACAATGAATACGAGGAATATGATCCTGTCTATAAGAAATTCGGCGACGTGGCAAAGGAGGAAGGATTTTCGAAAATCTCAGCTGCCTTTCATATGATAGCAGGTATTGAGAAGACTCACGGTGATCGTTTTGCACGATTTGCAGAGCTATTAGAGGAGAAGAAGCTTTATGTATCTGAGATTGAGACCGGATGGATGTGCTTAAATTGTGGTTATGTTCATTGGGGCAAGGAAGCTCCCAAGGTATGTCCGGTATGTCAGCATGATCAAGGGTATTTTATTCGTATCTCTATGGCTCCGTTTACGGAATAAGGATGTAGATCAGCAGGTGAAAGGTCGATATATTATTTGTTATGACTGTAGCAACGGTTTAAGAAATAATAGCGACCTATTCATCTGCTTTGTTATTCAGTGAGAAGTGTCAGGTCATTGTTTAATAGCAAATATATAGTATTGAATACTACATAAAATAGAAAAATGTACTATGATATATTGACAACATTTCCTTATCTAAGATATAATTAATCTATTCCGGTGGTAGTTCGGTAATACAGGATGATGATGATGATGATGATGATGATGATGATGATGATGATGATGATGATGATGATGATGATGATGATGATGATGATGAAAGCCTATGAAGGCTTTTATTAATAGCAAATACTTTGATTATCAAAATAAAATATAAGTTGATACATAAGGATTTGTGAATTGTGAGAACAACAATGTAATATGGTATGGAGGTAACGTATATGAAGATGAAACCATTAGTAATTGGTGAAATAATTGCAAGAGTCCCTATTATCCAAGGAGGGATGGGAGTAGGAGTCAGTCGTTCCAAGCTGGCGGGAGCTGTTGCGAAGGAAGGCGGTATTGGTATTCTTTCTACTGCACAGATTGGTTATGATGAACCGGATTTTAACAAGCACCAGATTGAGAGTAATCTGTATGCTATTAAGAAGCATCTTAAGCTTGCGAAGGAATGGGCAGAGGGTGGAGTTGTCGGTGTTAATATCATGGTTGCAACCAAACAATATGACCGTTATGTGAAGGCAGCCTGTGAGGGTGGTGCTGATGTAATAATCTCCGGTGCGGGACTACCGATCTCTCTTCCGGAATTGGTTCGTGGCTTTAAAACTAAAATTGCCCCAATTGTATCCAGTATTCGAGCTGCTTCCGTAATTCTAAAGATGTGGGATCGTAAATATAAAACCACGGCTGATTTTATTATAATTGAAGGACCTCTTGCCGGCGGTCATCTGGGATTTACCAAGGAACAGCTGGATCACATTGAGTCTATGGATTATGATGCGGAGATAAAAGGTATTGTTGAATGTAAGAAGGAATTTGAAGAGAAGTACGGTAGGAATATTCCGGTAGTTATAGCAGGAGGAATCTATGATAAAGAGGATATCAAGCATGCTCTGGAACTGGGAGCAGATGGAGTACAGATTTCTACCCGCTTTGTGGTAACAGAGGAATGTGATGCAAGTCAGGAATATAAAGAGGCCTATCTTGCTGCAGCTAAGGAAGATGTCCGTATTGTAATCAGTCCGGTTGGAATGCCAGGCAGAGCAATTATGAATCCCTTCCTTAAGACGGTTGATCAGGGAAGAATAGCAGTCACAAAATGCTTTAACTGTCTGGAACACTGTAATCCGAAGGATACGCCATATTGCATTACAAAGGCCTTAATCAATGCAGTGGAAGGAAATTTGAAGGAGGGCTTAATCTTCTGTGGGGAGAATGTTCATCGTTTGAAGGAAATGACTACGGTTAAGGCTATTTTTGAGGAGCTTATTTTTTAGAAAGTACGATTAGTATATATGCTAGACATAAAATTAAGATTGATCAGTTTATTATGTATGCCACACAAAATAATTGTTTACAATTTAATATAACTACTGTGATTCAAATCACAGAAAAAGTCCTTTGGATACCCTAAACTTTGAAATAAATAGATCATTCCGTGAAGCTTCACGATCCCTGTGTTTGTGACTTATTCACTGATTTATATTTAATATAATGATAAAATATAGTATAATAGTTATAATAATAGTAGTCTAAATCAGAATTAAGAAATACATTCATGAGATTATGTTCAGGAATTAAAGAAAGGTAGGGTATTTGATATGAAGAGACAGGTAGGTGTAATCGGACTTGCCGTTATGGGTAAGAACCTGGCTGAAAATATTGCGGAGAATGGATTTCAGGTTGCAGTATATAACCGTTCTTCTTTAAAAACGAAGGAATTACTGAAGGAGATAGCCGACGAAGCATTCAGAAATAATCTGGAAGGCTTTTATACATTGGAGGAATTTGTTGAATCCTTAGAGATACCTCGTAAAATTATACTTATGGTTAAGGCGGGAGATGCGGTAGATAACACGATACAGCAACTGCTGCCTTTATTGTCGAAAGACGATGTAATCATGGACGGTGGTAATTCATATTATCAGGATACCATTCGTCGAAGCGAGGAGCTTGAGAAAGTTGGAATCCATTTTCTTGGTACCGGTATCTCTGGTGGAGAAGAGGGAGCAAGAAAAGGGCCTGCAATTATGCCGGGTGGGAAAAAAGAGGCATATGAGCTACTAGAACCTATCCTTACAGCAATCTCTGCCAAGGTAGAGGGTGAGCCCTGCAGTAAGTACATTGGTGAGAGTGGCGCAGGACATTTCGTAAAAATGGTTCATAATGGGATCGAATATGCGGATATGCAGCTAATTAGCGAGGCTTATCATATTATGAAAAGTGTACTCGGATTAACACCTGAGGAGCTTTCTGAA
Source organism: Bacillota bacterium (assembly GCA_023436225.1). Lineage (GTDB taxonomy): Bacteria > Bacillota > Clostridia > Lachnospirales > Lachnospiraceae > Mobilitalea. The sequence continues at coordinate 5,613 of JAEZKA010000041.1, forward strand.
GTATTTAACGAATGGAATCAGGGTGAGCTGAATAGTTATTTGATTGATATCACAGCAGAGATATTTCGGAAGAAGGATATCTTAAGTGATGGTTATCTGGTGGATAAGATCCTGGATGTTGCAGGTCAGAAGGGCACCGGCAAATGGACCGGCCAGATATCTCTCGACCTCGGAGTACCTGCGCCAACCATAACCACTGCGGTATATGAGCGTTACCTTTCTGCGATGAAGCAGGAACGTGTTAATGCAAGTCAAGTTTTGAAGGGACCCCAAAATAAAGTAATAAAGTCGGGCGATTTTGTAGAGTCGATCCGTAGGGCTCTGTATGCAAGTAAAATCTGTGCTTATGCACAAGGCTTTAGTTTAATGAGAGCAGCATCGGAACAGTTTGGGTGGAAGCTGCGTTACGGCGATATCGCCAAGATCTTCCGTGGTGGCTGTATTATTCGTGCACAGTTCTTAAATCAAATCAGCAGAGCATATGATAATAATCCGGATTCGGTCAATCTTCTAATGGAAGGCTATTTTAACAACAGCATCAATGAATATCAAAAGGATTGGAGAGAAGTCATCATAACAGCCATTTCAAATGGAATTAGTATACCTGCCTTCTCCAGTGCATTGGCTTATTATGATAGCTACCGTGCGGCTGAATTACCGATGAACTTGCTTCAGGCACAAAGAGACTATTTTGGTGCACATACGTATGAGCGAAACGACAAAGAAGGAGTCTATCATACTGCTTGGTAAAATCAACCGGAATATATGCCTTGAACTCTGAAAGAAATGGAGGAAACGAGATTGGGCAATGAGAATAAAGATAATAATTTATCTGCAATTATGGTAATATTCGGCGGCACTGGTGATCTTACTCATCGTAAGCTGATGCCGGCTTTATATAACCTGGTCCTAGACCAGCTGCTTCCCGAGCACTTTACAGTAGTGAGTATAGGGCGGCGGGAAAAAACTGAGGAAGAATATCAAGAGGATATCTATTCTTCAATAAAAAAACATTCTAGAAGCAAGCTTGATGAAACCATTTGGAAGAAGCTTCAAGATATGATTCACTACTTCCAGTTTGATTTTACGAATATGGAGGGCTATTCAGTACTAAAGGAATATCTTAATCAACTGGATGGAACGGATGGTACTGGTGGTAATAGAGTATTCTATCTTGCAGTTGCACCGGAATATTTTGAGACGATTGTCCAGGGGTTGCAGAACAGTGATATGGCTTCAAACCCCAGATCCTGGAGCCGGTTGATTATTGAGAAACCCTTTGGTAAGGATCTGAAGACGGCAAGAAAATTGAATAATAAAATATTGGAGGTATTTCCAGAACGAAATATCTATCGAATCGATCATTATCTAGGAAAAGAAATGATTCAAAATATTATGGTGCTTCGCTTCTGCAATTCGATCTTTGAATCGATATGGAATAATAAATTTATTGATAACATTCAAATATCACTGACGGAGAAGCTGGGGGTAGGGACCAGAGGCGGTTATTATGAACATTCCGGAGCAATGAGAGATATGATACAAAATCATATCATTCAAATATTATCGCTGGTAGCCATGGAGCCTCCGGTTAATCTTAAAACAGATTCTATTCGAACTGAGAAGCAGAAGGTTCTGGAGGCAATTCAGGAGATTACACCGGAGTTTCTAAGGGATAATGTTGTATTTGGCCAATATGGTCCGGGTTATATCGATGGAAGTCCGGTAATCGGATACCGGGAGGAATTGAATGTTCCGAAGGATTCAGGAACGGAGACCTTTGTAGCATTAAAGCTGCATATCAATAATTTCCGTTGGGCAGGGACACCCTTCTACATCCGTACAGGAAAACGTCTCGGGAATAGCTCGGCAGAGATTGTAGTACAATTCAAGGAGTTACCAAACGTATTGTATTTTCAGGATAAGGAGATTCAAGAACCAAACCTTCTGGTGCTTAGAATTCAACCGAATGTAGGTGTATTCTTTCAATTTAATACGAAGGACTTCACTACACATAACGGTATTGTTCCGACCCAGATGGATACCAGCTCCTTTCGTCCTACGCAGGGGAATACCCCGGAGGCTTATGAGCGTTTGATTTATGATATTCTAAGAGGAGATGCAACTTTGTTTTCCCGCTGGGATGAAGTAGAAGCGGCTTGGACGGTAGCCGATCAGCTGATACAATACAGGGAATCGAAGAAGCATGTCTTCCCGAACTATGATGCGGGATCAATGGGACCGGTAAGATCATTTGAATTATTAGCACGAGATGGACGAAAATGGTGGCATGTTTAATTCAATGACAATAGAAAGTGCACAAGGCATCCAATCTATTGTTTACAAGCCATAGAAAGGTAAGGTAATACGTATGAATAATTATACTAGAACTATTTATGATATATCAATGCCGATTGCAAGTGATATGCCTGTATATAAGGGCAAGGAGTCGAAGAGACCGATCATTACCATAGATAGCGATCATAATACCGGAACAACCTATGAAAGCTGTATTAAGATGAATCTTCATACCGGTACCCACTTGGATCGATCACTTCATATGATACCAAATGGAACGACCATGGATTCCTTAAAGCTAGAGGAGCTGATTACGGAATGCAAGGTTCTGAATCTGACCGAGGTGAAGAAATATATCACTGCGGAGGATTTGAAAGGTAAGGATATACAGCCGGGGGATTTTATATTACTAAAGACCAGGAATTCCTTTGAACCGATACTGGAGGAGGAGTTTATCTATCTGGAGCAGAGCGGTGCAAAATACCTGGCGGATTTGAAGGTGCGTGGTGTCGGTATCGATGCTCTGGGAATAGAGAGAAATCAGCCTGGACATGAGACTCATCTTGCGCTGATGGAAATAGGAGCTCATATTCTGGAAGGTCTTCGTCTAGCCGAGATCAAAGAAGATCGATATGAATTAATAGCCCTTCCTCTCTATATTGTAGGAGCGGAGGCGGCCCCTGTAAAAGCGATCTTGATTAAAAATTAAGATTTCTTGATTGAAATTTAGATCATTTTATTGAGTTCCAATTGATGCATAGAAGTAGTATAGAGACGATGGAAGGTATACTTTTTGGACTTTCTATTGTAGTAAACATGAGAGTCATGACGGATGCAGTTAGACCGATGGGTGATACACTGCAAGGGTCATGGCTCTTTGTCATGAAAGGCATAAAATTCATTCATAATAATTGTAGTAAAATGAAATAATAGGGAATGAAAAGACTATTAGAATATACACTTGTATAATCACCAAATAAATGTTATATTTGTAAGGTTGTGCAATATAAAGATTATCAATTATTACCAAAATTATACAGAAAACAAAAGGAGAAGAAGCAACTCAATGAATAAGAGAAGGTACGGATTGTTTACTGCAATTACCATGATAACCGGAATTGTAATCGGCTCAGGAATTTTCTTTAAGGCCGATAATGTGCTTGGTTACACAAACGGCAATGTATTACTCGGGATTATTATTTTCTTTGTTGCAGCGATTGCAATTGTGTTTGGATGTCTGGCTATATCCCAGCTTGCGAACAGAACGGATAAACCGGGCGGAGTAATCGCATATACGGAGGAGTTTGTCGGAATTGGACCCTCCTGTGCTTTTGGCTGGTTTCAGACATTTTTGTACCTTCCGACATTGTCTGCCGTAGTTGCCTGGGTTACAGGAATTTATATTAGTCAATTATTCGGACTTGAAGCTTCACTTGAGACAACAACACTAATCGGATTAGGAAGCTTAACTGCCTTATTTATTATTAATACCTTATCTGCAAAGCTGGGTGGGTATTTTCAGAATGCCGCTATGATTATCAAGCTCATTCCTCTGATTGTGATCGCATTAGCAGGATTTATATTCGGAAAGCCGGGAGAGCTAGTCATTGATTCTGCAACGGGCTTTTCAACAGCGGCTACCGGCAACGGCGTAGGATGGATAGCAGCCTTTGCTCCGATTGCTTTTTCCTTCGATGGTTGGATTGTAGCAACCTCTATCTGTGGAGAGATTAAGAATAGTAAGAGAAATCTACCCTTAGCCCTGACCATCTCACCTCTTGTTATATTACTCGCTTACGTTTGTTATTTTGTAGGTATTACTGCATTACTCGGTCCACAGACAATTCTTGAGCAGGGGGACGGATCAGTATTTACTGCCTCTACTATGCTCTTTGGTGATATAGGCGCGAAGGTTATCTTGGTTTTTGTCGTTATATCTGTATTGGGAACAGTGAATGGTCTTACCTTAGGGTTTATTCGGATGCCTTATTCTCTGGCACTTCGTAATATGGTGCCGGGCAGTAAGTGGCTTAAGAAGGAAAATGAGAGCCTAAATGGCATGCCCTTGAACTCAGCTATTTTTGCTTATGTATTATCCTTGCTATGGATGGCCATTCATTATATTACACAGAAATTTGGAATGCAGGGGGATGTATCTGAGATTGCGATCGGAGTCAGCTACCTGAATTACATTGTACTGTATTTTGCAGTAATGAGACTCGCAAAGAAGGGCGAAATTAATGGTAAATTCAAAGGCTATGTGATTCCTATCCTTGCAACCATAGGTTCTTTGGTTATCATATCCGGTAGTATATCACATCCATTATTCATCTATTATTTTCTTATATGCTTCTTAATCATTCTGGCAGGCTATCTATATTACCGAATGAACAAGAGCAGAGTAAATTAAAATATCATATCGACTTAGCACAAATTAATTCAAAATAATCTAGAAGACGGTTATGCACCTTAATACAAGGTTGCTAATTCGTCTTCTTTTTATGTTCCATACTTTATGATCTGTAAAGCAAGCATAATAGAAGTCTTAAAAATTAATCTGTAAATTTTTGAAATTACGTAATAGACCGTTCATGATTGGGAAACAATGTATTATTGAAGCACTGCGTTTCAAGAAAAGGAGGATCTCATATGACAATTAAGAAGATTGACAAATTACAGGGAAAGAACAATGAGCGTCTGGATACAGAAAAGCCTACGAACAAGGAGAATACTGCAGCCTGGCAAAATTCCGAAACCAATTATAAGGTTGACCTGGTAAATAAGCCCTCGTTGGATTGTGTTATTGACGCAAAGGACTGGGTGGATAACGGAAGTAAGTTATAATATCATCACGCGCACAGCGCTAATATGGAGGTAATTTATGGCTAAGATTCAAATGACAGTTGACGGTAATACTGCAGCCGCCTACGCCGCTTATGCATTCACAGAGGTTGCTGCAATTTACCCTATTACACCTTCCTCCGGTATGGCTGAACCCACCGATGAATGGGCATCAAAAGGAAGGAAGAACATCTTTGGGCAGGAGGTTAATGTGGTTGAGATGCAATCAGAGGCAGGTGCTGCCGGAGCCTTTCACGGTTCTCTGCAGGGAGGCGCATTGACTACCACCTTTACTGCTTCTCAGGGATTGCTTTTAATGATCCCCAATATGTATAAAACGGCAGGAGAATTACTCCCCGGTGTAATTCATGTCAGTGCAAGAGCAATCGCTACCCATGCTTTGAGTATTTTCGGTGATCATCAGGATGTTATGGCAACAAGACAGACCGGTTGTGCTATGTTAGCATCAGGCTCGGTTCAGGAGGTTGCCGATCTGGCTCCGATTGCTCATCTGGCTGCAATCAAAGGCAGATTGCCCTTTGTACACTTTTTTGATGGATTTCGTACCTCCCATGAGGTGCAGAAGATTGAAGCTTTGGAATACAGGGATTATGCAGAGCTACTTGATATGGAGGCCGTGAAAAGCTTTCGAGCGCGTGCTCTGTCTCCTAATCATCCCGTTGTACGCGGTACGGCGCAGAATTCCGATATCTATTTCCAGGGTAGAGAAGCCGCTAATCCATTTTATCAGGAGATCGTTCCAATTGTGGAAGATTACATGAATAGGATGAGCGAATATACTGGCAGAAAGTATGGGCTATTTGATTATTACGGTGCACCAGATGCAGAGTATGTAATTATTGCTATGGGATCTGTTACACAGACGATAGAGCAGACAGTTGATTTTTATAATAATCAAGGTGAAAAATATGGCTTGATCAAGGTACACCTATATCGACCTTTCTCTATGGAGCATTTCCTCCGATCTATGCCTGCAACGGTGAAGAAGGTCGCTGTTCTCGATCGTACCAAGGAGCCCGGAGCAGTCGGTGAGCCTCTCTATCAGGACGTCTGTAGCTGTTATCTTGGCAGGGAGAAGGCACCGATAATTGTCGGTGGTCGTTATGGCTTAGCCTCCAAGGATACGGACCCGAGCCAAATTGCGGCTGTTTATCTTAATTTGAAGGATTCAAATTCAAAGAATTTCTTTACCATAGGCATTAAGGATGATGTCACAAATACCTCACTTCCTCCAGTAAAGGAGCTACAGGTGGAAACCGAAAATATAACAGCCTGCCAGATTTGGGGGCTTGGATCGGATGGTACCGTAGGTGCCAATAAGCAGGCAATTAAGATCATCGGAGAGAACTCTGATCTGAATGTACAGGCATATTTCGATTATGATTCCAAGAAGTCCGGTGGATTGACCATATCTCATCTTCGCTTTGGAAATGGCCCGATCCGTTCTCCTTATCTGGTATCTCATGCAGATTATGTGGCATGCCATAACCAGTCTTATGTGAATAAATATGATTTAGTTCAAAGTGTTAAGCCAGGGGGTACCTTTGTGCTGAATACCGGATGGGATGAGAACGAACTGGACGAAAATCTTCCGGATATTATGAAGAAGCAGCTTGCGGAAAAGGATGTTAAGTTCTACATTATTAATGCGGTAGGAATAGCAGAAGAAATTGGACTGGGAAACCGCATTAATATGATTATGCAGGGAGCCTTCTTTAAGCTGACTCAAATACTGGATGAGGAAATCTATGTGAAGGAGCTGAAGGAAGGTATTCATAAGCTCTATGGTAAGAAGGGTGACAAGATAGTCAAGATGAATGAGGAGGCAGTGGATAGGGGAATTAAATCCATTCATCAAGTAAAGCTTCCAAAGGAATGGAAAAATATTAAGATTAATGATTCTACTGACGTAGATGAGCCGGAATTTATCCGCAAAATCATGAGACCAATGTCCGAGATGAAAGGTGGAGACCTCCCTGTCAGCGCATTTATCGGAATTGAGGACGGAACCTTCCCTGTAGGCACCACAGCTTATGAGAAACGCGGAATTGCTGTTAATGTTCCGGAATGGATTGAAGAGCGTTGTATCCAATGTAATCAATGTTCTTTTGTCTGTCCTCATGCAGTAATTCGGCCATTCCTTCTTGATGAAGAGGAGCTAAAGAACGCGCCGGAGACCTTTGTTACGAAGAAGGCAACCGGCCGTAATCTGGAAGGCTATCACTATAAGATACAGATCAGTCCCATGGATTGTACCGGATGCGGTAACTGCGCCGATATCTGTCCGGCTAAGGGTAAAGCACTAATCATGCAGCCCATCGATACGCAATTACCGACACAGTTAGAGAATTGGAGGTTCGCAATGGAGGGCATAGCCTTCAAGGAGAACATTGCTTATGGTCCTGCCTTTAAGGATAGTCAATTCAAGGCTCCACTGATTGAATTCTCAGGTGCCTGTGCAGGCTGCGGTGAGACACCCTATATTAAGCTTATCACTCAGCTGTTTGGAGAACGGATGATGATTGCCAATGCGACCGGTTGTTCCTCCATCTGGTCGGCTTCGGCTCCCAGTACCGCCTATACAGTTAATAGAGAAGGAAAAGGTCCCTCCTGGGCAAATTCACTTTTTGAAGATAATGCAGAATATGGATACGGAATGTATCTGGCAGTAAAGCAGCTTCGCAATAAGCTGGAGCAGAACATGAGAATTCTTGTTGATAAGAATGTAGAGGAGAAGGTAAAGGAAGCCCTCCATGATTGGATCCACTATAAGGAGGACAGTAAGACCTCAGAAGAGGCCAGTCGGAAGGTACTTGATGTATTGGAGAATTTCAATTCTACAGATGTAGAGACAATGCAGCTGGTTAACGATATCAAGCAGAATAAAGATTACCTTACCAAACGATCCGTATGGTTGGTAGGCGGAGACGGTTGGGCATATGATATCGGTTACGGCGGTCTGGATCATGTTATGGCATCTGGAGAGGATGTTAATGTGCTGGTATTTGATACCGAGGTATATTCGAATACCGGTGGTCAGGCTTCGAAATCAACACCGACGGCAGCCATTGCGAAATTCGCTTCCTCTGGTAAGAAGCAGGGCAAGAAGGATCTGGGAAGAATGATGATGTCCTATGGCAATGTCTATGTTGCTCAGGTTGGAATCAACGCGGACAATACCCAGTTAATCAAGGCGCTGCGAGAAGCAGAGGAGCACCATGGACCATCACTGATTATAGCATATTCTCCTTGTATCAATCATGGTATCAAAGAAGGTATGGGACGAAGTATGGCGACTATTAAGAAGGCAGTGCAAAGCGGTTACTGGCATCTTTATCGGTATAATCCTGCTCTGAAAGAAGAAAACAAGAATCCCTTTGTCTTAGATTCCAGGGAACCTACCGAAAGCTTCCGGGAGTTCATCTTAGGGCAGGTACGCTACAGTTCACTGGCTAAGGAATTTCCCGAAAAAGCTGAAGAGCTGTTCCGTCAGGCTGAAGCATTATCGAAAGAACGTTATGCAATCTATCGACAGATGGCAGATGCGGCCCCGATTGGCATTAACATTGATTGGTCAACCGTAGAATAACGAGTCATTTATAGCAGATATATCTTGGAAGGAGCAAACTACTCATGCAATTCGGATAAGTATATGATTAATCCTTATCCGGTATGAGGTACAGTAGTTGGCTCCTTTTTATTCTTTATGAAAAAACAGTTATCGATTGCCTCTCATTTTGTAACTCTACTGGCAGGTTTAGAAAGGTTTGGTTCATTTATCCACGGATAATGGAATTACCGTCCAAGCGTACTATTATTTACATCGGGTTTTACGATATTATGTACTTATCAATAGATTTATTTATGGTATAATTAATAGTGTCTAATGATACATAATATGTGGTCGTATTCAAACTAGGAAGAAGGGTAGCGTTGCATGGTAGAAAATTTACTTAAATTCAACACGAAAACTATTCGAACAGAGAATAATGAAGTAGTCTATAATCTTATCTTTAAAAATGCCCTTTACAGCATTGATTGTTATAAAGAGGGAACCGATTTAACCAATCCTAATAACTATTGTATAGTTGAGGATATTACAGATGATGAGGGAGAAGCTGAGAGCTTTCTTCGGTTAATGGCAAAAGGGAAAGTGTTTCCTGTACATATGAACGACATGGCAATTGATTATTTTAAAGGATAACTTAGTATAATAAAGTTGCTATTTTGAAATTATATTCATGAAAATTCTGCTTAGCATTCTTTTTATGATGCATCTATGTGTAGCATTACAAATGAGACCGTAGGCTGTATAGCCCAAGGTACTGGAGTACGTGATAAACATAAATGTTGAAATATATCATTTATGTACTGTATCATGGACGTAAGATTATGACTACATAAATATGACAAAAAAGGCTGATCTCAAAGCTGATTGTTACGTTAAGTAACCGAAAAGCTAAGAGATGGCCTTTTTTTTGTCAAAAACAGTGAGAATGAATAAATCTTACCTAATTTTGATAAAATAGTTAACATGCATTGTTATCACAGTGAAAGTGGGTTAATTATGGAGAATAGAATAAATTCAAAATATATAAAAGAGCTGTTTGCTAATAGTTCGGATATTGTCGTTCGACCAATTAAATTAAACCAGAACGGAATTACTTTTTCTATCTTCGGTGTTGATGGATTAATCAATGATGGTCTTGTGGATGAAGTAATTCTAAATTCTCTGTATAGTGATCCGTATCTGGAGAAATGTAAAACACAGCATCAGGTAATGGATTATTTATTAAGCGGAGGGTCCTATCATGTTTTTACGGAAGAAGAGACGGATTATTCAAAGCTACTAAAAAAAGTTCTCAGCGGTGGGGTTGCCTTTATATTTGATGAAGAAGAAAAGGCAATTATGTATGATATCAAAAACTTTGCAAAACGCTCTGTTTCAGAACCGGAAGAGGAAGCAGTTATTAAAGGCGCAAAGGATTCCTTTGTAGAAGTAATGAGAACGAATACGGCATTAATCCGAAGAAGAGTAAGATCAGAGTATCTTGTGGTGGAAGCACTGACCGTTGGTACTTTATCAAAGACGGATCTGTCCTTAATCTATATCAGTAGTATCGTTGATATGAATATGGTCAATAGGCTGAGGGATATCATATCAAAGATTGAGATAGATAATCTGTCAACACCTGCCTTCATTGAAGAATATTTGGTTGAAAATAAGAAGAGTGTATTTCCACAGATTATGTACAGTCAGCGACCGGACCGTATTGCTGCAAATCTAACCGAGGGAAGAATAGCCATCGTAGTAGATGGTATCCCATTTGTATATTTACTTCCCTGCCAGCTTGTTATGCTGATGCAATCACCGGAGGATTATGCGAATCATTTCTATGTGGGTTCTGCTCTAAGAATACTACGCTATATTGCGATGCTGGTAACTTTGTTTCTTCCGGCATTTTATATCGCTGCAACTACCTACCAGAATCAGATGCTGCCGGTTCAGCTTGCTCTCTCTACTCAGGCAGCAAAGCAAAATGTTCCATTCTCCTCCGCATCAGAGGTTATAGGACTGTTAATAAGCTTCGAGATATTAATTGAGGCAGGGCTTCGTCTTCCCAAGACCGTCGGTACGGCTATGTCCATTTTGGGTGGCATTGTGGTAGGACAATCTGCTGTCTCTGCAAATATTCTATCACCTCTTGTCGTAGTGATTGTATCTTTGGCCGGAATTGCAGGCTTCATTGTTCCGAATCAGGATTTAAGCAGCGGTATCCGTCTTATTCGATTTCTACTTGCAGTGGTTGCGGCAGTCGGCGGCTTTTTCGGCCTGGCGGTGGGACTGATTATCTTACTTACACATCTATGCAGCCTGGATAATTATGGTGTGGCATATTTATCACCCTTTGTTGATATCGATGAAAGTAATCATAAGGATACCTTGTTCCGTTTTCCGACGAAATATTTTACCAAACGGTCCCAGAATATTGTACCGAAAAACGGTGGGAAGCAGAAGAATAAATCGGAGAAAGAATGACAGTATCACTATCTTGGAGGTATTGCTAATGAAACGCTTACTATTACTAGTTCTTCCTTTTCTATTATGTGGTTGTACCCATGATATGAATCGGGAGGAGATCGATGAGATTGATCTGGTATTGGTTCTAGGGATTGATTATGATGACGGTGAGTACAATTTAAGTGCTTTATATTCAACCGGTGGGGGAGCAGATACTGAGGAAGGCGCAGGACCAGGGGAAGAGCAGGTGGTTAAGGGGAAAGGCATAACTGCCTATAAAGCCCTGGAGGATCTGAAGCTGAAAAATAAGAAGAATATTACACTGGCTCAGACAGGTTCCTTTCTGATCGGAGAAGAGGCAGCAAAGCAGGGTATCGATCGAGCTTTGGATTTTCTTAAGAGGGATGAAACAATTAAAATGGAAGCCTTAGTCTATATTATTAAAGAAAAGAAGGCTTCTGATTTCATAGAAGAAGGGATTAAGAACAAGCAGACAATTCATGAGGATCTAGAGGCGATGGAGCAAAAGCAGAAGGCGCTTTTGACTAGAAATGAAAATACCTTTGTGAATATCCTAAATGATATGGAACAAAGCTATTCCAGTGTCCTAATTCCGTATCTGATCGGGGGGAAATCCGGTTTACTGATCGAAGGCTACGCCGTTTTTGATGAGCTTAAGCTGGTCGATTATCTTGATCGGGATACCTCCGATGGTGTGAATTTCTTTCGGAATATTATGAGAAGCTTTCCGATTTATCTTGATAATGAAGTAAGCCTGGCAATATCCTATACCAAAACCAAGTTGAAGGCGGATTTAATTAACAAAAATATTATATTAACCGTAAGAGTTGATTTTGAAACGATGCTGAAGGAGATTATTACAAAGGAAAATATTTTTACGCAGGAGGAGCTGATACGTTTGACGGATGCTCAGAACGAGTATGTCCTAGCCATTCTGGAGAAGCCGGTGGAATATTCCAAGAGGAACGGAATGGATATCCTTAATCTTGCCCGCATTGTAGAGAATCAGAATGTTAGTGGATGGAAGGGGATTGAAGGGAATTGGGATGCGATGATTTCCAATATAGAGTACGAATATCAGGTCAGATCACAAATCACAAAATCCTTTATTTTAGGAAACAATAAAAATAACAAATAAATAGCTTCATCTTAACTTTATTGTTATGACGGGACAGGAACGAAAACATTTGGCATATAAGCTTACAGGTTATTAGAAAGGTATGGTTATTATTATGATTTATATATTTGGTTTCACCATTATTTTTACATTGATCAAACAGCGAGACAAACTCTTGCGATCCAAAAAAAATCTGGTTCTTTATTTATTGTTATCCATCATCGGTATGGCTATGGGGATTATCTATCTGATTAATCCGTACCTGCCCAGCATTACCTTGATGATGGAAAAATATATGGAATGAGGTGAGAGACTTGAACCGTGAAGTAACATTACGGCAAATAACATTCATGTATCTGTTTATCTCCATCTCAACGGTGCTGAGGCAGGTTCCTCAGGCACTTGCCCTGGAAGCTGGCAGAAGCGGATACCTAAGTCCGATTATATCAATTGTAGCAACCGTACCTTTAACAGCCATAATCATTTATTTGATAAAATCGTTTCCCGGCCTGAATTTCTTTGAAATAATGGTACAACTCATGGGGACTTTCTTATCTAAGATTATCATACTGGCGTATTTAATATGGTTGTTCTTATTCACAACTGCAAAGGTAACTAGTTATAGCCTAACCTTGGAATTCACCCTTATGCCGAGAACCAGATCGGACTTCTTTATGACCGTAATGATTATTTTGGTTTTTTATGCATTGTTACGAGGGATTAAGACAATATTCCGCTTTTCAGAGCTGACGTTGAGTACGATATTGATTCTGTTTGCAATTCTATTCATATGCGCTATCTCGAGACTCAGAACGGATTATTTGGTACCGGTATCAACGGTAAATCTCCTTCAGACAGCATTGGCAGCCAAGCATGTAGTAGCCGTAGGTGGTAATATTATAATCGCGCTGTTTTTTGCAGATAAATTAGGAATATCCATAACGAAATCACAGTTTCATAAGCTGTGGTTCGGTGTAATTGCATTTTCCTGTCTTGCCTTTATCCTAACTTTCTTTACCTTTGGAATATCAGGTACAAGCCTGACAGCAAATTTACCTTTTCCGTTCTATATCACGGTTAAGAGTATTTCCTTCTTTAATATATTTGAGCGCTTTGAGGTGCTGGTAACCTTAATTTGCATACTTTCTGATTATATTGCCATCGCTATCTTTGTGGTGCTGTTGCTTCGCTGTTTTGAATGGCTGTTCGGACTGACAGAGTGTGAGGTATTATACCTGCCTATAGCAATTATCATCTTTTATCTAACCTACTTTTTAAGCAGTACCCAGTTCGAATTTAATTTCCTATATCGGGTAGTGCTCGTGAATTTGAACCTGATTTTTGAATATGTTATCCCTCTGCTTCTGGCATTTCTTTGTCTCGTAATGAGGAAAAGAATAAAAAGCAATGTCAAGAAACAATACTAATTCGAAATATTTTTTATATAACATTCTAGGGACGGTTGTTGACAGAAAGAACAGTAATGGGGTGCCCTTTTAAAAAGTTGTTCCAGTTTACTAGCACTCCTAAGGTATCTTCATTCACTTGGTGCAATCAGACCGCGCAAAAACTCCTCAAGGAATAAAACGAAAAACTACACAGTAGCTTTCCGTTTTATTCCTTTCGTCAGACATTTGCGCTCGTGCGAATTATCGCACGTCTGATTTGCGCGAAAGCAAAGTGAGCATTTGTATGCTTGCTTACATTAATGCGAACGCGCACGCGAACTGTAGAAACGTACATGTACGTTTCTACAGTTTGACCGTTCACTCTGATACCTAAGGATTGCACGTAAACTGCAAATACTTTCAAAAGGGCACCCCATCCCCGTTTTTCTATCAGCAACCTGTCTTTGTTCTGCTCTATTATGATACTAAGGGTGACAGATGCCCCTTTATTAACTCTTTCTATTATTGCGTTTTGCCATGGCTGGCTAATGACAATGGAAAAGAATCGGAAAATTCTCTGCATAGCAGACACTTTTCGATTCTTTCCTTGTAACTATTCATATATATCTATATTAAATTCATTGTCTTCATATTTATAGATACTGTGATTGATGTAGTGCTGTGCGATGGGATCGACAAATTTATAAACGCGGTGATATTCCTTGGTTTCCTGATTTTTAATCGTCTCGCAGCGATTATGATATAGGAATTGAATGATATCATAACAATCAATCCATATCTCGCTATTGCATTCCTTTTGGGCTTCATCAAAGATCAGCTGCATGCCAAAATGCAGATGAGGAGTACGAATGTTATTCGCATTTTCATTACTGCTGTACCCGGTTCTGCCAAGATATCCGATTACATCACCGGCTTGAACGATGCTTCCTTCCTTAAGCTCTTTATTATAGGGGAAGTTCTGGCGAAGATGCGCATAGTAGTAATACCGTTTCTTATCAAAGCTTCGGATACCGATACGCCAGCCACCGTATTGGTTCCATCCGAGTGCTTCCACATATCCGGATTCTACAGCAATAACCGGTGTGCCTACCTGACCCATCATATCATGCCCAAGATGCTTTCTTCGAAAGCCATAGCTGCGGGATACGCCAAAATCATCAAAATGGCTGAAGGGATAATTTTTCGCAATCGGCAGAAAAGCTTTGAGTCCATACCGCTCCTCCCATGACTTTCCTCCGGGAGCTGTATCATCTGCCACTTCAACCTTATAGGTTCCGACCATTCCGCCAAGTACAGCTTCATAGGCTTCATAATAATATTTATAATATTTCATATCATCGGTCAACGACTCAATGGTTTCTTCCTTGCTATTCAGCTTCTCTACGATTTCTGCCATTTGTTTTTCTTTATATCTTGTAAAATCGCCTCCATACTTTTGCCCCAGAATAGCAAGTAGCTCGATCCAGTTTATCTTGATGTCTTTTCCCTGAGACTTAACATCATATTCGTACGCATCCTCCAAGGCTCTACTGCATACATCAAAATTGACCCATTTTATATAATCCTTTCCGCTTGCATCCGTTGATACATAAATTGCTGTTTCGCGTTCGGAATAATTGAATAGATTTAACGATAATAGCAACAGAAAAATGATAATTTCTGAAAGAATAATATGTTTTGTCTTAATCTGACGGATCATGATTGTTTACTTCCTCATATTTCGCACTTGTAACATTTTATGTTGTCCGTCAGGCATCTATTCCTATTCAAAAATGTCTCTGGTCATTTTTCGATGGAACTTCAGATAAAAGTTGACTGTATTATTACTGTAATCAAAGGTTGCGAGAATAACCTCTTGGATATCCTTGATTCCATTTTGCTGAAGCTGATTTCGCAGCCACGACTCATTTTTACCCGTACTTTTTAGATTATCATAGAATATCTTCCCATCGATGATGACATTAGCCATTGGCATATTCTGCGCCGGTGTAATATTTAAGTCAAAAGGAGTTACCGGTCGATGGATTGCTTTCGGTAGGATACTGACTGTACCATTGGATTCCAGATATACGGTCTGTACTTCGTCTAAGTTGAAATAACCCTCTAGACGACAGGCAGAAAGTAGCTCATCGATATCCAGCTTAGCCTTCAGTAGATTCTTTTCAAAGATCTGACCATTCTGATACAATAGGAGAGCATGTCCTTCGATAAATCGGCGAAGCTTTATAGATTTACAGGTTGAATAGGAAATCAGCATAGAAAAAACTGCAAAAACAGCCATTGCCATAAAGGGCTTCCAGAAGCTGTCCGTTGATTTTACTGCCATCTCTCCGGCGATGGAGCCAATCGTAATACTGCTGACATAGTCAAACATACTAAGCTGTGACATTTCTCTGTTTCCCATGATTTTTGTAAAGAAGAACAAGGCAACCATTGTACCTATAGCGGACATCGCGATCTCTATATATTCCATATAATAATTCCTCCATGATAATGAACCCATAATTTAAGCATAAATTAGTAATGTTAGGATTGGTTGAAATAAGAGAAAATATAATTATAAAATGTTTATAATAAATTTAGATTTTGCGACTTGTATATGTTGATCAGTAAGGATAAAATAGGTGATTAAATAGTATTAGAATGAGAAGCAGATTACAAATTGGTCAGTTGACTAAAGCTTGTGGAGGTCATCGGTATGAGGGATTTTATTAAACTTGAAGGGGTAAGAAAAACGTATCAGATGGGGGAAGTATCCATACATGCGTTAGATGGTATAGATTTTACAATAGCAGAAGGAGAATTTGTTATTATAGTTGGGCCCAGTGGAGCAGGTAAGACGACGGTGCTTAATATTTTAGGTGGTATGGATACTTCATCGGAGGGCACTGTTTTTGTAGCAGATAATGATATTGCGAACTATTCCGAAAAGCAATTAACAAAATATAGAAGAGATGAGATCGGTTTTGTATTCCAGTTCTATAATCTGGTTCAAAACCTGACTGCAAAGGAGAATGTTGAACTTGCCTCCCAGATCTGTAAGGAACCACTGGATGCGGAGCAAGTCTTATGTGAGGTGGGGCTTGAAGAACGGATTAATAATTTTCCGGCTCAGCTCTCCGGAGGTGAGCAGCAGCGTGTTGCCATCGCTAGAGCTCTGGCAAAGAATCCCAAGCTTTTATTATGTGATGAGCCGACAGGTGCCTTGGATTATATGACTGGAAAGTCCATTCTAAAGCTGCTTCAGGATACCTGTAGAGAGCGCAATATGACCGTTATTGTCATTACTCATAATTTGGCATTAACACCGATGGCTGATCGGGTGATTAAAATTAAAAATGGAAAAGTTACGCAGATTATCCAGAATGATAATCCGATATCGGTTGATAGCATCGAGTGGTAATATGAATTATGCTGCGCATAATTCACTTCAAAGGGTAGGTATTTTTGGTTATGCTGCGCATAATTCACTTCAAAGGGTATGTATGTTTAAGTAAATATGAATTAGCTGTGCATTATGCAATGGATTGGAAATAAATCGATGGTTTCAGATAGGAACTGTGTGGAGGAGTGATTTAGATGAGAAAAAGGGCATTGCGAAAGGATTTTTATATGGAGATCAGAACAAGTCTGAATCGCTTTCTCTCCATATTTTTAATTGTTGCATTAGGAGTAGCTTTCTTTGCAGGTCTTAGAGCCACGAATCCGGATATGAGATTAACTGCTGATAACTATTATGATCTTAGCAATCTGATGGATATCCGTGTTCTTAGTACGCTGGGCCTGACGGAGGATGATGTTAAGGCAATTGCTGAGGTTGAGGGTGTTAAAGAGGTTGAGCCCTCCTACTCTACACATGTAGTATGCGATGTGGATGGAAATGAACTTGTATTAGAGGTGTTATCCGCAACCGAAAAGCTTAATAAAATAATCATTTCCGAGGGGCGGATGCCCCTCACGGAGTCTGAGATACTGGTGGATAATTTTTTTGTTACTACTACCGGTTATAAGCTTGGAGATAAGATAAGTGTTACCTCCGGTACCAAGGAGGATATCTCGGATACTCTGAAGGTAAGTGAGTTTACTATTGTAGGTATCGGTTCTACCTCTTATTATCTATCCTTTCAACGTGGTAGCTCTAGTATTGGCAGTGGTGATGTTAACAGCTTTGTAGTAATTCGTCCTGAGGTATTTAAACAGGAAGCCTATACAACAGTATATGTAACAGTAGAAAATGCTTTGGAGATGACCGCCTATACCGATGAATATGATAATCATGTAGAGCAGGTAGTAGATAATATAGAGAAGATAGCGGGAACAAGATGTCAGCTTCGTTATGACGACTTATATAATCCTGCCCATGAAGATATCTTGGCTGCAAAAAAAGAGCTTTCGGATTCGGTTAAGAAGCTGGAGGATTCCAAGAAGGAACTTTTGAATTCGAAAGAAAAAATACTGGATAATGAAGCCAAGCTGGATACTTCAAAAAAGGAAATAGAGGAAGCAAAAAAGAAGCTTGAGGCTTCCAAGAAAGAAATCAATACATCTAAAATTAAGCTGGAGTCCTCGAAGGAGGAGCTTAAGGAGCAGAAGGCGAAGCTTGTAGCGGCCAAGTCTTCGGCAGAAGAAGAATATCAGACTCAGCTAATGCAGCTCCCTTATGCCGGATTATCCGAAGCAGAGCTAGAAGCAGCAAAAGCAAAGCTGGAGGCTGCCTATCAAGGGGGACAGGAGGAATTTAGGAAGGCAGATTCCCGTATTAGCGATGGTGAGGCGGAGATTATCACAGCTGAGGCCAAGATAAAAGACGGTGAGAAGGAAATTGCCAAAGCTGAGGCAAAGATTGCGAATGGTGAAGCTCAAATTAGAAATGGTGAAAAAGAAATTGCTGAGGCCAAGAAAAAAATTGCAGACGGTGAAGAAGAACTTACCGAAGGGGAGCTAAAAATCAAAGATGCCAAGGAAGAAATAGCCGATGGTGAAGCGGAATTAGCTAAGCTTGAGGTTCCAAAATGGTATGTACTTGATCGCAGCAGCATAGAAGCATATGTAGAATTTGAACAGAATGCGGACCGAATCGGAGCAATCGGAGAAGTTTTTCCGGCGATATTCTTCCTGGTGGCTGCTTTAATCAGCCTGACTACGATGACAAGAATGGTCGAGGAGGAACGAATCTTGATCGGTACGTTGAAAGCACTGGGTTATTCAAAGCTTTCTATTGCAATGAAGTATATTCTATATGCTCTATTAGCAACTCTGGGTGGAAGCTTAATTGGAGCGATGATTGGACTTAAGGTTCTTCCAACTGTCATTATCACTGCTTATAAAATCATGTATAGCAATATTCCTAAGGTGATAACACCCTTTAATACCTATTACGCAGGAATGGCAACTATTCTTGCTGTGTTGTGCGTGGAGCTTGCAACCTTCTTCTCCTGTTATAAGGAGCTGCATGCAAAGCCTGCCAATCTGATGAGACCTCAGGCACCAAAGGCGGGGAAAAGAGTATTCGTGGAGCGTCTTCCTATATTGTGGAAAAGATTGAATTTTACCTGGAAAGCTACCATTCGTAACCTGATGAGATATAAGAAGCGTTTCTTTATGACAGTCTTCGGTATAGGTGGTTGTATGGCTCTTTTGCTGGTGGGGTTTGGCTTAAAGGATTCCATCTTTGTAATCTATACAAGACAGTTTGATGAGATTATGATCTATGATGCTTCCGTATCAGTTAATGGAGAAGCAGAAGAGGATGAGGTCAATGATTTAGAAGCAGCCATTGAGAATAATGAGAGAATAGCGAATTCTCTAGGAGTTGATACAGGGTCAGTAGAAATCAGCTTTGAGGGTGTGAGTAAAACGCTCACAATGTATATTCCGGAGGATGTAACGGCTTTCGAGCAATACATTGTGCTCCGAGAAAGAGTAGGGCATAAAAAGCTTGTCCTAGAGGATAATGGAATTCTTCTTACTGAACAGATCGCGAAAAAGCTGGGTGTTAAGGCCGGTGACACGATTTCTCTTACAAAAGATGAGGAAGATGTGCAGGTAGTAGTGACCGGTATTACTGAGAATTATTTGACTCATTATGTATATATGACACCGAATTTATATAAGCAGCTCTTTGGTGAAGAGCCTGAATATAATGAATACTTCATGCTAATGCCGGGAGTAGATCAGAAGGGGGAGCTGGCAGTTGGTAATACTTTACTGGAACATCCGGCAGCCTCGGGGGTGTTTTACACCAGCTATTATCAGGATCTCTTATCCAATGTCCTGGTAAGCTTGAACATCGTTGTCTGGGTATTAATTATCTCTGCTGGAGCATTAGCCTTTGTCGTGTTATATAACCTTAATAATATTAATATCAATGAACGTAGAAGAGAATTGGCAACACTGAAGGTTTTGGGCTTCTATAATAAAGAGACAGCTGCTTACGTTTACCGTGAAAATATTGTATTAACTATAATCGGTGCAATGTTTGGAACGATTTTTGGAATCTTCCTACATCGATATGTAATCACCACCGTAGAGATTGATCTGGTCATGTTCGGACGAAATATCGATCCGAGCAGCTTTGTCTACAGTATCCTGTTAACGCTTTTATTCTCGGCACTTGTAAACTTTGTAATGTACTTTAAGTTGAAGAAGATTGATATGGTAGAGTCATTGAAGAGCATTGAATAAATGGTCAATTTAAACAGTTTCCAGAATAAACTAAAATAGAGACAGGTGGCTGACAGGCATCCTATCACTAGGCTATCTGTCAGCGGCTGTCCCTAGAATGATACATCGAATAAATCAGTCTTGATTACTTCAATAATACATCCTCGCATTCCGGATGCTCTGAAAACCATTTCACTGCATAACTGCAGGTGGGCTTAACCTTCAGGTCATTGGAGCGGAAATAAGCTACGGCAGCCTCCATCAGCTTCCCTGCAACGCCCTGACCACGAAGAGAAGAATCTACAAAGGTATGATCGAGATTAACAACTCCTTCTTGTACCTTTGGAAAGGTTACAACAGCAATCATATGATTGTTGTCATCGTTTAGATATATTTTATTTGCCTCCTGTATAAAATCCATTGTATCATCCTTTCTTAACATAATCGGATATCCTGACTACAAGATATGCTTCGTATGATAAAGAATATCAAATAATCGTCTCTTTGAAAAGTATTTTTCCAAGGGAATACCAATTATGTGTAAGTTTCTTCTATTCGTTAAGATCAATAACGCTTACGGGACAGCCGTCACGAGCTTCTTCTGCTTTCTCGAGACAATTCTCAGGGATATCCCCCTCAATTGCCTGGGAAACATCATTTTCATTATAACTGAATACCTCCGGACATACGTCAATACATAAACCGCAGCTGATGCAGCCATCTTGGTCAACTGATGCTTTCATGTTGTGCTCCTTTCAAAAACATAATATTTTTACTTGTGCCTGCGTCACTAAAATGTGAGATTGCACTTGATACAGACTACACGAAGGGTAGCCATCCTATAATAATATGAACTGGAACTGGATAAATTATACCAAAGGTTTCCTTAAAATAATTTGATTCTTATCACATTATTGTTCGATATTGAATAAAGAGTAAAAGTTGACATATTGAAAGGAAGTAGCTACAATTGTTGAATGTAAGACTTTGCATACAGGCAAAAACTAACTCAAGGAGCATGCGTAAGGTTTAGAGAGGGTAATTGTGATTTTAATAGGAAGACAAGGAGTGATTTAATGATAGAGAAGGAAGAATGGAAACCTGGAAATATGTTATACCCGATACCGGCGGTCATGGTCAGCTGTGGAGACACGGAGCATAAAGCAAATATCATTACCATTGCCTGGGCGGGAACCGTCTGCAGCAGCCCCGCGATGGTATCCATATCCATACGGAAAGAGCGGTATTCCTACGATATTATTAAAGAAAGCGGAGAGTTTACGATCAATCTGGTTACCAAAGAGTTGGTAGAGCAGGCAGATTATTGCGGGGTACGTTCTGGTAGGGATGTCGATAAATTCAAGGAAATGAGGCTGACAAAGGAGTCTGGAAGAAAGGTTTCAGCACCGAGTATTGCCGAAAGCCCGGTAAATATTGAATGTGTCGTAAAGCAGATTATTCCACTAGGAACGCATGACATGTTTATCGGCGAGGTGGTAGGGGTAACAGTGGATAAACGTTTTATGGATGAAAAGGGACGTTTTCATCTGAATAAGTCAGGGCTAATCGTCTATTCCCATGGGGAGTATTATGCACTTGGTGAGCTTCTCGGTAAATTTGGTTACTCTGTGAAGAAAAAGAAATAAAACTTTCCAGTTACAGATAATGTAATTGGATAAGTGGGCAGGTTTGTAGTAATAGGCGTTATTGGTAAAATTAAAGAATAAGACATGAACGGAGAAAGATACCGCTCATGTCTTATCATCTATATCTATAATAGGTTTTGGTAGTAATCATTCAGTCGGACCGGTTGCTCCAGTACCTCACGGCCGACGTATAGTGTACGGTCAGGCTTGGTCATAATCGCCCATTTAACCAGGCTGATTGTTCCGTAGCGTATCTCAATCGCAGTGATACATCTTGGATGGACACAGCTGCCATCATTAAAGTAAGGTGGATCTCCTGGTTTAGGAAAGACCGGACGGTGTGTATGTCCGCAAATCATCATTTGGTTATTCTCTTTCGCAAAATCCATAAGGTTTTTCTCTACTGCATTTTTCTTTTTACTATTCTTTGATGTGCTGGTCGGATCTCTAATTCCGATCAATTCTAATGGTCTCCACAAATATCGAACCAGAAAGCGCGATACTAACCACATTGTATCATTCAAAAAATCCCCTTGGTGTCCATGGGTAAGAAAAATCTGGTTATTCGTATATCGGTGTCTTAATATGAGTCCCTCCGTTATTTGTATCCCTGGAAATAAGGCCATGTGCGAGTTTATACTATCACAGTAGAAGGAATTGCATCTTGTCTGAGCGTATCTTGGATCTCTTTTTACAATGTCATGATTACCGTAAAGCATGTGAAATCGATTATCCTGATAGAAGAGTGACATGAGCCAAAAAGCATCACTGTGTGCTGATATGATATCTTCAATTGACCGGTTTTCCCACAACTCATCACCGTCGCCGAGTTCGATATAGGTAAAACCATTTTCGTAATAATAGTACAAGGCAGCGAAAAAAAGATTCTGGTTATTTGAAAAATTATCTCCCCAGCTGTTGTTCCCCCTATGACAATCACTCATAATAACAATACGTGAGCTTTCATCAAAGGGGATTATCTTTGAGCTTGACAAAACCTGTGATAAGCGTGTTGAAGTAGACAAATGCAATCACTTCCTTATTTAATAATTCTTAATTGAAATGTTCTTTGATGGTTTTATAGGATTCAAATACTGCCTTTGGTTTACCAATATTCATCATTTGATTGTACATTGAAGGAGATTCCTTTCGTACCATTTCGAGCTTATCTAAGGTATCGGTGTAAGCCTCTGTCAGTTGTTGATAAGAATTACAAAAGGCTTCGTTATTACGTTGCATAATGAATTCTGTTAAGGCTGTTCTTGTGATTGGCTGTTTTGTATGAGGTCGATCGAAACGAACCATAACCCTGTAACCTTGCTGTGCATACTCATTATCCCTATAACCGGCCTTTTGAAGAGCCTCAACAAAGGCATTAGCCATACGTCGATCGTATAAATCCAGTACTATATCCATAGTTAGCTGGGAGGGCTTAGAGAATTCTCCAAGCTTAAAGCCGGTAAGCCACCAATGATAACCACTTCTGGTAAATAGTATATTGTTATCCTTTCGAAATACGTAAGACATATTGATGCAATCCTCGTCCTTAACGCAGAAATAAAAGGTACCGTTAAATACACCCGGAATATTCAGGTCCAGACCGGTTGTATAATAAATACCCACCTCACCTCCGGTGTTCATTCCATACTGACCTTTCCAAAATTCGATTAGCCATCTTCTTCCCGCATATTCAAAACGAATCGGTTCACAATCTATAATCATGCTTAAGGCGGCACTTGCTTCGTCATATAACCTGCAGTAGCCCAGCTCCCTTTGCCATGGATACATAAGTGAGTAGAATATATCCTGATAAGGTTCATACGCAAAGCCGAAGGGTTCTAATTCTTTGTTTAGCTCGGCAATACGTTCCGGAACATTTCCTAGGATTTCTTTTACAGGACGATCCACTTTCCTTTTACTTTTCTTCTTCCTTCGTTTGAAATGAAATAATATTGATGTGCCCAGCACCAGTATAAAACCGACGATTGTTATTAATAATACATTTTCAGATACGAAAGTGAATAAACCGGCCATGAGAAACATCATATTAACTGTAAACGGAATCTGCATAATATCAACTCCTTTCCTTATGCTATATATCATAATATTCAGGGAGGAGCTCGCATGTTAAAGGAAATAATGATTGACATCTTATTAAATAGGGGTATAATTTATGGAAGTTAAGTTTGGAAAGGATGGTAGAAGATGAGTGCTTGTAATAGTAATTGCAATAGCTGTGCTTCAAAGTGTGCAGACCAAAAGCCAAAGAATGAATTCGCTGTTGATGCCCATGAGCTTAGCAATATAAAGAAAGTAATCGGTATTGTAAGTGGCAAAGGTGGTGTGGGCAAATCCCTAGTAACCTCCTTAATGTCAGTTAATATGAATAGAAGAGGATATAATACGGCGATACTAGATGCCGATATCACAGGACCCTCTATTCCGAAGGCCTTTGGTTTGACGGAAAAGGCAACCAGTAATGAGATGGGAATCTTTCCGGTAAAGACTAACAGCGGAATTGAGGTAATGTCGATTAACCTTCTTTTGGCCAATGAGACAGATCCTGTTGTTTGGAGAGGTCCTATTATCGCAGGCACAGTAAAGCAGTTCTGGTCTGATGTAATCTGGAATGATGTGGATTTTATGTTTGTCGACATGCCTCCGGGGACTGGGGATGTTCCCTTGACCGTATTCCAATCCTTACCCATTGATGGCATTATTATAGTTACCTCCCCTCAGGAGCTGGTCTCTATGATCGTTGGAAAAGCGGTTAAGATGGCACAGATGATGAATGTTCCTATTCTGGGACTTGTTGAAAATATGTCTTACTTTGTATGTCCGGACTGTGACAAAGAATATCAGATATTTGGTGAGAGCCATATTGAAGAGACGGCTGCAAAGCATAATATTCCATTGACAGCAAAGCTGCCGATTAATCCTAAATTAGCAGCTGCCTGTGACCGAGGTATGATTGAGTTATTTGAAGGGGATTGGCTTGATCAGTTGGCAGATCGCCTGGAAAAACTGTAGGCATGTAGAAGATAGCAAGCGATGTACGTTATCGAAGATGATTATATGTATATACAATAGAAGCACGCTTCATCAACTACCTATTGAATAATGAAAAGAAGTACTGAAACTTCCTTAAGTACTGTGTAGAGGAGGTTTATAGTACTTCTTTATTTTTATCTGATGCGGATTGCAGCTTCAAAGCCGGAGGAATAATGTAATTGATAATCATCGGTGATAAACACGGCATAAGTATCCGGTATACCTTCAACTAACTGCAATCCTTTCTCTAATCCGAGGGCAAAGCAGCTGGTAGAAAGACCGTCACCATCGACTGATTTTGGGGATATAATTGTTACGGAGATTAATTTGTTATCGTATGGGTAGCCTGTTTTGGGATTCAGAATATGATGATAGAATTTGCCATTGATCTCAAAAAAACGCTCATAGACACCGGAGGATACCACAGATTGATCAGAGATTTCCATGGTAGCTATTGTTTCGTTGCGATCTGCATAGGGCTTTTGAATACCGATCTGAAATGGTGTGTGATCTGGTTTATCACCGATACATAAGAGATTTCCGCCAAGGTTGATGATAGCGCTTTTTACACCGTTGTTCATCAAATATTCCTTGACTCTGTCTGCAATATAACCCTTGGCAATGGCGCCAAGGTCAAGCTCAATTCCATCTTTCTTATAGGTAAGCTCTTTCCCGGATAATTGAATATTCTTATAATTTACCAGGGGTAATGCATGTTTGATTCTATTATCCTCTGGAAGGGATGGCTCTAATGATTGAAAATCCCATATAGAAGTAATTGGTGCAATGGTAAGATCAAAGGAACCCTCGGATAACTTACTGTAAGTAAGGGCATAACGAATGATATCGGACAGCTCCGCAGATAAGCAAAAAGTATTGGGCTTACCGGGTACCTTCAAAGCCGTACCGTGATTGAGCTTATAGAGCTCGCTGGTATCCATAGTGCGTGAAAAGATAGTTTCGTATTTTTCAATTAAGTCAAAGGAACCTTTGATCAGAGCTTCCTCCTGTTTATCATATAGACTGATTGACACCAATGTATTCAGAAGGAAATCGGATCTGGAGAGAAATGCCTGACTCTGTGAAGAGGATAATTTCTGCTTTGCAGGATTGTCCGAATGGCAGCTAAGTGCATGAAAAGGGAGTGCCCATACAATTAAAAGTAAGAGTAGTGTACGATAGAGCTTTATGTTGTGACCCAATGCTTTCATGGATGGAGTACCTTTCCTTTTTTCTATCAATTGTAAGAAAATACCTGATTACTGTCAAGGCAGTAAAAACTAAAACGGATAGAAAAAGGATTCATTTCAAACCGAATTAATGACTTTTTTCTTGACAGAAGATGAAGTTACTATATAATAATCATGTATGTAAGAACCTGTTTCAACTAAAAAGTAAGGATAGATTGGAGTTTTATGATAAAGAAAAATGATATAATTCTGATTGGTACGATATTAATTCTAGGTCTTGCCATCATTGTCTTTATGAACCTAACGAAGGATGAGGGCAATAAGGTTGTGATCAGAGTTGATGGTGAGGTTTATGATACCTTATATCTGACGGAGGACACCTCATATACAGTGCAATTAGAGGATGGTACCTATAATACCTTTGAGATTAAAGAAGGTTATGTGGATATGCTGGATGCCAGCTGTCCGGACAAGTTATGTGTGAATCAAAAACATATTCACTATAATAATGAGACGATCGTGTGCCGACCTAACAGAGTGATACTTGAAATAATTAGCTCTGAGATTAGCGATGTAGATGCTATTTCAAACTAACTTTACAGACCTGCCCTTTGAGTTGGTTTAGGGGAAAGCGAAGGATTACATTGGTAATTACAGAGAATGTATTTATTTACGAATAAAGGAGACGAAATGAAATCAAAAAAAATCGCAGTCTATGGATTACTCGTAGCACTTGCTTTTATATTAAGCTATATCGAAAGCTTATTCCCTTTAGCGATAGGGATACCTGGTATTAAGCTGGGTTTAGCCAATCTGGTTGTAATAGTAGCAATTTATAAGCTGGGTGTGAAGGAGGCCTTCACCTTATCTGTTATCCGCATTATCCTGGTCGGTTTTACCTTCGGTAGTCCTTCCTCGATGATGTTTAGCCTTGTTGGTGGGTTATTAAGCTGGCTTCTCATGGTAATCTTCCAGAAATCAAAATTATTTAGCATGGTGGGTGTAAGTATTATCGGAGGAATCGCTCATAACATAGGACAAATTATTGTCTCTATTTTAGTATTAGAAAACATAAATATCATCTATTATTTACCGTTTTTATTGGTTTCCGGTGTGATTACAGGCGGATTAATTGGTATCTTGGCGGCGATTATTATCAGGAGATTGAAAAGTATGTAAAAATATAAAAATACTTTTAGTGGTTTGGTGCTCTTGAATAATTTGTCCATTTATGGTATTATTCTCATGTAGTGTTTATTCGGAAATTTTCGTTATTAATTTATAGATTTCCGGCAAATAAAATAATTACAACTAAAACAGGGAGGACAGTTTTATGAAAAAAGTTTTATCAGCATTATTAGTTTTAGTAATGGTATTTTCATTGACAGCATGTGCTGGCAATAGTGGTAGCGAAATAGCGCTTATCACAGACAAGGGTAACATTGATGACAAATCCTTCAACCAGGGTTCATGGGAAGGTGTTGTTGAATTTGCGAAAGCAAATAAGATTTCACATCAGTACATTAAGCCAGAAGAGGCATCCGATGCAGGTTATCTTGCAGCAATCGACAATGCGGTTACTAGTGGTGCAAAGGTTATCGTAACACCTGGTTTCTTATTCGAGGTTCCGATTTACGAAGCACAGAATAAGTATCCTGAGGTTAAGTTCATTCTTCTTGATGGAGCACCTCATAATGCAGATTATACTGATTTTACTATGAATACCAACGTAGCAAGTGTTAAGTATGCAGAAGAGCAGTCCGGTTACCTTGCAGGATATGCAGCTGTTAAAGATGGTAACACTAAGCTTGGTTTCATGGGTGGTATGGCAGTTCCTGCAGTTCAGGCTTTCGGTTATGGCTTCCTTCAGGGTGCTGAAGCAGCTGCAGCTGAGCTTGGCTTAGCAGATGGTTCTGTAACAGTTACTTATCACTATACCGGTGATTTTGCTGAGACTGATACCAATAAGGCTACTGCAAAGACCATGTATCAGGAAGGCACACAGGTTATCTTCGCTTGTGGCGGATCTGTTGGAAAGAGCGTTATGGCTGCAGCAGCTGAGGCAGGTACAAAGGTTATCGGTGTTGATATTGACCAGAGATATGACAGCGAAACTGTTATCACTTCCGCAACTAAGGGTCTTGGAGCTTCTGTAGTTGCAGTTCTTGAATCTATCTACAAGACAAAGAGCTGGGATACTTATGCAGGAAAAGAAACTTATTTCAACGCTTCTAATGCCGGCGTAGGACTTCCTACCGCGGTTATCGGCGATGACAAGGCAAATGCATTTGACAGATTCACATCCTTTGATAAAGCTGCTTATGATGCTGTATTTGCAACTCTTGCAAATGGTTCCGTAGTTCCTGTAAGAACATTTACTGTTGCTGATCCGAATGGTTATGCTACTTCAGAAGAGCTTACTACTAACCTTAAGCTTGTAAAGGTTGCTGTTACAACCAGACAGTAGTTATTAAATACGATACTATCTGCATTATGGCCGAAGCCTTATGTAAGTAAAAGTATTTTCGGGGGGAAAAGGCATCTACCTTTTCCCTCTTTCTATTCATGGCTATAGAAGTATGCAAAATGTGTAAATCAACTGTTTCATAAAAAAAGATTATGGTGAGGTAAACGTGGAAAACTATATAATTGAAATGCTTCATATAACAAAAGAATTTCCCGGAATTATTGCCAATGACGATATCACCCTTCAACTTAAAAAAGGCGAAATCCATGCTCTGCTTGGTGAAAACGGTGCGGGAAAATCTACTCTGATGAGTGTACTTTTTGGCCTATATCAGGCGGAAAAAGGAGAAATTAAGAAGAATGGTGAGGTTGTTAAATTAAACAACCCGAATGATGCTAATAGTCTTGGTATCGGAATGGTACATCAGCATTTCAAGCTGGTAGAGATATTTACGGTTCTGGAAAACATTATTCTCGGTGTTGAACCGAATAAGATGGGATTCCTTCAAAAGAAGGAAGCAAGAAATAAAGTGCTTGCTTTAAGTAAGCAATATGGATTACAGGTTGATCCGGATGCTCTGATCGAAAAGATTTCGGTTGGTATGCAGCAACGTGTAGAGATCTTAAAGATGTTATATCGAGATAACGATATTCTGATATTTGACGAACCGACTGCTGTCCTAACACCGCAGGAAATTGATGAGCTTATGGAAATCATGAGAGGTTTTGCTAAGGAAGGCAAATCAATCCTGTTCATTACACACAAATTAAACGAGATTATGTCGGTTGCCGATCGTTGTACAGTGCTTCGTAAAGGTAAGTGCATCGGTACTGTTGATATAAAGAATACTACAAAAGAAGAGCTTTCTAAGATGATGGTGGGCAGAGATATCAGCTTTACCGTAGATAAGAAGGATATCACTCCAGGAGATGTGGTTTTATCAGTAAAAGATGTTACGGTGCCATCCAAAACCAGCAAGAAGAATGCTGTTAGGAATGTGTCCTTTGAGGTGAAGGCTGGAGAGATCGTCTGCTTAGCTGGAATTGAAGGCAATGGTCAGACCGAATTGATAGCTGCTTTAACCGGACTGGATAAGATGAGTAATGGAGAGATCCGGTTGTTAGGTAAGGATATTACGAAAGCCTCCATCCGTAATCGTTCAAAAGCTGGTATGAGTCATATACCGGAGGATCGTCACAAATATGGTCTGGTTCTGGATTACTCGCTGGAGGATAATATTGTTTTACAACGTTATTGGCAGACAGAGTTTCAGAAGAATGGCTTTATCAATCATACTGCGGTTCGCGATTATGCCGATAAATTAATAAATCAATACGATGTTAGAAGCGGGCAGGGTGCCATTACGATTACCAGAAGTATGTCCGGTGGTAATCAGCAAAAAGCAATTATTGCAAGAGAGCTGGACAAACAGCATGAGTTACTGGTTGCCGTTCAGCCTACTCGTGGTCTGGATGTCGGAGCAATTGAATTCATTCATAAGCAGCTGGTTAACAACAGGGACCTTGGTAAAGGAGTATTACTCGTATCCTTAGAGCTGGATGAGGTTATGAATGTCAGTGACCGCATCCTTGTTATGTATGAAGGTGAAATTGTGGGAGAGCTTGATCCGAAGAAGACTACGGTTCAAGAGCTTGGTCTCTACATGTCCGGTGCAAAACGTAATATTGGAAAGGAGAACGAACATGCACAGTAATAGATTTTCAGTAAAAAGTATTACAAAGACCAAAGGCTTCTCCTCCTTTACGGCAGCCCTATTAGCGATTGCGTTAGGTCTGGTATTCGGCTTTATTATCATGATTGTAGCACTTCCTGCCAATTCCGTTGTCGGCTTTGGAAGGGTTTTGTTTGGTGGATTTTCCAGACTTGGTGATGTGCTTTATTATGCCACGCCAATCTTAATGACCGGTTTAAGTGTTGGATTTGCTTTCAAGATGGGCTTATTTAACATAGGTTCCTCTGGTCAGTATACCATGGGTATGTTCTTTGCTCTTTACGTAGGTTTTATGTGGCCGATGCCAGATTCCATTCATTGGCTGGTATGTGTTCTGGCAGGCTTAATTGGTGGTATGATCTGGGGCTTTATACCAGGTATTCTTAAGGCATTATTTAATGTAAATGAAGTTATTACCTCAATTATGTTCAACTATATAGGGATGTATCTTGTGGATATGCTGGTTCAAGGAAATTCGGTAATGTATATATCCACTAAGACAAGAACGGCTTATCTGCCGGCATCCTCTCAGATACCATCACTTGGAATTCCTTATTCCAATGCAAATATAGCAATCATTATTGCAATAGTAATTGCAATCCTATTGTATATTACGCTGAATAAAACCACCTTCGGTTACGAGCTTAAAGCAACTGGATTAAATAAGTTCGCCAGTAAGTATGCCGGTATGAATGATAAGAGAAATACTATATTAACCATGGTAATTGCCGGTGCTCTTTCGGGCCTCGGTGGAGCCTTCGCTATTCTTGCCCCCTCTACTATTGCGGGAAGCAGTATGACCTATGAGCCGATCAGTGTTATTGCCTCTGCTGGCTTTAACGGTATTGCAGTTGCATTACTCGGATTTGCTAATCCGATTGGAACCATCTTCTCGGCCTTATTCATATCACATATCGGAAGAGGCGGTACCTTAGCCAGCTTACTTGGTTATAAGCCGGAGATCATTGATGTCGTTATCGCAGTAATTATTTATTTCTCCTCCTTCGCATTAATCATGAATGCTGCAATTGCGAAATTTATCAAAGTGAGAAGAGAGAATAGGCAGGAGACAAAAAATCTGACAGACAATACAAAGAAAGGTAAGGAGGCGTAGGAATGGATACTTTATTTTATTTGATTCAAAATATGCTTCCTGTAGCAATTCCTTTATTATTAGTTGCTCTCGGCGGTATGTTCAGTGAGCGAAGCGGTGTCATTAATATTGCTCTGGAAGGTATTATGTTATTCGGTGCATTCTTTGGTTGCCTTACTGTTTATTTTGTTCAAGGAACCGGAATGAATCCTCAGATCGTTCTTTTAGTTGGTATGTTAGTAGCAGCCATAGCAGGTATTCTCTATTCGATGCTTTTGGCGTTCGCTGCAATTAATATGAAGGCTGACCAGACAATTTCAGGAACTGCCTTAAATATGTTAATCCCAGCTGTTATCTTGCTTTTCTCAAAGATGAAATTCAACAGTGATGGTATTACTACTAATATCAACTTCTATATTAGAGAAGTTCCAGGGTTAAGTAAGATACCATTACTCGGAGATCTGTTCTTTAAAAATACCTATATAACTGTTTATATTGGCTTATTGTTACTGATTATTTCTGTAATCATCTTTTATATGACGAAGTTTGGTCTTCGTCTGCGTGCCTGCGGTGAACATCCACATGCTGCAGACTCTGTTGGTATCAACGTACATCGCATGAGATACTATGGAGTAGGATTATCCGGTGTCCTTGGTGGTATCGGAGGTTTCTTCTATTCGGTAGGAGTTATGGATGGTAATGTAAACGGACATACTGGTGTAGCCGGCTTCGGTTTCCTTGCCTTAGCGGTAATGATCTTTGGCCAGTGGAAGCCTTGGAGAATTCTATTTGCAGCAATGTTCTTTGCATTCCTAAGAACCTTGGCTTATTCAGTGGCTTTAATTCCGTTCCTCCATAAGCTTGAACTCAATCAAGCCTTTTACAAGATGTTGCCATATATTGCAACCATGATAGTACTTGTCTTTACCTCTAAGAAATCAAGAGCACCGAAGGCAGAGGGTATTCCTTACGATAAGAGTACACGTTAGGAAAAGCTGTCGCATAATGAGATTATATTCAGCGAAGATGAGTATCAAATGAAGCCCATTGGAGCGAACGCCTCATTCTGCTGGCTGTGAGTATTTCCAAGGTGTAAAGATTTCACTTGGCACAAATAATGATAGGTAGGTATCGCAGATAATGGCAAAATTATATTTCAAGTACGGTGTGATGGGAAGCTCTAAGACAGCCCAGGCATTGATTACGAAGTTCAATTATGAAGAACGAGGAATGAGAGTTTGGCTGATTAAGCCGCAGATCGATAGTAGAGATGGGATAGGTGTAGTTAAGTCTCGCGCAGGATTATCTTCACCTGCTTATGTATTTCCACCGGAAGAGGATATCTATCAAAGCTTTCAAAGATCCGCATCCCAGGTGGATGTTATCATCGTTGATGAAAGTCAGTTTTTGTCCGAGAAACAGGTAGATCAGTTATCCATGGTGGTAATAGATTATAATATTCCGGTATTATGCTTTGGACTTCGCGCAGATTTTCGTACCAAGATGTTTCCGGGAAGTAAACGCTTGATGGAAATAGCAGATTCGATTACTGAGATAAAGACAATTTGCTCCTGTGGGAGAAAAGCAACTGTGAATGTCCGACTGGATCAAAATGGGAGGATTATCACCGAGGGTGAGCAGATATTAATCGGTGGTAACGATTGCTATACGGCCATGTGTTATCAATGCTTTATAGAAAAGCAGAAGGAACAACGAGGCGAAAAGTAAATTATCAAAATGATAAGATAGAAAGGCTCCCGTTCGCAAACACTATGAATGAATAGTGTGAGTGATAAGGAGCCTTTTGCTTCAGGAAAACGATACAGTTTGCAAATTTATTTTCTATATGGTTCATAAATACATAGATCAAGCTGACGTTTCTTAATGTATTTCTAATGCCATTGTTCCGATTAGGTGTTAAGATAATTGTATATTGATTAATATAAAAACATCTAATACTATTTAGTGTATACGAAAGGCGGTAATTTATGGGGTTTAGGATTAATAATCAGGATGAGGAAGAAGTGGATTTTAAGGTTAAATGTAAAAGGTTTCTAATCAAAACTTTAATCTTTTTGATCATAGGTTTCATTTATGCCGTTGTCGGCTTCTTAATTGCGTACTTAATTGCAAGTCGTAACAATTATAATCTTCAGGACACTGCCTTTAGTGCAGGCTGTCTTATTGTAATATTAGGACTTTTCATGATAATTTACGGAGGCAATTCTGGTTATGGTATCAACCGTTGGGGGGCAAGGAGCGATGTTGCAGCAAATCATTGGCTTCTGCAGACTATTTTACAGGAACAAAAAAACACCAATAATGACGGGGTTTCCCGAAAAAATGTTGTGATAGGTTTTGTAATAAATCGTTACTCTTTTCTACTAGGAGGAATTTTTCTGGTAGCATTCAGTATATTATTCTTATAAATGTAGCCATGGCTACTTTCAATGTCCATAATTGACGATATAATGGGTACAGAAGTTGAAAATACGTATTTAAAAATAATGAGAGATAGAATATAACATGATAGAATAGGATCGTCGATGGAGGATATGAAATGATACGAAAAATAATTAAGATAAACGAAGAATTATGCAATGGCTGTGGTTTGTGCGTAAATGCCTGCCATGAATCAGCAATTGGTTTAGTGAATGGAAAAGCAAAGCTGCTAAGAGATGACTATTGTGACGGCCTTGGTAATTGTCTTCCGGTATGCCCGACAAATGCGATTAGCTTCGAAGAAAGAGAAGCATTGGAATATAATGAAGAAGAAGTAAATCGGAATATTGAGAAGAAGAAGGTAGATGAAGCAAAAAATAGTAAGAAGGAAGAGAAGTCTGACCATAACTCTCATCAGCACGGCTTCTCCGGTGGTGGATGCCCCGGCTCAAGAGCAATGAGTTTACAGGGACAGGAGGCACAGTCACCATCACAAAAACCGGCTGCGACATCTTCCTCGACACCTTCCATGTTAAGGCAATGGCCGGTTCAGATACAACTAGTTCCCCCGAATGCTCCTTATTTTCAGAATGCAAATTTATTGATTGCTGCCGATTGTACCGCATATGCCTATGGTGATTTCCATCAGTTTATGAAGAATAAGATTACGTTAATCGGTTGTCCTAAGCTGGATGAGGTGGATTACTCTGTGAAGCTGACACAGATTCTCAAAGCAAATGACATCAAAAGTCTGACCGTAATTCGTATGGAGGTTCCTTGCTGTGGAGGTATTGTTCATGCTGTAAAGACAGCATTAGCGAACAGCGGTGTCATGATTCCCTGGCGAGTAGTAACCATTAGTACAGATGGATCAATTCTGGAGGATTAAACCGTTCAAGGAAAATACGAGATAAAGTTGATATCGATATATCAATGCAAGAGGCTGTATCAAAACATGCATTATTAGCAAAGGCAAGGGATACCAATATCTTTATTCTATGCTAATGAATCGGTTTTGGTACAGCCGTATTTGTTTGTATTCCGGTAGCAGATAGTGTTCTGTAACATATCTTTATAATATCAAGATAAAAAGAAGGCATCAATGTGATGATAGGAAGCTGTTATAATTACGGCAGGATGTAATCACATGATGTTTTTACAGGAGGTAGTTATGGAGGAAAACAAGAGCTACCGCATGCCCTTAATAGGGGATATGGCACCTGCCTTTCATGCGATTTCAACTCAGGGTGAGATTGACTTCCCGCAGGATTACTACGGATGTTGGGTTGTTCTCTTCAGTCATCCGGCTGACTTTACCCCAGTATGTACCACAGAATTCATGACATTTGCATCTCTGATCAATGAATTCAAAGCATTGAATACAGAGCTGGTAGGTCTTTCCATCGATTCGATCTACTCCCATATTGCATGGCTTAGAAAGATAAGAGAACTGGTGTGGAAGGATATTAAGCATGTGGAGGTTACCTTTCCACTAATTGCTGATATTTCTATGGATATTGCAAAAATGTACGGAATGTTGCATCCGAATAATTCAACAACAGCAACGGTTAGGGCGGTATTCATTATTGATCCAACCGGAGTCATCCGGACGATTCTTTATTATCCAGCTTCCACTGGTCGCAATATGCAAGAAATAATGAGAATTATCATGGCATTACAGAAGGCGGATTGTGAGAAGATAGCAACTCCGGCAAATTGGTTACCCTGCGATGACGTGATCCTTCCACCGCCTGGAACCTGCGGAGCAGCTCTGGAGCGTGTAGAGCGGACCTACGAAAACCAATATTGTCTGGACTGGTTTCTCTGCTTCAAACAGTCGAGCTGTATGCCATGTGATAAGAATGAGCCGGAGATACTTCCGTACCCCTCTATGTATCCAAGCAGAAACAGAAGGAATCATCGCATCCCGTAGAGCGGAATACCAAAATCTGCACATACAGATTTTGGTAATACATAACCATAATTTTGATTGAAGGATGAAAGAAATTGTGGTAAAATAGGCAAACGGATGTAGAAGCATCCGTTAAATTTCACATTAGGAAAGCTTGGTAGGACACGGTATGAATAATAAAAAGCACGCTGTTTTAGCGAAGATTGCATTATTTATTGCAACATTAATCTGGGGTAGTTCGTTTCTTGTAGTGAAAAATTCAATGGATGTAATACAGCCTCATATGCTGTTAGCCTTTCGATTTACAATAGGAGGCATTCTTCTTAGCATCATTTTTCATAAACGGTTAAGAAAACTGAATAAGGAATATTTCTTCAAAGGTGGGATTCTAGGTACCTTACTTTTTATTGCTTATAGCCTTCAGACCATCGGTATTACAGATACTACACCGGGAAAGAATGCGTTCCTGACTGCGATTTACTGTGTGCTGGTTCCTTTTTTCTTCTGGCCCGTGGACAAGAAAAGGCCGGATGGTTTCAATATTATTGCAGCCGTTATCAGTATTGTTGGAATTGGATTGGTATCCCTGAATGGTGATCTATCAATTAGAATGGGAGATGCTCTGACACTGGTCAGTGGTGTTGTTTATGCGGTTCATATCGTAGCAGTCGCAAAATTCTCAGGGAAAAGAGATCCGATTCTTTTAACAATCTTGCAGTTTGGATATGCTGCAATCTATTCATGGATCATCGGACTCTTATTTGAAGATATCCCTACGAAATGGAATGCGGATTCCATTATTAGTCTTGTCTATCTTGCGGTATTTGCCACCGCAGTAGCGCTATTGTTACAGAATGTCGGTCAAAAATACACTCATCCGGCACCGGCAGCAATTATAATGAGCTTGGAAGCTGTCTTTGGAGCATTATTTTCTGTTATATTCTATAAAGAGGTGATTACGACCCGCTTATTCATTGGCTTTTGTTTTATCTTTGTCGCAATTATTATATCAGAAACTAAACTGAGTTTTCTGTTTAAAACAAAGAATACGATTGGGAATGTCTCTGATTTAATTCCTGCGAAGGATTTGATCATTACAGAAGAGATAGATGCAACAGAATAGTTAACCTAAGTACCGATAGCTGCAAACGGTCTTTTATGGATTAATAGTCACACGCTATTCTTTTATTAACAGATGTGATGAACATGTTAAGTCGTTGTAGTGCAAAGGGCTGTCGCATTGATTTCAGGTTAAAAACGTAGTGCGTCAGCTCTTTTGGCTTTAAACTAATAAATATTTTTGAATAATTTCTGTTACGCCATTTTCACTACAAGTTCGTTCTGTTACCGTATCGGCTACTGCTTTTACGCTATCCAATGCATTCTGCATAGCAATTCCTAAACCTGCCCTAGTAAGCATTGATATATCGTTTTCTCCATCGCCTGCGGCAACTGCTTCTGATGTGGATTTTCCGAATAAGTTACAGATATATTCCATTCCTAACCCTTTGCTTGCATGAATTGATGTATATTCTAAGGAATAATCACTAGAGAATTCAGCATTTAAGCTCTGCTTTGTTGCTTCGTGCATTTCGCTCTTAAAACAAACCAGCTTATCTTTGTCCTGACTTGATACAAAGAATTTTAAGGGAGCTTCCTCCAAACCAAGATCAGGACTTCCCATATCAACAAACCTGCAATCACAGCCTCCTTTTTTATACCAATCATACTGAATATCATTATAGTTAAAGTATACTAGATTTTCGGTATATACATGGCAGGAGACATCTAGCTCATATGCCTTCAGAAATAAACGATAGGTCAATTGAGTATTGATGGGCACCGTATAAAGTGTCTTCCCGGAATGATTATCAATAATGTGAGCTCCATTCAATGCTACGGTATAGGAATTATCGTAATTATTGAGTTGTAGCTCCTGTATTGTATCTAAAATCAGCTTTTTGTTTCTGCCTGAAGCGATGAAAACCCTCTTCCCGGCACAACAAGCACGAATTACTGCTTCTTTATTTTCTTTCGAAATCTCATTAGGTTCCTGTTTTAATGTTCCATCTACATCTAAGAATAATAAATCGTAGTTCATAGAAATCCTTCCTATTGATAATAAGGTATGTTTATCAGACTTTATAATTGAACAATCAAAAATATCAGCTTTACAGACGTATAGTGAAGCATGCATCAAAAAGATCAGCTTGCAGGCTATTTTCAATCGTGTACGGTATTGTTATATAAATATTACAGAAATGTGAATTAGAGACAAGAACAAATTATACTTCAAATTTCGACTGATTTCTATTGTGAAAGTGTACGAAGAATCGAAAAATAAACCCATTACTTTCGCTTTTGTAACCATATTCCACGCCAGGCATATGATAAATCATAGGAATCACCTTGCACTGCATAGGCTCTACAGCCAATCTACAGTACAATCTGATCAGGCGACGTTGACTAACGACTCGTGCAGCCGGGCTGGCCATCAGCAACAGGATAATTAGACCTGTGGGACAGAGTAACATTACTGCTATATGTGTTCCACAGGTCTTTTTCTGCCCTTGGACACATATCTGCCTATGCATTGCCTTGATTTAAGGAGGTAACGTAAATGACAGACCACATAGGTTTGACGATGAAGGAGGTTAAGGAACGTGAGAAAAAGTATGGGAAGAATGTTATTTCGATAAAAAGACGGGGAAAAATTCGAAAGTATCTGCTACACATCTGTGCGGAACCGATTTATCTGATATTAGCAACCTCAGCGCTAATCTATTTTGTTCTCGGGGAGACCGTGGATGGAATTGTTATGATATCCTTTGTTATCTTTGTCATCGGAATTGATTTGTTTCAAGACATCAGGACTGGTAATGTTTTAAAAAAGCTGAAGGATATTACATCACCAAGGGTGGAGGTCATTCGGGAAGGAGAAAAATATCAAATCTTAAAAGAAGATCTGGTGCCCGGGGACCTGGTGCTTCTTGATGAAGGTGTTAAGATACCTGCCGATGGTCATCTAATTGCCTGTAATGGTTTATGCGTCGATGAGAGTATACTTACAGGAGAATCAATTCCGGTAATGAAGGAATTATTATCAAATTCAAGGGATGAAGGAAAAAATGAATATCGGAGGAAGGATTACTGTTATACGGAGACTATGGTATGTCTAGGTTCAGGACGGATGATAGTTGACCGGATTGGTAACGATACGGAATATGGAAAAATTGCTGAGAAGCTTGTAGCGATAGAGAGTGAGAGCTCCTTGTTGCAACATCAGCTGAAACAACTTGCAAAGCAATGCACTTACTTTGCATTGATACTATTTGTATTAGTTAGTGCAGTTACCTTTATTAATCTTTCGGATTATGTTATGTCAGAACGTTTCATTCATAGTATGCTGGCCGGAGTAGTATTAGCCTTATCCATGGTACCGGGGGAATTTCCGGTAATTTTATCGGTTTATTTCTCTGTAGGTGCACTAAGACTTGTGAAAAAGAAAGCATTGGTGAGGCGTTTGTCCTCGGTGGAGACCTTAGGAGCAGTCTCTGTGCTATGTATGGATAAGACAGGAACCATTACTCAGAATTGTATGCAGGTTGCAGAAGCTTATATTCCGAAAGTCCAGGGGGATAAGTTTTGCAGGGTCCTGTCTCTTGCATGTCGTAAAGAATCTAGTGATGCGGTGGATAAAGCAATATTAGATTATGGTGAGCAATTGTGTAGCTGCTGCTTAGAAAGAAAGCAAGGGGAACCACAGGAGGAAATAAAAGAGGAAGTCATGGTATGTTCCTTAATAAAAGAGGACTACAGAATACTGAAGGAATATCCCTTTTCCAACGAAATGAAAGCAACAGGACAGCTATGGCAAAAAGGATCAAAACGAATTCTGGCCGCAAAAGGTAGTCCGGAGGTCATCCTAGCCTTATCCGATCTGTCGGAGGAGGAACAGAGAAGCTTGGAGTATAAGCTGAAGGAGTATTCTGCCAAGGGATGCAAGGTAATTGCAGTAGCAGACAGCGAATTAACGAATGAGGAGGCTCTTCCTGAGAAATTGTCAGAGCGAAGTTTGTGCTTTCGCGGTATGCTTGCATTAGATGATCCACCAAGAGAAGCAGTATCCGAAGGATTAATATCCTGCTACGAGGCTGGAATTCGAACCATTATGATAACAGGTGATCATCCGATTACTGCGGCATCCATTGCAGAGCAGGTTGGAATAAGGAACGCACAACATGTAATGACTGGTGATGAGATAGAAACGTTAACAGATACTGAATTATTAAAGAAAGTATCGGAATGTAATATCTATGCCAGAGTAATGCCTCATCATAAGATGAGAATTGTAAAGGCCCTGAAGGATAGAGGAGAAGTAGTCGCAATGACTGGCGATGGTGTAAACGATTCTACAGCCCTAAAGGTTGCAGATATCGGTATTGCAATGGGTAAGAATGGTAGTGAGGTGTCTAGAGAATCGGCTGATATAATCTTATTGGATGATAATTTCAATACAATTCTTGATACGATTCGGGATGGTCGACGGATTTATACTAATATCCGTAAAACCGTCGCCTATGTTCTTGCTTTTCACATACCAATTGCTCTGATATGCCTGATTGCACCCTTAATTGGCTTTAAACCAAATGATCTTCTTTTGATGCCAATGCATATCGTGCTCCTCGAGATGGTAATGAATCCGACCGTGTCTATTATACTGGAACATCAACCAGCAGAATCTGATATAATGAGTAAACCTCCCCGAAGTAGATCTCAGGGACTGATTACAGGGCGAATATTTATGAAAAGCATCTTTCAGGGCGTTATGGTATTCTTGACTTCCTTTTTACTATATATGGGAAACATGAGCCAAGGCTCTACAGTAGCAACAGCAAGAACCTGTGGCTTTATCGTTTTGGTGTTCTCTAGTATTCTTCTTGTTCTGATTAACTGCTCGGAAACAGAGTCATGTATTGCTACAGTAAAAAGGCTCAAAAATGAAAAAGGAATTTGGATTATAAATCTGATTATGATAATTGGTTTAATGGCTATGATATACACGCCTTGGCATGATAAATTCGGGTTTGCTCCTTTGAACATTTCTAAACTGCTGATTTCGATTGCATTATCCTTTGCAGCAGTTATATGGTATGATGTTGTTAAACTATTTCGAAGGCTATTAAGGGAGATCAAACTATAGCAGATACAACTGATACAAAAAGCTACCATTGAATTCATACAAAACCTATGTTAATATAGTAATAACGATCCCGTTAGGGATACTAAGGAGGTTTTGCTATGAAGATATCAACAAAAGGAAGATATGCACTGAGACTCATGTTGGATTTGGCATTAAATAATACCGGTGAGTATATTACGATAAAAAGCATAGCAGCCAGGCAGGAAATTAGCGAGAAATATCTGGAACAGATAATATCCTTGCTCAATCGAGCCGGCTATGTAAAAAGTATCCGGGGAGCTCAAGGGGGCTATCGCCTTGCTAAGGAGCCGGTAGAATATACCGTTGGTATGATACTGAGATTGACAGAAGGAAGTCTTGTGCCGATTGATTGTCTTGAAGATGAAGGAGAGTGTGGCAGAAATGGACACTGTGTAACCAAGGAAGTTTGGCAGGAGCTATACGAAGCCATCTGTTCCGTAGTTGATCGGATTACACTTCAGGATCTTGTGGATCGTCAATTGAATAGTATACCTTATGATTTTTCAATATAGGTAATATAAATGGCAGGGAGTGTATTATTGCACTTCCTGTTTTAGTATCTGCATTATAGCTGGACAGCAGCTTATCGTATTAGTTCGCTATTCGATGACTCGGAGAATGGACTTAATAATGGTGAAAATAATTTGAAAAAATTATCAATTATCTATTGACAAAACAACCCTTGTAAGTATATTATAATAGCAATCCATATAAAACCTAGCAATACACTATGAATAGTATGGAATTTAGAATACAACAGGTTGAAGCAATCAGGTTAACGATTGAAATTTTGAGCTAGTGATAAAGAATAACGGAGGGTAATTTATGGCGAAGGAAAAGAAATTACATTTTGAAACCTTGCAGCTACATGCGGGGCAGGAAAAACCAGATAGTGCAACCGGATCGAGAAGTGTTCCAATCTATCAAACAGCCTCTTATGTATTTGATGACTGTGCACAGGCAGAGAGAAGATTTAATCTAAGTGAAGGCGGAAACATTTATACCAGATTAATGAACCCTACCTCCGATGTGTTTGAACAGAGAATCGCTGCCTTAGAAGGAGGAATTGCGGCACTGGCCACCTCCTCAGGAGCGGCAGCAGTCACCTATGCCATTCAGAATATTGCTCATGCCGGGGATCATATTATCTCTGCACAAACGATTTATGGAGGTACATATAATCTGTTTGCCAATACCTTACCCGATTTTGGTATCACTACCACCTTTGTTGATGGTGATGATCCT
This sequence comes from Bacillota bacterium, assembly GCA_023436225.1. Classification (GTDB taxonomy): domain Bacteria; phylum Bacillota; class Clostridia; order Lachnospirales; family Lachnospiraceae; genus Mobilitalea. The sequence goes on from JAEZKA010000041.1 coordinate 48,007, forward strand.
GAGAATTTTGAGAAAGCTATAAAGGAAAATACGAAGGCTATTTTTATTGAAAGCTTAGGAAATCCTAATTCCAGTATTATCGATATAAAGAAAGTTGCAGCAATTGCTCATCGTAATAAATTACCTTTGATTGTAGATAATACCTTTGCAACACCGTACCTTCTTCGTCCCATTGAATACGGAGCAGACGTTGTAGTGCATTCTGCAACTAAATTCATCGGCGGTCATGGGACCACGATTGGCGGAGCGATCATCGACAGTGGTAATTTCGATTGGGAGGCCTCCGGCAGATTTCCTTCTTTAACCGAACCGAACCCCAGCTATCACGGAGTACAATTTACAAAAGCTGTTGGGGCACTGGCTTATATCATTAAAATACGGGTTACCCTAATGAGAGATACCGGGTCGACGATTAGTCCCTTCCATTCCTTCTTGTTCCTGCAAGGGCTGGAAACTCTATCTCTTCGTGTGGAACGTCATGTAGAGAATGCGTTAAAGGTAGTCGACTATCTAAGTAAGCATCCTAAGGTTAAGAAGGTAAATCATCCATCCTTACCGGATAATCCCTATCATTCATTATATCAGGAATATTTTCCGAAGGGAGCAGGTTCTATCTTCACTTTTGAGATAAAAGGAGATTCTCACACCGCTAAGAAATTCATTGATCATTTGCAGATTTTTTCTTTGTTAGCGAATGTGGCAGATGTAAAATCCTTGGTAATCCATCCGGCAAGTACAACACATTCACAGATGACCGAACAGGAATTATTAGCGTCCGGTATCCATCCGAATACCATACGCTTATCCGTCGGAACAGAACACATAGAGGATATTCTTGACGATTTGGCAAATGCATTTGATAATATATAATAGATAATAATATAAAAAAAGAAAAGAGAACTGCTTAAAGCAGAGAATAGGAGTTATAATTATGGCAGAGTATAAGAGGAGAATCACAGAACTGATTGGAAAGACACCCTTACTTGAACTGACAAACTATAATAAGCAGCATGAACTTGGAGCAAAGATTGTAGCAAAGCTGGAGTATTTTAATCCGGGCGGTAGTGTAAAGGACCGTATTGCGAAGAAAATGATCGAAGAGGCACTAAAGAACGGAGAGATCAATGAGAATACTACAATTATTGAGCCTACCAGCGGTAATACTGGTATTGGTTTAGCGAGTGTTTGTGCTAGCTATGGATTGAAGCTTTTGATCACGATGCCAGAAACCATGAGTATTGAACGTAGAAATTTGATGAAGGCCTATGGTGCAGAACTGGTTTTGACTGAGGGCTCGAAGGGAATGAGAGGCGCGATTGAAAAGTCTAAAGAATTAAAGGAAACAACTCCCAATAGCTTTATTCCATCGCAGTTTGAGAATCCGAATAATCCGAAGGTTCATGAGGAGACAACCGGTGTAGAGATTTGGGATGATACCGATGGAGAAGTTGATATCTTTGTGGCTGGAGTTGGTACCGGCGGTACAATCTCCGGTGTTGGAGCATATCTTCGTTCCAAGAAGCCGGATGTGAAAATTATCGCAGTAGAACCTGCAGATTCTCCTGTATTATCGGAAAAACGAGCTGGAGCACATAGGATCCAGGGGATTGGACCGGGCTTTGTACCGGATACTCTAAATACCAACATATATAATGAGATTATTACTGTAACAAATGAAGCTGCCTTTGAAACAGGAAGAGAAATTGCCAAAAAAGAAGGTGTGCTGGTAGGTATTTCCTCAGGTGCAGCCTTATGGGCAGCTACTCAGTTGGCAAAAAGACCGGAGAATGTAGGTAAGACTATCGTAGTTCTTCTTCCGGATACCGGTGAAAGATATCTGTCAACAGCAATGTTTGCCGAGTAATAAGCCATATGTAAATAGTTGAATGCACGCTTAACGATATATGAATGAATAGATGAAAGAACCTTATTTGAATGGGAGATTGCAACTTACTTCGAATAAGGTCCTTTTTTCGCGATAGGAACAAATTTACGATAGCTTACCGTATAAAAAACAATCTCCGCTGTGTCTTGACTTGTTTTGGTATTTCATTTATAATAAATTGGATATATATTAAAAGAGGCAAAAAAGAATTTATCAATGGTTTGATGGAAGATCATTATCAAACATGAAAGAGTGTAGCTTATGTTGAAGAGTATGACAGGCTTTGGGCGCTGTGAGATAGCCGGAGTTGATCGAAAAATTACAGTTGAGATGAAGGCGGTAAATCACAGGTACTGCGATATTTCTATTAAGATGCCTAAGAAGCTGAGCTTTTTTGAAGCAGGCATCCGTAATGTATTGAAGAAATACATTGGGAGAGGCAAGATAGATATCTACATTACATACGAAGACTATACAGAGAATAACGTATGTGTTAAGTATAATGCGGATCTTGCTAGGGAGTACTATACTAATCTGGAGAAAATGAGCAAGGAATTCGGCATTGAGAACGATATCAGTGTCTTAGCACTTTCCAGATATCCAGAGGTATTTACTCTGGAAGAGCAGACCATCGATGAGAAGGAGCTCTGGGCATTAGTGGAGGAAGCAGTGAATACTGCCGCAGCCCGTTTTGTCGAAACCAGAATTAACGAGGGAGAACATCTTAAGCAGGATATTGTCGCAAAGCTGGATGGAATGCTAAAGCTTGTGGATTTTATTGAGACAAGATCGCCAGAAATTGTTGCAGAATATCGTAACAAGCTGATGGCTAAGGTAACCGAATTGCTCGGTGATACGAAGGTAGAGGAAAGCATTCTAGTCACTGAGGTTACGGTATTTGCTGATAAGATCTGTGTTGATGAGGAGACGGTAAGACTTCGAGCACATATTATTAATATGAAGGAAGCCTTGAATGAGAGCGACAATGTAGGAAGAAAGCTTGATTTTATCGCTCAAGAGATGAATCGTGAAGCTAATACTATTTTATCTAAGGCAAATGACCTCGAAGTTACAAATAAAGCAATTGATTTGAAGACTGAAATTGAAAAGGTGAGAGAACAAATTCAAAATATTGAATAGAAGCAGCGGAAATGAGGAATAACTTTGAATAAGTTAGTGAATGTTGGCTTTGGAAATGTTGTGAATTCCAGTAAAATTATCGGTATCATCAGTCCAGAGGCGGCACCGATCAAACGCATGGTGCAAACTGCAAAGGATACAGGGATGGCTATTGATGCAACCTGCGGAAGAAGAACTAAAGCAGTGATTGTTACAGAAAGCGGTCATCTGATTTTATCCTCCTTGTTACCGGAGACGATCGCAGGAAGAGTAAATCAGAAGGAAGTATCCGATAATACAGATGCTGTGGAATAGATTAATAATTGTAACAATAGGAAGGAGAAATATAATATGTTGCATCCATCATATACAGATTTAATGAGAGTAGTAAATAGTGAGGTAGAGCCCGGTGAGCAGCCTGTAGTTAACAGTAGATATTCTATTGTCATTGCAACTGCCAGACGAGCAAGACAGATCATTGACGGATCTGTTCCGTTAGTGGACGTTACCTACCCCAAGCCTTTATCCATCGCAGTTGAAGAGTTATATTGTTCCAAGGTAAAAATTGTTGGTGATGATGACACAAGAGAAAACGATAATCAACAATAAGCTGTTATGAAAATATGACCCAGATTAAGGAGTTAGATTTCATATCAATTCATCAGCACTTTCATATGATTATAATATGAAGGTGCTTTATCGTTATATACGGGATCATTCAGTAATGGGAAAGGAAGATTACCGTGTCTTATGAGCCTCTTGGAGTAATTAAGACAAAGGCCGATCGAGGAAAGATTATGGAAGCGACAGATAACAAGGATTATCAGGAAGATATTCTACTTGCAGAAGATGAGATGGGGAATGACGAATTACCCGTAGAAATACCTGAGGAGACGAAAGAAACTGCTGAAGCGGAAAATAAGAGTAGCGGAAGAGGGTTTCTATACGATCTGATTTTTTATGCCATATTAATATTTGTATGTATCTATATTCTTCCGAATTTTGTGATTCAAAGAACAATCGTGGACGGCTCCTCTATGGCGGAAACCTTACATGATGGTGAGCATTTGTATGTAGAGAAATTATCCTATCGGTTTGATGCACTGGACCGATTTGATATTATCGTTTTTTATCCATATGGACGCGATAATGAAGAGTATTATGTGAAAAGAATTATAGGAATGCCTGGCGAAACAATCCAGATCATCGGCAGTGATATCTACATTAATGGTGAGATACTGGAGGAGCATTACGGAAAAGATCCGATATCCGATGCAGGAAGAGCAGAAAACCCGATTACTCTCGGCGAGGATGAATATTTCGTTATGGGAGACAATCGAAGCGTCAGCAAGGATAGTCGTTCTGGGGATGTTGGAAATGTGAAGAAGGAAAATATCGGTGGTCGGGCTATTTTCCGCATCAAACCCTTGAGTAGATTCGGAACCATTGATTAATATAAATAAACTGAAAAATTTCTATTTTTATTACTTGCATTTTACATAGGGATTCGGTAGAATAGATAATGTTCTGACAAACGGGAGAAGTAGTTATGAAGGTAATTAAGGAGCATATTAAGACAGGTAGCTTCAAAAAGTTCTATCTTCTCTATGGCAGTGAGGATTATCTAAAGAAGCTGTACCGCGATAAACTAAAAGTGGCAATTCTTCAGGATAGCGGCGATATGAATTTCTCTTATTACGAGGGAAAAGATGTAGAGCCCAAGAAGGTATACGAAGCAGCGCAAACCTTGCCTTTTTTTAGCGATAAGCGTTTGATCATCGTTGAGAATAGCGGATTATTTAAAACAGCAAGTGAGCTAAGCGAACTTTTAGAACAGACCCCTGATTCTACCGTTGTAATCTTTGTGGAAACTGAGATTGATAAGCGGAGTAAGCTCTATAAGCTAATCAAGGAAAAGGGAACGATATCTGAGATGAATGGCTTAGATGAGCAGAATTTGAAGCTTTTTGTGGCCTCACTCTTGGAACAGGAGAAGAAGCGGATTACCGAGGCCTCGATTCTATATTTACTGGATAAAACCGGTGCAGATATGGTGAATATCTGTAATGAGGTTGAGAAAATAATCAGCTATACGTACGGCAAAGATGTGGTAACTTCAGAGGATATTGACGCGGTTGTTACGACACAGATCACAGGTAAGATTTTTCTGATGATCGATGCGATCGGTACAAAGCAACAGAGTAAAGCTTTGGAATTGTACTATGATTTGTTATCCGTTAGGGAGAAGCCCATGTCTATTCTGTACCTAATCATCCGTCACTTTAACATTTTGCTTCAGGTTAAGAATCTTCAAGGTCTGGGTTATAATTCAACCTCAATCAGTGAGAAGGTAGGTGTTCCTCCCTTTGCTGTGAATAAGTATCTTGGGCAATCTAGGAATTTTACTTCAGTTAGGCTGAAGGAAGCCTTAGAGTTTGGAACTGAGATAGAAGAGCAGGTGAAAACAGGTCGTATGCTCGAAAAGATAGGTGTGGAGCTCTTTATCGTAACGTTTAGTAAGAAATAAGCTTACAAGAGTGAAATATTATTTTAGTTCGAAACAATGGTAAAAACGATCTGTAATTTTTAATTGTAATGAATTATGTTAATTATTGATGAAGCATAGCTTCATATAATAATATATGGAAGCGTATCGAAGTGGTCATAACGGCCCTGACTCGAAATCAGGTTACCTTCACGGGTACGTGGGTTCGAATCCCACCGCTTCCGCTTAAAAAAATGGCTGAAAGCATTGATTTTACTATGCTGAAAGCCATTTTTTATATATGCAATAAATACGATATCCTAAACTCCCCTTATATTACCCGATGAAGGTCTTTTACTTTCAGTGGCTCCGGACTTTGGTCGATCAGCTCCGGGCGTATATTTATAATCGTCCGTAGCACTATTTGCTAGACTATTCGATTTAGTCTTAGAGCGATGATCAGTATGGGTAACATTTTTATCACTAATATTATTATCTGTAGCGCTACTTTTACCTTGTTTTTTTGAGGATGTGTCTTTGCTGTTCATAAGATGCTCCTTTCGGTTTTTAGTAGTGTTTGCAAAATAAAAAAATATATGCAATACTTATAAATTAATGCAACCATGGTAAGTTCTTCTACGTCTAATTATTGTAAGAGTTATTATCAATTGGAGAAGAGAGAGAACCAATCAAAAGCACTCTTCGTAAGCTTTCTATTGTAATGTATTACCAACAAGATACTCCTGATACAAGAGGATCGGTAATAAGATTTTTCATAATATTTAGCCTATGGTTCAAGATTGCAGGTTTTGATGAAAGGATGGGTCAATATGAGAAGATTGTTTGTGATTATGTTAAGCGGTGTTATTTTATCCTCATCGGTATCGATGAATGTGACGGCAGTGACAGAGAGGGCCATTGCGGTAGATACTGCCTCGTCTGATGCCCCAATCAGTATTATGAAAGGGGGGCTGGTAGGTAGCTCATTTACGCCTTCTCAGGCTGCTCTCGAGGTTGCAATCAAGTCAGTGAAAGCAAAAATTACAATTCCGGTGGAATTTACAGAGTTTGATTATTATTTCAATGATGCTACTGTTTATTCTGCTGCGAGTTGGACGATGACCTGGAGAACAAAGGATGGTAATGAGAATATTACTGTTAGCTGTGATGCTGATAATCATATCACTAGCTTTTATCAGAATGATAATGGTAAGAAACAGACCGGAATCTCGAGCTATTTGAAGAAAGAGCTGAGAAAGACGGCAGATGATTTCGTCGCTAAGGTTGCTCCTGAGATAGCAAATCAGGTCGATATGGTTGATTCACAATTTGATGGTGTTTATAGTATGAATTACGTATATCATTATCAAAGAAAAGAAAAGGGAATTATATTCCCGGATAATAATGTACAGGTCTATGTAAATAGTATCACCGGTAAGGTGAACGCTTTTTATGCTAATTGGTTGTATGATGCAAAGGTTCCTTCCTCTGAAGCGAAAATCACTAAGGATGAAGCAACCAAACTGATTAAAAACAACATGAAGATGAAATTGGTATATCGTTCCGACTATTATAGGATTTATGATGAGAAGGGGAATACACAGAAAAAGGCTTTTCTGGTATATGAGCCTACTCAGTCCTATATCTCGGTTGATGCAAAAACCGGTAAAGTATATCTGGCAAAGTCAGAATGGGTTAATACGAATGTTAGAATGGATTTTGCAAAGGATTCCGCGGCAAATGAAAGTGCTGCAGGCTATGGCGGTATTCAATTGACTGATGAGGAGATGGAGAAGGTTAAGGAATTAAAGGGTATCATCTCGAAGGAAAAGGCTATCAAGACGATTACCGGAGACTCCTCCTTGTATATTGATAAGAACCTGACCGCTGTTTCTTCAAACCTAAGCAAGATTGACAACAATGGTAAAGCCTCCTATATATGGAACATTAGCTTAAGTGATCCTAGGGAGATTGATTATGAGAAGGATAAGAGCTATTACAGAGGTAATGCATATGCTACAATTGATGCGGTGACTGGTAAGATATTGAGCTTTAATGCAAGTGTAAAAAGCTATTATGATGAGATCAATAAGAAATGGCAGAATGTGAAGGTACCTTTTGATCAGAAGGCTGCGAAGAATATTCTTGAGAAGTTTATGAAGAAGCAGGCAAATGACCGTTTCACCAATTCTGTTTTGGTTGAGACGAATAATGATTATGTAGTTTATTATAAGAACGAAACGCCGGTTTACGGAGGCTACCAGTATCAGTATAATCGTGTGCATCAGAGTATCGAGTATCCTTACAATAATTTATATGGCTCAGTGGATGGTGTCACAGGCAAGATTTACTCCTTTCATTCCAATTGGGATGAGAATATTGAATTCGAATCACCAAAGGGAGCTATGACAGCGGATAAGGCAATGGATTCATACCTGAGCAAGGATGGCTATGAACTGAAGTATGAGATCAATCAGATCACGAAGTATGATGATACAAAGAAGACCAAAGAATTAGAGAATGACAAATTAGTAAAGGTAGAATACGAAGTTCGATTGGTTTATCATCCTGACATAAATCCCAGCTATATCTCTCCCTTTACTGGAGAACAATTAGATGGTTCGGGAAAAGTATATAAGGAAGTAAAACCGTATACCTATCTGGATATCAAGGATGAGACGACCTATCGTAATATATTGCTTCTTGCAGATATGAATATTGGTTTCGAAGGAGAGAATTTTCTACCGAATCAGCAGATTACGGAGGGAGAGGTCGATGAGCTGTTAAATAAGATTGGTTATGCTTACTCTTATCCGAATAATGCAACCACACAGACAAATACCTCACTAATCACCAGAGAAGAGATCGCCCGAGCCTTTATTGTTAAGCTTGGCCTCGAGAAGCAGGCTGATTTAAGAGATATCTATAAGACCGGTTATACGGACGAAGGAAGCATTGATGAGAAGTATCTTGGTGCCGTTGCGTTAGCGAAGGGTTATGGCTTGATGAAAGCGAACAATGAGAATAAATTCAATCCGAAGAGTAACGTAACACGATTTGATGCTGTTAATTTAGTACTTAGCTATATTGAGGTACAGAGGAACGGGATATATTAATTACAAAAATAAGGCTGCCCAATTGGGCAGCCTTATTAGTCTTAATTACGCAATATTATTGATAGCCTTGGATAAGCGAGATACTTTTCTAGAAGCTGTATTCTTATGATAAACGCCTTTTGAGCAAGCCTTATCGATCTCGGAAACTGCTTCAACTAAGCTAGTAGCTGCAAGATTCTTGTCACCAGCAGCAACAGCAGCATCTACTTTCTTAATCATAGTCTTAACCTTGGACTTAATTTGCTTATTTCTTGCAGCCTTAGTCTCATTTACTAAAATTCTCTTCTTAGCAGATTTAATGTTAGCCAATTCGTACACCTCCAAATATAAATTTAATTATCAACCACAGCGCCAAGTACACCAAATTGAGAGTGAGATGCAAGCTTGGATTTGGTTGTTCGATTACTTTGTTTCATTAAATCCGGACACGGACGCTCTAATGGAAACATACTATTATATAGTAGTCCATCCGATTTATTATGTCAATACATAATTTTCATAACTTTGCAAAAAAATATAGAGAGTGATGTGATATTTTTATTTTCACCCGAGGGTATGCTTGGTTGAGATAATCGAAGTATAATTAGTGATTTCTTGATTATGCTAATAAGAATAAGTTGGATTCGGAGGAACAATAACGTGAATAATAAGATTAGGACAGACTTGGCGCTAGAGATGAGAGAAAGCTTCCCACAGGATGATGTTGAGATTAGTGGGGTTGTGTTAACTGAGAATTTTGACGAAGCAAATAATATAAGGGTTTCGGTAGTTGAGATTAAAGATGATAAGGGTGCGAGGGCGATGCAAAAACCAATCGGTTCTTATATAACGATAGAAGCACCGGAGATTAATAAGTCAAATGAGGATTATTATAAGCCGGCTTCAGAAGAAATTGCCAAGCAACTGAGGAATCTTGCCGGAAACCTCAAAAGGGAAGAAATATTGGTGGTAGGTCTTGGGAACCGTGAGGTTACACCGGATGCACTTGGACCGCAGGTTGTAGATAATTTATTCATAACCAGACACTTAATTCGTGAATATGGTAAGGAATTTAAGGAAAAGAATCACCTTGGCAGTGTCAGTGCTATTTCTCCGGGAGTAATGGCTCAGACGGGAATGGAAACTTTGGAGATAATTAAAGGAATTATGAAGGAGACAAAACCGAAGCTAATTATCGTCATAGATGCTCTTGCTTCCAGAAGTGTAAGTAGGGTGAATACAACAGTACAGTTGACGGATACCGGTATTAGCCCAGGCTCTGGAATAGGTAATAACAGAAAAGCCTTGAATGAAGAAAGCCTCGGGACCAAGGTAATTGCAATCGGAGTTCCGACTGTAGTGGATGCGGCAACAATTGTTGCGGATACCTTAACCAAGTATATGGAGAAAAGCGGCTTTGACGAGGATGATATCAATCAATTTATTGATGAGATTCGTGAGCAACAAATTGAAAATATGTTTGTTACACCAAAGAATATTGATGAAGCTGTAAAACGAATCAGCTACACCATATCGGAAGCGTTAAATTCCTGCTTTGCACAGACTGTGTAAGCCCATAAAAAGTAGGGGCATATTTGGCTCTTATCTGAAATATAATGAATCAGGCTTAAGGTGTAAGCCGCTTTAATCAGGCGGGAGGCAGGCATGAATAACAATCAGCTTCATATGTCAAATAGGAAGAAGTATACCGGTAAACGGTTCAATATTTATATTATTCTTTGGTCTTTAATTATCATAGGTTCTGTTTATCTATTAATACGTTTTGCAGCCATATCATTTTCGGAAGAAATTGGTCAAGCTGAGGTAAGTTATAAGAATGCTGTGATATATTATATTGGTAATAAAGTAATGGAAACGGGGTCTCCTATCGTCGGTTATACAACTGCAAAACAAGAGGAGGAAGCCCCCTTTCCGTTCTCTTTTATTGAGAATCCTTTCTCTGTTCAATATTTCATCCAGGATAAGTCAAAGCTCATGGCAAAAGCAAAGGAATATTCCCTGAATGAGGATTATATATTGGATGATCGTAAGGAAGGAGTTACCAGTAAAACGGTTATGAATTCAGATTTAGAACGGATAGAAGAAGCTACAAATAGGGACGGGAATTCAGGGGAAGCCATTGAGGATGCCTCTCTAGTACCTGTGCTATCGAATATAAAGACATATGCATTGGATACGAAATTATTAAGCAAGGAATACATCCTGACAAACGGTGCCATATATAATGAACAAGCATATCAATATTTCGATGCAATGGGCAGAGATCTGGATTTTTCTGAGGGACGGCTGGAGATGGGATATTCTAAGGGGGAAATACCGATTAGGGAAAAGGAGGAGAATGAAGTAATCGAGACCTCCAGTCCCGGTAATGTTGTAGATTATACAATGGAACAGTTGAAGGATTTGAATTTTCTCGTCCGGAACTTTTATATTGTTGATTCATCAACTAAGGTAACGGAGGATTTATTCAATGCGGAGGAGCTGTTAGCTAAGGATATGAAGCTGAAACAGTCAAATGATGCACCTCAGATTCTGATTTATCACACCCATTCCCAGGAAACCTACTCTGACAGCAGAGATAAGGAAGCGTCCGATACGGTAGTTGGTGTTGGAAGTTATCTAGAACAGATTCTTAAGGATCGTTATGGCTATAATGTATTGCATGACACATCAACATATGATATTATCGATGGTCAGCTGGATCGTAATAAGGCTTATAATAAAGCATTAGACGGAATTACGAAGATCCTAGAGGAGAATCCTACAATTGAGGTTGTAATCGATCTACATAGGGACGGTGCAGCAAAAAGATCCACCCTTATCGATGGGGAAGAGACAGCTCAAATCATGCTGTTTAACGGTCTTAGCCGTGATGAAAATGGCCCGATTACTCATCTGGACAATCCTAATCTACAGGATAACCTAGCCTTTAGCCTTCAGCTTCAACTAAAGGGTATTGATTTATACCCTGGACTATTTTATAAAAACTATCTGCAGTGCTGGAGATATAATATGCATGTACGAAAGAAAAGTATTTTGATGGAACTGGGAACTGATAAGAATAGCCTTCAATCTGCAAAAAACGCAATGGTGCCCTTTGCAGAAGTGTTAAACGATGTATTACAAGGCAAATAGTGTGAAAAATGTGAAGAACAATTCACATGGGAAGAAGCTGCGAAGTTCGTCCATTGGAACGAACTCCTTGTTCTTCCAGGCTTTGAACTATATCAAAGATGGAGTATGAATTGTTTGTGCCTGCGTCTTCCTCGGCACAAACTTATTCAAATGGAACTAGCGAAAATGATTCAGATGGATTTTCTTGCGACAAGAAAAACTATGTGATATAATCATCACAAGTATGCTTTTGCCGTGTAATGAATTGGGTTCTATATACGGAGAAGGGCTATTACAGGAGGATGAACATGTCTTTAGATCAAAGTAAAATTAGAAATTTTTGTATTATCGCTCATATAGATCATGGAAAATCGACACTGGCGGATCGTATCATTGAGAAGACAGGACTTCTTACCAGCCGTGAAATGCAAGCACAGGTTCTGGATAATATGGATCTAGAACGAGAGAGAGGCATTACGATAAAAGCACAAACCGTACGTACGGTCTATAAGGCGAAGAATGGAGAGGAATATATCTTCAATTTAATTGATACCCCGGGACATGTGGATTTTAATTATGAGGTATCAAGAAGTCTTGCAGCTTGTGAGGGTGCTATACTTGTTGTCGATGCTGCACAAGGTATTGAAGCCCAAACCTTAGCAAACGTATACCTGGCTTTGGATCATAACTTGGATATCATGCCGGTTATTAATAAAATCGACTTACCAAGTGCGGATCCACAACGTGTCATATCCGAGATAGAAGATGTGATTGGACTGGAAGCGCAAGATGCGCCGTTGATTTCTGCTAAGATGGGTACCAACATCGATCAGGTTCTGGAGCAGATCGTAGAGAAGCTTCCACCACCAAAGGGTGACCCAGAGGCACCTCTACAGGCACTTATTTTTGACTCGGTATATGATCCCTATAAGGGAGTAATTGTCTTCTGCCGAATCAAAGAAGGAAAAGTAAAAAAAGGCACAGAGCTTCGTATGATGGCAACCGGTGCTACTGCAGACGTTGTAGAGCTTGGAATTTTCGGACCTGGACAATTCATACCGGTAGACGAATTAAGTGCGGGTATGGTTGGATATATGGCTGCCAGTCTTAAGAACGTGAAAGACACCCGTGTAGGTGATACAGTTACAGATAATAAAAGGCCTTGTGCCAATCCCTTGCCCGGATACAAAAAGGTGAATCCGATGGTGTTCTGTGGTATGTACCCGGCCGATGGTGCTAAATATCCGGATTTGAGAGATGCATTAGAAAAGCTTCAGCTTAATGATGCTTCTCTGCAATTTGAACCAGAGACCTCGGTTGCTTTGGGCTTTGGTTTCCGATGCGGTTTCCTTGGATTGTTACACTTGGAGATTATTCAGGAACGACTGGAGCGTGAGTATAACCTGGATCTGGTAACGACGGCACCAAGTGTTGTCTATAAGGTTCATAAGCATAACGGAGAAGTATTTGATATCACCAATCCTACCAATCTTCCGGACCCCTCAGAGATTGAATACCTGGAGGAACCGATGGTTTCTGCAGAGATAATGGTTACAACAGAGTTTGTTGGTTCCATCATGAGCCTGTGTCAGGAGCGTCGTGGTGTATATCTTGGCATGGAATATATGGAGACAACAAGGGCATTGTTAAAATATGAATTACCCTTGAATGAGATTATCTATGATTTCTTTGATGCGTTAAAATCCCGATCAAGAGGCTATGCATCCTTTGATTATGAGCTGAAGGGCTATGTACAATCCGAGCTAGTGAAGCTGGATATTTTAATTAACAAAGAAGAAGTGGATGCGTTGACCTTTATCGTTCATGCAGAAAGCGCATATGAACGAGGAAGAAGAATGTGTGAAAAGCTGAAAGAGGAGATCCCGAGACAGCTCTTTGAGATCCCGATTCAGGCAGCCATCGGAAGCAAGATTATTGCCAGAGAGACAGTAAAGGCGATGAGAAAAGACGTTCTTGCGAAATGCTACGGTGGTGATATCACAAGAAAGAAGAAGCTTCTGGAGAAACAAAAGGAAGGCAAGAAGAGAATGCGCCAGGTCGGCAATGTAGAAATTCCTCAAAAGGCCTTCATGAGTGTACTGAAGTTGGATGAAGATTAGTTAATATTTGGACAAGCTGTTCTAATTATCTTACATCAGGACTGTAAGAGTAAGTAGAACAGCTTTTTCTTATAGCTAAGCTTTACAGTTTGGAGAAAGGGAAAGGTGATTCGCTTTGGAAATGGGACGGATTGATATTATTGCTAAAAACGATGATCAACGAAAGAATGGTGTACAAAGAAGAGAACTTGGCTTATATATTCATATCCCTTTCTGCGAGAAAAAATGTGAATACTGTGATTTCCTATCCGCGCCAGGGACTGAAGCTATGAAAAGAGAATATGTTGAAGCCTTAATGACGGAGATTGAAAGTTATCAGGGCAAAACCTCAGCATATGTGGTGCCAACCATATTCTTTGGAGGGGGAACACCCTCCTGTATCCCAGAGTCTTATATCATAAGTATTATGACAGGGCTGAGGAATACCTTCTGCATCAAAGAAGAGGAGCTGGAAGCAACGATTGAGGTAAATCCCGGTACCATAACAAAAGAAAAGCTTATGGGCTATCAAAAAGCCGGCATCAATCGAATCAGTTTTGGGCTTCAATCAACGGATAATATAGAGTTACAGCGACTTGGAAGAATTCATTGCTACGATGATTTTCTACAAAACTATAGACTTGCCAGAGAGATTGGCTTTTGTAATATTAATATAGATCTGATGTCAGCCTTACCGGGACAGACGGTAGATTCCTGGGAGCGTACCCTTCGCACGATTGCTGAGCTGGAGCCCGAGCATATCTCAGCATACAGTCTGATTATCGAAGAGGGTACCGGATTCTATGAACGATATAAGCCTGGAGCGCCTTTCGAGAAGGAACTCCCAGATGAAAAAACCGACCGGCAGATTTATTATAGAACAAAGGAAGTGCTAGAGAGCTATGGTTACTACCGATATGAGATATCGAATTATGCAAAAGCGAATCATGAGTGCAGGCATAATAACTCTTATTGGATTGGTACGGAATATTTAGGCATAGGCTTAGGTGCAGCATCCTTATTAAATGGTACAAGATTTTCAAATGTAATGGATATAAAACAATATATCGACCAAATAAATGGCAATAGGATGGAGTATAAAAAGCAAGGAAGCGGCGAATCGAAGCATCTGGAGAGCTTTACAATGGATGAGGATAGACTTGGAATTCGTAGAGACATGAAACAGCTGACCTACGAAGAACAGATGGAAGAATTCATGTTTCTGGGATTGCGCAGATGTGAAGGTATAAATAAAGAGTTCTTTTTTCAACGCTTTGGAAAGAATATTGAAACAATATATGGTGATTTGTTATTAAAATTGGAAGAACAGAATTTGGTTGAAAAAGTAGAGGATCAGATCAGACTGACCGAATATGGAATTGACGTCAGTAACGCTGTTCTATCCGAGTTTTTATTGAATTAATAATCGATAATCTTAGGATAGTATTTCGTTGCAACCTTAATTGAAATTCATAATAATAAGGCTGATCTGGTAACCATATAATTAGCCTTCGTATTTATCTGTGGGTAATTTTCAGTGATTTTCTTACCATATTTTAATAATTAAATTCTAAAATATCCTTGACAAAAGAAAATGATAGTGATATTTTATTTATAGATGTTAGCACTCTATCGAGTTGAGTGCTAACAGAGATTAAAAAACGAATCGCTGCTATCAATTTACGATGGATGGAGGTAGATCATGCAACAATTGGATGAAAGAAAATTAAAAATTTTGCAGGCTATCATTCGTAATTATCTGGAATCAGGAGAACCGGTTGGTTCCCGAACGATTTCTAAGTATACGGATCTTAATTTAAGCTCCGCCACCATACGTAATGAAATGTCAGATCTCGAAGAGCTGGGTTACATTGTCCAGCCATATACCTCTGCTGGACGTATTCCTTCGGATAAGGGATATCGGTTATATGTTGATATGCTTTTACAGGATAAGACTCAGGAAGTCGAAGATATGAAGGAGCTGCTAATACAAAAGGCTGATCGATTAGAGAGCCTGTTGCAACAGGTGGCAAAGCTTCTTGCGGTGAATACTCATTATACAACGATGGTATCCACACCTCAATACAAGAAGAAGGTTAAGTTTATTCAGCTGACAGAGGTGGATGAGAAACAATTATTAGCCGTAATCGTTTTTGAACGAAATATTGTTAAGAATAAAATTATTCAATTAACAACATCCTTAGATAAGGAAACACTTCTAAAGCTTAATATAATCATTAATACATTTTTGAATGGTTTAGACCTTGGTGAAATCAATCTCCCTGTAATCTCTCAGATGAAAGAACAGGCAGGAGAATACAGAAACCTTGTAAATGATATATTGGATGCTGTAATGCAGGCGGTTACAGAGGAAGAAGACATTGAGATATTTACATCAGGAGCTACCAACATCTTACGATATCCAGAGCTTAGCGATAAGGAAAAAGCCTGTGAGATTCTATATACTTTGGAAGAGAAGAAAGCCCTTACCGAATTAATCCAAGATAAGATGGAGGATGAAGAGAACCGTGGAATTCAGGTTTATATCGGTGACGAGACATCGGTGGAAGCCATGAAGGAGTGTTCCGTTGTAACTGCAACTTATGAAATTGAAGAAGGTGTCTATGGAAAGGTTGGAATTATCGGACCGAAGAGAATGGATTACCAGAAGGTGGTTAGCACTTTGCAATCACTGATGGTACAATTAGATGATATCTTCAAGAAGAAAACTTAACAACATATCTTCCATTAAATTAAGAAGGTATGAAGAAAGGTGGTAATCAACACTTGGAGGATATGGATAAAGCAATAGAAATTATGAAAGCTGCCATGGAGAAGGAGAAAGGAATGAACAATAAGTCGACAGATGCAAAGGATCAGAATATAGATGATCAGAATGAGCAAATGATTGAGGATGTAAATCTTGATGAAACTGCCTGTGATACACAGGAAACAGGAAGTGAAGAGACAAATGAGGCTGAGACGCCAGTAAAGGCAGATAAAGCCGGTAAGACATTCTTTAAGAATTCCAAATCGAAGGAAATAGCCGCTAAGGATGAGAAGATCGAGGAGCTTACAGATCGACTGATGAGAACGATGGCGGAGTTTGATAATTACCGCAAACGCTCTGAGAAGGAAAAGGCTGCGATGTATGATATGGGTATCAAAAGCTTTATCGAAAAGATGCTCCCTATCATTGATAATTTTGAAAGAGGCTTCGGTACCATAACCGAGAAAGAGAAAGAGAGCGGTTTTGCACAAGGGATTGAAATGATCTATCGTCAGCTGTTAACCGCAATGGATGAAATCGGGGTAAAGCCGATTGATGCCGTAGGTAAAAACTTTGATCCTAATCTTCACAATGCAGTTATGCATGGCGAAGATGAAAGCTTAGAAGAGAACATCGTATCCGACGAATTCCAAAAGGGTTATATGTATAAGGATATGGTAGTCCGTCACAGCATGGTTAAGGTAGTTAATTAATCAAGTATTAAGGGAGGAACAATTCCTCCTAATGTAGACAGTGATGAATTTCAATTAATTTAAGGAGGACATTTCCTCCTAAGCAAGTCTAACTAAAATTTATAATTCTATTAAGGAGGAAAATAAACATGGGTAAAATTATAGGTATTGACTTAGGTACAACAAATTCATGTGTTGCTGTTATGGAAGGCGGAAAGCCGGTTGTTATAGCTAATACAGAGGGTGCAAGAACAACACCAAGCGTTGTTGCATTTACAAAGACAGGAGAACGTCTCGTTGGTGAGCCTGCAAAGCGTCAGGCGGTTACTAATTCCGATAAAACAATCTCTTCTATTAAGAGACATATGGGTACGGATTTTAGAGTAAAGATTGATGACAAGAGATATTCCCCCCAGGAAATCTCAGCAATGGTTTTACAGAAGCTGAAAGCAGATGCAGAAAGCTATTTAGGAGAAAAGGTTACAGAAGCGGTTATTACGGTACCTGCATACTTCAATGATGCTCAAAGACAGGCAACCAAGGACGCAGGAAAAATTGCAGGTTTAGATGTTAAGAGAATTATCAACGAGCCTACCGCAGCTGCTTTATCCTACGGTCTTGATAATGAGCATGAGCAGAAGATTATGGTTTATGACTTAGGTGGTGGTACCTTCGACGTATCCATAATCGATATCGGTGACGGTGTTATTGAAGTACTTGCAACCTCCGGTGATAACAGACTTGGTGGAGATGACTTCGATGAGAGAGTAACCAGATATATGATCGATGAATTTAAGAAGTCTGATGGTGTTGACTTATCAACCGATAAGATGGCACTTCAGAGATTAAGGGAAGCTGCAGAGAAGGCTAAGAAAGAATTATCCTCAGCTACAACCACAAATATCAATCTTCCTTTCATCACAGCTACTTCTGAAGGACCGAAGCACTTTGATATGAATTTAACCCGTGCTAAATTTGATGAATTAACACATGACCTGGTAGAGAGAACCATAGTTCCGGTACAGAATGCACTTCGTGATGCAGGTCTTACTCCTTCCGATATCAAGAAAGTATTATTGGTAGGTGGTTCAACAAGAATCCCTGCTGTTCAGGATAAAGTAAGACAATTAACCAATCAGGAGCCTTCCAAGACTTTGAACCCGGATGAGTGTGTTGCAATTGGTGCTTCCATTCAGGGTGGTAAGCTGGCAGGCGATGCAGGTGCAGGAGATATCCTTCTTCTTGACGTAACTCCGTTGTCCCTTTCTATCGAGACCTTAGGTGGTGTTGCTACTAGATTAATCGAGAGAAATACAACCATTCCGACCAAGAAGAGCCAGATATTCTCCACTGCAGCTGACAATCAGACCGCTGTTGATATCAATGTTGTACAGGGTGAGAGACAATTTGCGAAGGACAATAAGAGTCTTGGCCAATTCCGTCTGGATGGTATTCCGCCGGCAAGAAGAGGAGTTCCTCAGATCGAAGTTACCTTTGATATTGATGCAAACGGTATTGTAAATGTATCTGCAAAGGATCTTGGAACCGGCAGAGAGCAGCACATTACAATTACAGCTAGCTCCAATTTATCAGATACAGATATCGACAAGGCAGTAAGAGAAGCTGCTGAATACGAGGCTCAGGATAAGCTCCGTAAAGAAGCAGTTGATGTTAGAAATGATGCAGATTCAATGGTATTCCAGACTGAGAAGGCACTTTCAGAGGTTGGTGATAAGATTGATGCAGCTGCAAAGTCTACGGTAGAAGCTGACCTTGCAAGACTGAAGGAATTAATCGAGAAATCCAATCCTGAGGTTATGAGTGAAGGTGAAGTTGCAGATATTAAAGCAGCTAAGGATAAATTAATGGAGGATGCACAGGCTTTATTTGCTAAATTATATGAGCAGAGCGGTGCTGCCGGAGCAGGTCCTGATATGTCAGGAGCAGGCTTTGACGGTGGTCAGGCAGGTGGTTCTACCGGTGGAAATTATGGTGATGATGTAGTTGACGGAGATTACCGCGAGGTATAATCGGTTCACTTCCTGATCAACCATGTACAAAACGGATGAAACCTTTCTGGGAAGAATGATCAATATCGATAAAAATCATTCTTCCTGGTAGGTGAATTAAAATAGATGGCATTATGGCGGTCAGCACTGACTGCCTATTTGCGATTAACATAGGAAGGAAATAGATAAGTTTCCTGACCGATATAATGCATAGCTATGAAAGGTGAAGAGAACAATGGCGGATAAACGTGATTATTATGAGGTCTTAGGTGTCAGTAGGACTGCGACGGATGACGAACTAAAAAAAGCATATAGACAACTTGCAAAGAAATACCACCCGGACACAAATCCAGGGGATAAAGCAGCGGAAGCAAAATTTAAAGAGGCTTCTGAGGCTTATGCCGTTTTAAGTGATGCTGATAAACGTAGGCAATATGATCAATTCGGACACGCGGCCTTTGACGGAGGAGCCGGTGGAGGTGCCGGTGGGTTTGATTTCAGTTCCATGGATATGGGTGACATCTTTGGTGATATCTTTGGCGATCTGTTCGGAGGCAGAAGCAGACGTACCAATAATGGACCTATGCAAGGGGCGAACCTTCGTACTGCCGTCAGAATCACCTTTGAAGAAGCAGTTTTTGGTACAGAGAAGGAACTGGATCTTACACTAAAGGATGATTGTGCAACCTGTCATGGTACCGGTGCCAAGCCGGGAACCACAGCAGATACCTGCCAAAAATGTGGTGGTAAAGGTCAGGTAGTATATACACAGCAATCCTTATTCGGTATGGTACGTAATGTGCAGACATGTCCGGATTGTAAGGGCACCGGAAAGATTATTAAGGATAAATGTGCTGATTGCTATGGTACAGGATATATCAGCAGCAAGAAGAAAATTAAGGTTTCCATCCCTGCTGGAATTGATAGTGGTCAAAGTGTTCGAATTCGCAGTAAAGGTGAACCGGGTACCAATGGTGGTCCGAGAGGGGATCTCTTAGTAGAGGTTGAGGTGAGCAGACATCCTATATTCCAGAGACAGGATTACGACATCTTCTCTACCGCTCCAATTTCTTATGCAACAGCAGTACTTGGCGGAGATATTAAGATCAGTACCGTAGACGGAGAGGTAATCTATAACGTAAAAGCTGGAACACAAACAGATACGAAGGTTCGCCTGAGAGAAAAAGGTGTTCCTAGTCTAAGAAATAAAGCGGTTCGCGGTGATCATTACGTAACCCTGGTGGTTCAGGTACCTACTAATCTTAACTCAGAACAGAAGGAGCTCTTGAAAAAGTTCGATGATGCAATGACTGGTAAAACAGAGCGTGCAGAGGAGAATGAAAAGGGTAAGAAGAAGTTCTGGAAATAGTGCGAATTATTGAAAAGCATAATTCACACTTCCAAGTTTGTGCCTGCGTAACCAGAGTGTAAAAAACACACTCGGCACAAACTAACACAAAGGGTAGATGTTTAAATAGTGTGAAGGAGTACCTTCACTCTACTACTGGTTGCGCCATTGGAGCAAACAAAAAGGCGTATGCAATTATCTTTTGCATGCGATGGAAAGGGATACACAATGAAGTGGACTAAATTCACATTAGATACAACAACAGAAGCAGTCGACTTGGTCAGTGATATGTTAAATGACTTAGGAATTGCCGGTATAGAGATCAGCGACAATGTTCCGATTACGGAAGAAGAAAGGAAGCAGATGTTTATTGATATCTTACCGGAACTATCGGAGGATGATGGGACTGCTCAGGTCAGCTTTTATGTGGAGCTAGAGGAAGATATTGATGCTTTGATCAGCAAGGTAAACGCAGGGCTTGAAGAACTATCTGCCTATACCAATATTGGAACAGGGAAAATTGAGGTTTCACAGACGGAAGATAAGGATTGGATCAATAATTGGAAGGAATTTTTTAAACCCTTCCGTGTTGATGATACGATTGTCATCAAACCTACTTGGGAGGAACTGACCGATCAGAAGGAAGGGGATTTGATTATTGAGATTGATCCCGGTACCTCCTTTGGAACTGGATCTCATGAGACGACGAAGCTGTGTATCATCGGAATGAAGCAGTATATGAAGCCTGAGTCTGTTGTTTTGGATGCGGGTAGCGGTAGCGGTATTCTTTCCATTCTTGCGAAGAAACTTGGTGCCAAGGAAGTGCTTGGGATAGATATTGATCCTAATGCAACGAATTCTGCAATAGAGAATGCCGAAGTGAACCAATTGGAAGTTGAGACTGATAAGCTGAGCTTTATTACCGGGAACATAATTGATGACGATGGAATCCGAACTGAAATAGGCAGAGGGAAATTTGATATGGTAGTAGCTAATATATTAGCGGATGTTATCATACCCTTATCCGATGTGATCGGAGAGAATCTGAAGGACGGAGGAATATTCATCAGCTCCGGAATTATATATATGAAAGAGGAAGCGGTGAGGGCAGCACTTCTTAAGAATCATTTTTCGATATTGGAAGTAAATAAAATGGGAGACTGGGTTTCATTTGTCGCCCAAAAGTAAAGGCCTCGACTACTATTAATTTAATGACAGAATCGATATAGGCACTGCCTTTATCGTTAAAATACTCCCGGAAGTATCACAGAATACGACCGGGAGATTTAGCGTATTATAGATCAATGTTATGATAAAGGATGTTATATTATTGTGGTTTCCAGCATAGCGGTAGGCGATATTTTGTAACTGATTTCGGTGGTTAATGCGGAGGATGCATGGTCTGTCTCCTGATTCTCTGCTTCTTCAATCATTGTTAGATCCTTTGTGGTCATTGCAGAAGAGCAGCCTCCAAGACTCAAGGCGGAAACCAATGTAAGTACCATATAAATTACTCTTTTCATAAAATCCCTCTTTCTTATTTTGTTATTCGTGGGTACTTGACTAGAAGATATTCATGATTCACATAGTGCCCAAAATAGTGGTCTATTTTAATTAATAGACGATAATTAAGAAAGAAATGTTTCATGATTTTATAAGATAATGCTTTAAAAGGTATTGTTTACTTTCTTTTAAATCGATTTTTCGTATTCGCATAGATTAGACAACCTATGGTAAAGACGAAGATAGCTGTAGTTGAAAGAGTAATTAACCAGATCACCTCATAAATTCCACCTATCACAGCAAAAACTAAAAATATAGCAATAACAAAAAGCATATTTCCTACAAAGCGACAGAGAGCCTTTTCGTCGTATTTTGCTTTTTGCTCCTGTGACAGCATATTATATCCGGATATAAGAAAAGCACCTCTTCCCGAGCGTAATACAACTCCTAATCCGATTATTAGCAGTAATATGAAGCCTGTTATAATAATACCGTTCAAATTCTCATTCATAGTAATCTCCCTTCTGTATCAAGGTTATTTTGGGGAGTGAATCTCCAAGATAAAGCTTGAAACATTTTACTGTTTTGATAAAGTCAGTATACGATAGGATTAAAAATTAATATGATAATTGCATAGTAAATACTGAAAAGTAGATTAAAAAGGTGTTGAACATATGTTCTTATTGGTATATAATAGCTTTGGGCGTATATACCATTTTTATACTTACAGACAACAGCAGTTTAATACATTTAATAAGAAAAATCAAGGAGCAAACCATGCATCGTTTTTATATAAATCAGAATCAGATCATTGATCGGACGGTACGAATTACCGGTCCTGATGTTAATCATATTAAGAATGTACTTCGGATGAAGCAGGGCGAGGAAATCATAATTTGCAATGGACAAGGAAAAGATTGTTATTGTATAATTGATAGGGTATCTGAGAATGAGATCATTGCATTGGTTCAGTCAGTGAAGGATACAGAAGCGGAACTTGGAACGCGAATAACCTTATTTCAGGGGCTTCCAAAATCAGATAAGATGGAGCTAATTATACAAAAAGCGGTTGAGCTTGGTGTGTATGAAATAGTTCCGGTAATGACAAAACGAGTGATAGTGAAACTAGATGATAAAAAGAAAGAAGCAAAGAAACTGGAGCGATGGCAGGCAATCGCAGAAGGAGCTGCAAAGCAATCCGGACGCGGTATCATACCAATCATCAAACCGGTTCAAACCTATGCCCAAGCAGTTGATTATGCTAAAACCTTCGATAAGAATGTCATTCCATATGAGAATGCAAAGGGGATGCAAAATACCAGAGAAATTATGAACGGCCTTTCAAAATATAAATCTGTCGGAGTATTTATTGGTCCAGAGGGCGGTTTTGAAGAGACTGAAGTCAATCATGCAAAGCAGGCAGGAATTGACCCGATTACACTTGGTAAACGTATTCTACGTACAGAGACAGCCGGTTTAGCTGTATTAGCAATGATGGTACTGGTCTTGGACGAGGTTTAATCAGTACAGCATTTTCCGGAAATAACATTGGTTCTATAGGAGGTAAGTAATTAATGGAGATACAACTATGGAGAGAGATACTTGATCCTTATGCCTTGGCTGTTGATGAGTTAATCATAAAATTTAATCATATTATTGATGAATACCGACATGTAGGGGTATATTCCCCTATTGAGCAAGTGACTGGCCGAGTCAAGACTATCTCAAGTATTTTAGAAAAAGCGCAGAAGAAGAATCTGGACCTCGCTAATTTCGAAGAGAAAATTGACGATATCGCCGGAATCCGTATTATTTGTCAATTTGTTGAAGATATCTATAAGGTGGTTGATATCATCAAGAATAGATCCGATATGAGAATTAAGAATGAGAAGGATTATATCAATAATATGAAAAAGAGCGGCTATCGTTCTTATCATTTGATTGTATATTATGATGTGGAGACTCTAAAGGGGAAGAAATCACTTCAGGTTGAGATACAGATTCGAACGCTGGCCATGAATTTTTGGGCGACCATCGAGCATTCCCTGCAGTATAAGTACAAGCAGAATATGCCGGAGCATATCAGAGAGCGCTTAACCTCAGCTGCCGAAGCAATCTTAATCCTTGACCGAGAGATGAGCGTGGTTAGAGATGAGATTATGGATGCACAGAATTCCTTTACCATAAAGGCTAATATAGTAGCTGACATTCTTACGAACATCCAGAATTTATATAAAGTTGCAAACAAGCAGGAGGTAGTGTCAATTCAAGATGAATTCTTCCGTATCTATCAGAGTGGTGATCAGATGGAGCTGGAGAGATTTAGTAAGGAGCTGGATCTGATTTCAGCTCGTTATCGTGCTCAAAGCCTGCGATAGACTACATGAGACTTTCGCATAATAATAACATATTATGCGAAAGCCTTATCATTATAGATGAAAAATGGAGTGAAACAATGAATCTACCTAAATTATTTGAGGACAGAATGAGAAAACTTTTGGGGGAGGAATATGAAGCGTATCTGAATTGCTATGAGAAGCCTCATTTTGGTGGGGTACGCGTAAATACTTTGAAAACGACCCCGGAAGAATTCGAACGTATCTGTCCTTTTACTATAAAAAGAATACCCTGGGTTAGTAACGGATATTACTATGACACACAGGAGCAGCCAGCAAAGCATCCTTACTATTACGGAGGAGTTTACTATATCCAGGAACCGAGTGCTATGACTCCTGCGAGTCTATTGCCCGTCAAGCCGGGTGATAAGGTCCTGGATGTGTGCGCAGCCCCCGGTGGAAAGAGCACTGAGCTGGGTGCAAGACTGCAGGGAGAAGGTATTCTGGTATCGAATGATATCAGTAATTCCAGAGCCAAAGCCTTACTTAAGAACATCGAACTATTTGGAATACGGAATGCATTGGTGCTGTCTGAGGCACCGAATAAGCTGGTAGATTACTTTGAAGGTTATTTTGATAAGATATTAATTGATGCACCCTGTTCCGGTGAAGGAATGTTTCGAAAGAGTCCTGCAATCATGAAAAATTGGGAACAGTACGGAGTGGATTATTATAATAAGCTGCAAAAGGAAATCATTTTATTTGCGGCGAAGATGCTAAAGCCGGGTGGATATATGTTATATTCTACCTGCACCTTCTCTCCTGAGGAGAATGAAGGTACCATTGCTTATCTGATGGAGCAATGCCCGGAGTTTCATGTGGTCAAGGCGATTCCTGAGGAGGAGTGGCAAAAGGAAAACGAGGTATCCTATGAAGGCTTTGATCAAGGCAAGCCCCATTGGCTGGAGGAGCTTGCGAATCCTCCTCAGATATCTGCAGAGCGTAGGGAGGAACTAAAGAATTGTATCCGGTTATGGCCCCATAAGATTGACGGGGAAGGACATTTTATAACCTTACTTCATAAGAGAGCAGAGGAGACTACCAGTATCCCTGAGAAATCTTATTCTTCTGAGAAAGAGATACCGAGTAAGTCCGGCAGAAATGCAGGAAGCGCGTCTCTTCAGAATTCACCTGGAAAGAATAAAAGTATCATCTCTGATGAAGCATTGGAATTCCTCAAGGATTTGAAATTCCCGGTAAAGGAAGAGCTGCTTCATGTACATGAGGATCGATTATACCTTCTCCCAGAGGGATTACCTGATCTAAAGGGCCTTCGTATCATGAGACAGGGGTTACTCCTTGGTGAGATGAAGAAACAGCGCTTTGAGCCTTCTCAAGCATTGGCCTCTGCTCTTACTACGCAGGATTACGAGAAACAATTAAGATTAAAAATAGATGATGCTAATGTGATCCGTTATCTGAAATGTGAATCAATCGAACTGGAAGAAGAGTTGGCGGATGGCTGGTACCTTGTTTGTGTTGAGGATTTTCCGCTTGGATGGTTAAAGGCAGCAAAGCACAGCTATAAGAACAAATATCTGCCCGGTTGGAGATGGGTCTAGTGTGAATAAAGGATTTTTATAAAGCAAAAATCCTTGGGAAGAAGCTGCGAAGTTTGCCCATTGGGGCAAACTCCTTGTTCTTCCAGGTTTTGAGATGCCGAAAAGAGGTATCTTGTAAGGCTAATGTGAATAAAGGATTTTTTATAAAACAAAAATCCTTGGGAAGAAGCTTCGAAGTTTGCCCACCCGCGCAAACTCCTTGTTCTTCCGGACTATGAGATGCCGCAAAGAGGTATCTTGTAAGGCTAGTATGAATAAAGGATTTTTTATAAAACAAAAAATCCTTGGGAAGAAGCTGCGAAGTTTGCACAGCAGTGCAAACTCCTTGTTCTTCCAGGTTGTGATATTTTGTAGGTTTAGGAGGTTAGCATGGCAGGACAGTTACGTCTTGATAAGTATCTGGCCGATATGGGGATTGGTTCCAGAAGTGAGATAAAAGAATGGATTCGTAAGGGCAGAGTGAAGCTGAATGATTCAGTATGCAATAAACCGGAAAGTAAGGTTGTTGTTGGTGCTGATCTTGTCAGCTTTGATGACCAATTGGTCGGGTATGTACAGAACCAATATATTATGCTTCATAAGCCTGCTGGTGTAGTATCTGCCACCAATGATAATGTGAGCAAGACGGTTTTAGACCTGATCACGGATAGAACGAGTAAAGACTTATTCCCGGTAGGAAGATTGGATAAGGATACGGAGGGCTTACTTCTGATTACCAATGACGGTGACCTTGCTCATCGGCTTCTATCACCAAAAAAGCATGTAGATAAGGTATATTATGCAAAAGTGAAAGGAAGAGTCACTCAAGAGGATAAGGATGCTTTTCTACAAGGAGTTGATATCAAGGATGAGAAGCTGACGATGCCAGCTGCTCTTAATATCCTAAGCTCGGATGATATATCGGAGATTGAATTAACTCTCCAGGAGGGAAGATTTCATCAGGTAAAGAGAATGTTTGAAGCAGTCGGTAAAGAGGTGATCTATCTGAAAAGATTATCGATGGGTACCCTTGTATTAGATCCTAATCTAAAGCCGGGTGAATATAGGGAGCTGACAGAGCAGGAATTATCTGAACTTAAGATAAGGGTGTGAACTTATTCGATATCCGGATAAGAGTAACCTTCTGTTCAGTTACTTAAGAATGGCATAATAATACTAGATATTAGGAAGTATGCTTAATTCAGAAATGGAGATTATATGTTAAAGGATATAGAGGCAGTAATTTTTGATTTGGATGGAACACTGGTTGATTCCATGTGGATGTGGAGGAGTATCGATATCGAGTATCTGAAACGCTTCGGGATTGAGATGCCACCGGAGCTTCAGAGCAGTATAGAAGGAAAAAGCTTTTCAGAAACAGCATTGTATTTTAAAGAGCGCTTTCAGCTACCGGACAGCCTGGAGCAGATTAAAAGTGACTGGAATGAGATGGCTTGGGATAAGTATGAAAGTGAAGTTCCACTCAAGGAAGGTGTTACCGAGCTGTTGCAGTATTTGAAGCGGGAAGGAATACCGGCAGGAATTGCTACCAGTAATTCCAGGGAATTAGTTGAATTAATTGTTCGTAAGCATGGAATTGAGGATTATTTCGGTTCCATTCGTACTTCCTGTGAGGTAGCAAAGGGAAAGCCTTCTCCGGATATCTATCTTCTGGTTGCCGAGGATCTCGGAGTATTACCTGAGCATTGCCTGGTATTTGAAGATGTGCTACAGGGAGTTATGGCGGGTAAGAATGCAAATATGAAGGTATGCGCCGTATATGATGAGTATTCCCAAAAAGATCAGGACGAGAAGATTAAATTATCGGATTACTATGTTCATTCTATGTCCGAAGTACTTAGGCTATCATAGGATGATTGTATTTGGTATAAGGTAACATAATATCATTATGGTTACTAATTAGAAGCAATACGCGGAGCATAAGAAGCGTGGAGGATTAATGTGAAGCAATTTAATGTACAACAGAATGAAGCTGGACAACGCTTGGATAAGCTCCTTGCCAAGCTATTGAATAAGGCTCCCAAGAGCTTTATCTACAAGATGCTTCGAAAGAAGAATATTACCTTGAACGGAAAGAAGGCGGATGGCTCTGAGAAGCTTGAAGTGCAGGATGAAATCAAGCTATTTCTATCGGATGAGACCTATGCCTTATTTAGTGAAGAGGTTCAAACTACTAATGTAGAACATGACCTGGATATTATTTATGAGGATCAGCACCTCCTGATTGTGAATAAACCACTGGGCATCTTGTCTCAGAAGGCAGAGAAAGAGGATGTATCCATGGTGGAGCATATTATTTCCTATCTTCTTTCCACGAACCAGCTAACCAAGGAGCAGCTTATAAGCTTCAAGCCTGCGGTATGCAATCGTTTGGATCGCAATACCAGTGGCATTCTGATTGCCGGTAAGTCCTTACTGGGTCTACAGGAGATGGCAAGATTATTAAAGGATCGTTCTTTGGGTAAGTATTACCTCTGTATTGTCAAAGGCCGAGTGGAGAAGAAGGAACGGATTGAAGGATACCTAAGTAAGGATGAAAAGAAGAATCAAGTTACAATACATCCTGTAGAGGTAGAGAATTCGGAATATATCTGTACCGAATATGAACCGGTCTCTTATGCAGAACACAAATATACCCTGCTTAGAGTGAAATTAATTACCGGTAAATCTCATCAGATCCGTGCCCATCTTGCCAGTATCTCACATCCAATCATTGGCGATTATAAATATGGGGATCAGAAGACAAACAATATCTTTAAAGTAAATTATGATTTGTCCAGTCAGCTGCTTCATTCCTATCAGATGGTCTTTCCTAAGCTAGAGGGAGAACTTTCTTATCTATCCGGAAAGAGCTTTACTGCAATGCTACCGGAGCAATTTGAGAAGATAAAGAATGATTTATTTGATCAATTACAGTATATTGGCAGTATAAATGATTAATAAGAGCTATCATATTATTGGATAGGAGGTACCGGAATGCCGTCGTGGAACTCCCGGGGCTTAAGAGGCTCCATGCTGGAAGAAATGATTAACTTTACGAATATGAAATACCGTGAGAAGGGGTTGGCGTTAATTCAGAAGGTACCAACTCCGATTACACCGATCAATATCGACAAGGAAAATCGGCATATAACCCTTGCTTATTTTGAACAGAAGAGTACCGTGGACTATATTGGCGTAGTACAAGGGATACCAGTATGTTTTGATGCAAAGGAATGTGCGGTAGATACCTTCAGTATGAATAATGTTCATGAGCATCAGATTGCATTCATGAAGGAATTCGAGATGCAGAACGGAATCGCATTTCTTTTGATTTATTTCAAGAAAAAGGATACATATTACTACCTAAGCTTCGACCGGCTTTATGAATTTTGGGAACGAGCGAAGCAGGGTGGAAGAAAGAGCTTTCGTTATGAAGAACTGGACGAAGCCTATCAGATACCGTTACAAACTGGTGCCTGCGTTCATTATTTACATACTCTTCAGATGGATCTGGACCGTAGAGAAATTGGTTGACATCATTTGGATTATAAATTATAATGTAAAATCATATTAGTATGGTAGCGAATTATCACGTTACCATACTAAAGTACTATTTATGACAATAAATTACTCGCACAAATACTTCCATTGTTTCAAACCAATCAATTATCATATTATAAGAAAGAAAGGCTAGGTGCTAATTATGAAGGACAAATTACTACATACACCTGAGGGAGTCAGAGATATATATAATTCGGAATGTGCAACAAAACTAATGTTGCAGCAACAACTCCATCATGTGCTTGAGCACCATGGCTTTCGTGATATTCAGACTCCCAGCTTTGAATTTTTTGATATATTTAGTCAGGAGAGAGGAACCGTTGCCTCTAAGGATATGTATAAATTCTTTGATCGGGAAGGCAATACATTGGTTCTGAGACCGGACATTACTCCTTCAATCGCGCGCTGTGTGGCAAAGTATTATAAGGAGGAAAATCTTCCGATCCGATTATGCTATATTGGGAATACCTTTATTAATAATACCAGCTATCAGGGAAAATTGAAGGAAGCCACTCATTTAGGCGCAGAGCTAATGAATGATGATAGTATAGAAGCAGATGCAGAGCTTCTAGCAATCACGGTTGAATGTCTATTACAATCAGGGCTAAAGGAATTCCAGCTGGAAATCGGTTATGCGGATTTCTTCCGAGCTCTTATAGAAGAAGCAGGAATTATCGATGAAGAAGAAATTACCGGGCTCCGTGTGTTGATCTCAAAGAAGAACATGTTCGGCGTAGAGGAGATCGTGATGGCAAGAGTGATGAGCAAAGAGCTGAAGGAAATCTTCTTAAAGCTTCCTGAGCTCTTCGGAAATCTTGATATATTGTCCTTTGCGAAAGGGCTTACTACCAATCAACGCGCAATTAAAGCAATTGAACGATTGGAGAAGCTATATGATATCATGTCGGAATACGGTTATGAGAAGTACATTTCCTTTGATTTGGGAATGCTTAGTCAATATAACTACTATACTGGAATTATCTTTAAGGCCTATACTTATGGCACCGGTGATGCGGTGGTAACCGGAGGGCGATATGACAAGCTTGTAGTACAGTTTGGTAAGGAGGCAACAGCAATCGGTTTGGCAATTGTAATTGACCAATTAATTCTTGCCTTATCCAGACAGAAGCTGCTTCCAGAGCTGGAAGCACAGGATACCTTGATTCTATACGAGCAAAACTTTCGCAAGCAGGCGATTGCTTTGGCAAACCATTTCCGAAAGGGTGGCATCAATACTATTCTACAGAAGTCGAACAAAAGCTTTCGAACAGAAGACTACACTGCTTATGCAAAAAGGATGAACATAGGCGGTATTTTACTTCTTGATAATGAAAAGGAAATAAAAGTATTGAATATCGCTACCGGAACACTACAGGCTGCACCAATGCAGGAATTTCTTCAGTAGCAGTGCCTTGTTGAAGCTGTCTTTGATAGAAGAAGGGATGGATTTTATATGAGATATATTACAATTGCACTGGCGAAGGGACGCCTGGCATTAAATACATTAGAGGTATTAGAGAAGATCGGTATCTCCTGTGAGGAGATCAAGGATAAGTCCTCAAGAAAGTTAATCTTTGTCAATGAAGAGCTTAAGCTTAAATTCTTCCTGGCCAAAGCCAATGATGTTCCTACCTATGTAGAATATGGTGCAGCAGATATCGGAGTGGTAGGTAAGGACACCATACTGGAGGAAGGCCGTAAAATGTATGAGGTGGTTGACCTTGGGTTAGGCAAATGCAGAATGTGTGTAGCCGGACCGGCTTCTGCGAAGGAATTACTGCAGCACGGGGAGTTAATTCGGGTGGCAACCAAATATCCGACGATCGCAAAGGATTATTTTTATAATAAGAAGCATCAAACAGTAGAGATTATTAAGCTGAATGGTTCGATCGAGCTGGCACCCATTGTCGGGTTATCCGAGGTAATCGTTGATATCGTTGAGACGGGTTCCACTCTTCGTGAGAATGGATTGGAGGTATTGGAGGAAATCTGTAATATCTCCGCAAGAATGGTAGTAAATGAGGTCAGCATGAAGATGGAGCATGAACGCATCTCAAAGATGATCAAGGATTTGAAGGAACTGTTACAGGATAGTAAATAAGGTGATCGGAAGGCTTCCTTTTCAAAAAGGAGTAATACCTACGTAGGGAGGTACCAATCAAATCATCCAGGATATTTCATATTAGAATATTAATCTATCAGGGAAGGGACGGAATTACCGATGAGAATGATCGAGTTGAATGCGGAAACAAAGAAGAATATATTAGAGGACTTATTGAAGAGAAGTCCTAATCAATACGAACAATATGCTGATGTGGTTGCCGATATTCTAAAGGAGGTCAGAAGCCGCAAGGATCAAGCGTTATTCGAGTATACCAGACGTTTTGATAAGGCAGAGCTTAATAAGGATACGCTTAAGGTAACGGAAGAGGAGATTAATGAGGCTTATGAAAAGATTGATCCCTCTGTAATTGATGTGATTAGGAAAGCAATCAAGAATATTGAAAGCTATCACTCCAAACAGAAGCAGTATAGCTGGTTTGATACTACGGATAACGGTACGATCCTTGGTCAGAAGGTTACACCGATTGCGGCAGTCGGAGTCTATGTACCTGGCGGTAAGGCTGCCTATCCATCCTCAGTACTTATGAATGTAATTCCTGCTAAAGTAGCTGGTGTAAGTAGGATCGCAATGACAACTCCGCCGGATAAGGATGGTAAGGTATATCCGGGAACCTTGGTAGCGGCTAAGGAGGCTGGTGTAACCGAAATCTATAAGGTGGGTGGTGCACAGGCGATCGCAGCCCTTGCGTATGGTACAGAAAGCATTGCGAAGGTGGATAAGATTGTAGGACCCGGCAATATCTACGTAGCTTTAGCGAAAAAAGCAGTATACGGACATGTAAGTATTGATTCCATTGCAGGACCCAGCGAGATTCTGGTTCTAGCCGATGAGACGGCCAATCCGAGATATGTGGCTGCCGATCTATTATCACAAGCAGAACATGATGAATTAGCCTCCTCTATCTTGATAACCACCAGCAGGGAGCTTGCTGAGCAGGTAAATAAGGAGGTGGCAGGGTTCGTTGCCGAACTTTCCCGTAGTGAGATAATCCAAAAATCCTTAGACAATTATGGCTATATTATGGTTGCCGACACACTGGAGGAAGCGATTGACGCTGCTAACGAGATCGCCTCAGAGCACTTGGAGATCGTGATGAAGGATGCTTTCATGGTGATGACGAAGATAAAGAATGCAGGAGCGATCTTCATCGGTGAATATTCCAGTGAGCCATTGGGAGATTATATGGCAGGTCCCAATCATATTCTACCGACCAACGGAACTGCCAAGTTCTTCTCACCCCTTAGTGTGGATGATTTTATCAAGAAATCAAGTATCATTTCCTACTCGAAGGAGGCTTTGGAACCGATTTACAAGGATATTGTAACCTTCGCAAATTCAGAATATTTGACCGCACATGCTAATTCCATCGCAGTCAGATTCGAATAATATATAGCAACTGTTCAGACCCTAGCCAAACTTAATATATGAGTTCAACAAATATATCCAAAATCGGAGACACTTTCGCTTCATTGCATTACGTACCGACGAATGCAAAGACTCCGATTTCAGATACATTTGTCAAACTCTTTTTACTATATACCTGGCTGGGGTCAATTAACATTTGTGTTTCTTACATTAGAAAGAAAAGAAGTTTGACATTTATTGCTCTTATTGTATAATTATATAAAATGGGAAGGATGAGAAGAATGAATACCAGAAGCGCGGTGATTACCCGAAATACCAAAGAAACAGAGATTAGCATGGAATTCATAGTTGATGGAAGCGGAAAAGCTCAGATTGAGACTGGCATCGGCTTCTTTAATCATATGCTGGACAGCTTTACACGCCATGGCTTTTTTGATATGAAGCTAGCTGTGAAAGGCGATTTGTATGTTGACTCTCATCATACGATTGAAGATACCGGAATTGTACTTGGCCAGGCTATCAAAAGCGCCTTAGGAGATAAACAAGGAATCAAACGATACGGGTCCTTCGTTCTTCCAATGGATGAAACCTTGGTGCTTTGTGCCATAGATCTTTCTGGACGTCCTTATCTTTCTTATGATCTCATGTTTTCGACTGATAAAGTCGGTTATATGGAAACAGAGATGGTGAAGGAGTTCTTTTATGCAATCTCTTATTCCGCCGGTATGAATTTACATATCAAACAGCTGAGTGGCGGTAATAACCATCACATTATGGAAGCAGCCTTTAAGGCCTTTGCAAAGGCACTGGATGAGGCTTGCAGTGTAGACGCACGTATCCAGGGGGTATTATCCACCAAGGGGTCGATTGACTAAATATTTACTAGCGAAAGGCAAAGGTGCATGATGAAATTATTTCCCGCAATTGATATCAAGAATGGGCAATGTGTAAGATTAAGACAGGGGAGTTTTCAGGATGTTTTGGTATATTCCGATGTCCCCTTAAAAATAGCAAAACAATGGGAAGCTTGTGGAGCTTCCTTTATCCATATTGTGGACCTTGACGGCGCACTGGTCGGTCATTCGGTAAATGATGAAGTTATAAAAAGCATCGTATCTGAGATTAAGGTTCCGATACAGGTCGGTGGAGGCATCCGTACGATTAAGGACATCGATAACAAGCTAGCCCTAGGCATTGACAGAGTGATTATTGGAACCAAAGCGGTGAAGGATCCCGCTTTTATCAAGGAGGCCATATCTACCTTCGGCACCAAGAAAATCGTGATCGGAATTGATGCCAAGGATGGTATGGTAGCCATCGAGGGATGGGAGAAGGTAAGCAGCTATCAGGCGGTCTCATTGGCGATGGAGATGAAGAAGCTAGGAGTTAAGACAATAGTTTATACTGATATATCAAAGGATGGAATGCTGCAAGGTCCCAATATTGCCCATACCAAAGAAATGGTAGAGGTAACCGGTCTTGATATCATTGCCTCCGGTGGGGTATCCTCCTTAAAAGATCTTGAGATGTTGGATGAGATTGATGTATACGGCGCAATTGTTGGTAAGGCCTTGTATGAGAATCGAATCGATCTTAAGAAAGCAGTGAATTTGTTTGAAATTAAGAAGTCATGATAGGTTAGTGATAGATTTATTTTCTTAAGAACAATATAGTTATACTTAATATATAAGAAAAAATGCAAGAATTGTGGTTGAATATAGAATAAATATTATATATAATCAAGAATTAAGTAACCAATACGAGAAGAGAAATACTCCAGGAGGTATAAGTCCACATGTCTTATAAAAAAATCATCCCTTATATAAATGCGGAAAATGAAATCCCCGGTAATGTATTAAAGCTAGCCGAGGAGTATTCTTTTGGGGGAGCTGACGAGCTGCTAATCTACAATTACTCTAAGGATGAGAAGTCCAGAGAGGAATTTCTAGCTCTCGTCAAGGAGCTATCGAAGAAAATTGATATCCCCTTTATCATCGGTTATCACGTAGAGCGGCTGGAAGACATAAAGAAAGCAATTTATACCGGTGCGGAAGCAATCCTGACTAAGTATACCCTAATAAGTAAGAAAGAGCTTTTAAGAGAGGCATCAGATCGGTTCGGTTCTGATAAAATCATTGTCGAATTAGACATGATTGATTATATGGAGTCAGAAGGTGAAGATTTATGCCATACCCTGGCAGACTATAAGGTTGGTAAAGTATTATTAAAGCACGTAGCTCTTTCTGCCAATATGAAAGCTAAGATTGAGGCATCACCTCTTCCGGTGATTATCCGTGACAGCCTAATACGCAATGACGTCGGTAGTCTCTTAACCATCCAAAATGTAACTGGAGTAGCCACAAATTTCTTTGAAAATAAAGATATATTGAAGGCAAAGCTTGCATTAAAAGCCGAAGGCATAGAGATCAATTCCTTTGAGAGCAGCTTAGACTTCTCTGAGTTCAAGCTTGATTCGAATGGATTGCTTCCTGTAGTGGTACAGGATTATCGCTCGAATGAGGTACTAATGCTTGCTTATATGAACGAGGAAGCATATAATAAGACTGTTGTGACCGGACGAATGACGTATTACTCCAGAAGTCGTCAGAAATTATGGGTTAAGGGTGAGACCTCCGGGCATTTCCAATATATGAAGGAATTATCCATTGATTGTGATAAGGACACCCTACTAGCCAAAGTTCTTCAGGTGGGGGTTGCCTGTCATACAGGGAGTAAGAGCTGCTTCTATACGGAGCTGGTGAAGAAGGAGTACAAGGATATTGATCCTTTCCATGTATTTAAGGATGTGTATGATGTGATCCTTGATCGCAGACGGAACCCGAAGGAAGGCTCCTATACCAATTATCTGTTTGATAAGGGTATCGATAAGATCCTTAAGAAATGTGGAGAAGAAGCGACAGAGATTACGATTGCCGCCAAGAACCCCGGTGCAGATGAGCTTCGCTATGAAATTGCGGATTATTTGTATCACTTGATGGTATTAATGGCGGAATGCAATCTGGATTGGGATGATATCACAACAGAATTAGCTCATAGAAATTAGAGATATATATTATAGGAGGCAAATTAACGTGCAAAATTACGGAGTAAATGATCTTAGAAGAATGTTTCTGGAATTCTTTGAAAGCAAGGGGCACCTGGTGCTGAACAGCTTTCCCCTGGTTCCTCATAATGATAACAGTTTATTACTGATTAATTCCGGTATGGCCCCTCTGAAGCCATATTTTACAGGTCAGGAGATACCACCTAGAAATCGTGTGGCTACCTGTCAGAAATGCATCCGTACCGGTGATATTGAGAATGTTGGTAAGACAGCAAGACATGGTACCTTCTTTGAGATGCTTGGTAACTTCTCCTTCGGGGATTACTTTAAGCATGAAGCAATCGCTTGGTCCTGGGAATTCTTAACCGAGGTAGTAGGATTAGAAAAGGATCGATTATATCCTTCCGTATATGAGAAGGATGATGAAGCCTTCGAGATCTGGGAGAAGGAAATAGGGATTGCACCGGAGAGAATTTTCCGTTTTGGTAAGAAGGACAACTTCTGGGAGCATGGTGCAGGCCCTTGCGGTCCTTGCTCTGAGATTTATTATGACCGTGGAGCGAAGTACGGTTGCGAGAATAATCCGAATTGTACCGTAGGCTGTGACTGCGATCGTTATATTGAGGTATGGAACAATGTATTTACCCAGTTTAACGGCGATGGTAACGGCAACTATACAGAACTTGAGAGTAAGAATATTGATACCGGTATGGGACTTGAGAGACTTGCAGCTGTAGTTCAGGATGTCAGCTCGATCTTCGATGTGGATACCATGAAAGCCATTCGTGATAAGGTTTGTGAGCTTGCTCATACGAAATATCAGGTGGATGCGAAGAAGGATGTCTCTATCCGTAAGATTACCGATCATGTACGTTCCACAACCTTTATGGCTTCCGATGGTGTTATTCCTTCTAATGAAGGAAGAGGCTATGTATTCCGCCGTCTGCTTCGTGGTGCTGCTCGTCATGGAAGACTGCTCGGCATCGAAGGTAACTTTATGGCTGAACTGGCTAAGGTAGTCATTAACGAACATAAGGATGGTTATCCGGAATTAGAAGAGAAGAAGGAATATATCCTAAAGCTTCTTTCCATTGAAGAGGATAAATTTAATAAGACAATCGATCAGGGACTTAGCATCCTAGCTGAGATGGAGAAGGAGCTAGAAAAAAATAACAAGAAGGTACTTTGCGGTGAAGACGTATTCAAGCTTTATGATACCTACGGCTTCCCTATCGATTTAACAAAGGAAATCCTAGAAGAAAAAGGCTTTGAGGTAGATGAGAAGGGCTTCCGTGAGGCAATGGAGGTTCAGAGAGTAACTGCCAGAAATGCACGTGGCACAACGAATTACATGGGTGCGGAAGAAACCGTATATCAGCAGATTGATCCCAGCGTTACCTCCTCCTTTGTTGGTTATGACAATTTGTCCTATACCTCAGAGATTACCGTATTAACAACAGAGATTGAGTTGACCGACGAACTAGTAGCAGGACAGAAGGGTACTATATTGGTCAAAGAGACTCCTTTCTATGCAACCAGCGGCGGACAGTTAGCAGACAGTGGAATGATTCGCACAGAATATGCTGAGTTTGAGGTTGAGGATACGATTAAGCTTCAAGGCGGTAAGATTGGCCATGTCGGAACCGTTACAAAGGGAATCTTTAAGAAGAATGAAAAGGTATCCTTAGAGGTAGATATCGTTAAGAGATCGGCTACCGCTAAGAATCATAGTGCAACCCATTTGTTACAGAAGGCACTTCGTACCGTTCTAGGTACTCATGTAGAGCAGGCCGGCTCCATGGTTAGTGAAGACCGTCTGCGTTTTGACTTTACTCATTTCTCCGCGTTATCAGCAGAGGAACTAGAGAAGGTAGAAAGACTGGTTAATGAGCAGATTATGAACGGTCTTCCGGTCAGCACAAAGGTTATGAACATTGAGGACGCAAAGAAGGAAGGCGCTATGGCCTTATTCGGAGAGAAATATGCCAATGATGTTCGTGTTGTCTCCATGGGAGAATATAGTAAGGAGCTTTGCGGTGGTACTCATGTAGCGAATACCGGAGTAATTACCGTATTTAAAATATTAACGGAGACCGGAATTGCAGCCGGCGTAAGAAGAATTGAAGCCTTAACCGGAAACGGTGTATTTGCCTATTACAAGGAGCTAGAGAATGAGCTTCATACAGCAGCAAAAGCAGCTAAGACAGAGCCTGGTCAGTTAACGAATCGAATTGAGGGCTATCTCGAGGAGATCAGAACACTGAAATCAGAGAATGAGAAGCTGAAGAGTAAGCTGGCGAATAATTCCCTTGGCGATGTTATGAACCAGGTGGTTGAGGTAAAGGGTGTTAAGCTCTTAGCAGTTAAGCTTGCTGACATTGATATGAATGAGCTTCGTAATCTTGGCGACCAATTGAAGGAGAAGCTGGGAGAAGGTGTTATTCTTCTAGCATCTGCTATGGCTGCGGATAAGGTGAATCTGATTGCAATGGCTACCGATGGAGCGATGGCAAAGGGCGCACATGCAGGCAATATGATCAAAGAGCTTGCAGGACTGGTTGGCGGCGGTGGCGGTGGAAGACCGAACATGGCTCAGGCTGGCGGAAAGAATGCAGCAGGTATTGACGCAGTAATAGCAAAGGCACAGGACGCTCTTAGCAATCAAATCAAATAATTTAACAAAGTTAAGCAGGATTGCCAGAAAGTAATTATACTTTCCAGTAGTCAAAAGAGAAAAATCGGGATAAAATGATAGCGTAGTGAGGACATGCTAACTTGTTAGCATGTCCTCATAGTAGAAGATCATGAATACGTTCTATATTCATGATACAATAAAAGCGTAGTGAACATACTGCAAGCTTGCTTGTAAGTATGCGAGCGGAGCGAGAGATCATGAATATGTTTTATATTCATGATATAATAAAAGCGTAGTGAACATACTACAAGCTTGCTTGTAAGTATGCGAACGGAGCGAGAGATCATGAATACGTTTTATATTCATGATATAATAAAATGTACAAAATCTATAGAATAAGCATATTGCCTCAAAAATAGGTTGACGAAATTGAAAAATATGCTATAATATCTCTAGTGCTATTCAAAAAATACCCAAACAGTTGTCTACGCACAATACACAACTGGAGGGAGGTTAGGTGTGAGAATATGTCAAATG
>JAEZKA010000071.1 GCA_023436225.1 Bacillota bacterium
ATACCTCCTAAATAATGTTATTAATGTATTTCATGTTTAAAAAAATCACATATTTTTGCAAGTCATCAAAGGTGTAATGACTTACAAAAATATGTGAGATCATACATGACTATTTAATACTTCTAAAGAATAACATAAAATCATTAATTTGTAAAGCCCAGTTTTTAAAATTGTAAAAATTATTCAATTAATTTGTGATTTTTTAGTACAAATTGATAGTTTGGAAGCCGACAACTGTGTAATTATCGCATAGCTGCCGGCTTATATGACAATAGAGACTTAACGATGCGTGCCTTCTATTGTCTCGTTAAGCAAATCCGAAATATTCAAGGATACCTTGATATATTCCTTGGGCAAATTGGTATTGGTTATCTCTTAGTTTGTCAGCATCGGAGGGGTTAGTCAGATAGCCTAGTTCAATAAGCAATGAGGGCATTTGAGTCCTGCGAAGTACATATAAGCCAGGATTCACACGAATGCCATTATTACGAGTACCAACAGCGCTTGTAATACCATCCATAATCCTTTCAGCCAACCATTCGGCTTGAGTACCATATTGAAAAAGATAAATCTCAGTACCATTAATTGCCGGATTGTCATTCGCATTTCCATGTATGCTGATAAAGTAATCAGCAGGCCATTCATTTGCCAACTGAACTCTCTCAATAAGGCTGGAAGCATTACTGGTGCCAAG
This sequence comes from Bacillota bacterium, assembly GCA_023436225.1. Taxonomy (GTDB): domain Bacteria; phylum Bacillota; class Clostridia; order Lachnospirales; family Lachnospiraceae; genus Mobilitalea. The sequence goes on from JAEZKA010000071.1 coordinate 695, forward strand.
GACGGTTGTAGGTGTCGGTCTTGATAAGCGAGCTTCAAAACGGGGATCGTTATTTAACAGGTCAGCAAGATATGCGCCTACCTGATAGTTAATATCCTGCTCCACCAGCCCATTAGCAGTTGCACCGGCATTGGGATATCCGGTAGGATTGTGACCTTGATCTATAAAAATTTTAATAGGCAAAGAAACACTTCCTTTTCATATAGCTATTAACAACATATTCGCTTCATGTAAAGTTGTTACATATTTTGTATAGTAATCATACATTCCCCATGCTATAATTATTAATAACAGTATGTATTGTTAAAAAGCATAATTCATACCTCCATGTTTGTGTCTGCAGTTTTAGGAATCAAGAAGTGATCACATAGAGGTCGAACTCCTTGTCTATCCGGGAATGTGGATCAATCACCATAGAGCGATAAGTACACTTATTAAGAACTTGTATAAAGAAAAGCTTCGTAGTAAATGAGATAAGGATGTTTTCTACGTTAACTATTATATATTTAGAATTTGGCTGATATGGAGGTAGTTATGGATAAGAAGCAGGAGAAATTTAAAAGAAACCGGGTGATATCAATCGCTTCGATCAGCAGTATCGCAGTGGGAATTATATTGATTGTTCTTGGTATGACTTATTATAAATATCAAATATCAGAGCTAGGTATTACGGAGACAACGCTGAATCAGGAATACAAATATCATTATGCGTTGATTTCCGAGGAGAAGGATGCTGAATTTTGGGAGGAAATCTACCAGGGAGCGTTGGAAAAAGGGAAACAGGAAGATGCCTATGTAGAGCGCTTCGGGAAAAATCTAGCAGTATCCTATTCGGTTGATCAATTAATGGAGATTGCTATAGCAGCTAAGGTTAACGGAATTATATTGGAACCGAATGATGATGAGAGAATTAATGAGCTGGTAAATATTGCATATGAGGAAGGTATTCCGGTAGTTACCCTGCTTAAGGATACCTATCCTAGCGCGTATAACGCACAGATACATAACGTAACGAATACCAGCAAGCGCATCAGCTTTGTGGATATTAACAGCTATAGCCAGGGTCAGGCTTACGGTAAGCAGGTGGCAGAGCTGATTGATGAAGGAAAACGTAATGTTGTCGTGTTATTAAATGACGATGACGAAGATGCAAGCCAGAATGTGATTTATACCAATATTCTTGAGATGATTGACTCCCAGGTAGCAACAGTAAAAGCAGTTAAGATTAATACAAAGAGTGCCTTCAGCTCAGAGGAGGATATTCGTAATATCATTATGGATAAGGACAATCCGACGGATGTACTGGTATGCCTGACCGCTGATGATACCATTAGTGCCAATCAAGCCGTAGTTGATTACTATAAAGTCGGACAGATTGATATCATTGGATATTATGACTCAGATATTATTCTCAGAGCAATCGAAAAGAACATCATACACTCTACGATGACGACGGATGCCAGTCTTATGGGCGCTTATTGTGTGGAAGCTTTAGCAGAATATCGTAAGAACAATAAGGTAAATGATTACTACTCAGTAGGTATAACAGTTATCAACAAAGACAATGTAAATCAGTATATTGAAGCCAATGCTGCACAGGAAGTTGATGAATAATATGAGGATAGGGCGATGAAACAAAAGAATAGAAAGAGTTCCATACGAAGAAAACTGGTATTGGTATTTGCATTCTCCTCAATTGTAGTATTTTTTGCTAATATGTTCATGTATTCCAATATCAATAAATCCATTGGAACGATTGATGAGGTTTATAGGAGCAATGTAGAATTCAATGAACTGTTAGAAGCGTTGACGGATGTCCACGATTATGTTTATGAATATCTGAATACAAAGAGCTCTGATTCTTTGGAAAATTATTATCGTAGTGAGGAGTATTATCGGAGCTTGATTAACGAGTTGAATAGTGTGACCTATGATAATGATGTTATTCTGATGCAGAAGAACATCAAAAATATGTCGGAGAGCTACTTGGATATTATGGCTGAGTCGGTGAATGCCAAGCGTGGACGAAACATTGAGAAGTATATGGTGAATTATGAAGAAGGTACCGAAATGTATGAATATATCAGTACCTACATCAACAATCTGAATAATGAACAGTTCATGTACAACTCGGTTAATTATGAAAGACTACGGATTGCACTTCGCTATCTGGAGATTATAAGTACGGTTGTATTATTAATCATTACATCTTTTAATGTCCTTCTTATTATTATCGTTACCAGAAGTATAACTGGCCCGTTGATGAAGCTGACGAAGGTAGCCCATGAGGTGGCAGGCGGTAATTTCGAGGTTGATCTGGTACAGGTGGATTCCTCCGATGAGGTAGAGGTCGTAACCAAGGCCTTTAATAATATGATTGTAAGCATTCATCAGTATATCATTCAAATCAAAGAGAACATGGAGCTGGAAAGCAAGATGATGGAAAAGGAGCTCCTTATGACGAACCATCTGAAGGATGCCCAGTTAAAATATCTGCAAGCGCAGATTAACCCCCATTTCTTATTTAACACCTTAAATGCCGGAGCTCAACTTGCTATGATGGAGGGTGCGGACAAGACCTGTCTGTTTATCGAGAATATGGCAGATTTCTTTCGTTCCAATATGAAGAGCTTTGATCAGGATTCTACAATACATGACGAAATCAAATTGGTTGACAGCTATATCTATATCCTGAATGTAAGGTTTTCCGGAGGTATTCACTTCTATAAGGATATTGATGAAAGGTTACTGGAGGTCAGGGTACCAAGTATGATTCTACAGCCTGTTGTTGAAAATGCTGTGAATTACGGTATCCGTGATATTGATTATGAGGGCAAGATAATCTTATCGGTCTATCAGACGCAGGATCAAATCGAGATAACAATCGAGGATAATGGTAGCGGTATGGATCAGGGTACGATTAACCGTATTATGAATACAAAGCTTGAGGATAATACCGCTCTGAAGGAGCGTAATATTACAAAGGATTCCAATGGAATCGGGCTTGGCAATGTAATTAATCGTCTGCGCTTGTATTATGGCAGAGAAGAGGTATTTATCATCGAGAGCGATGGAAAGTTTAGGGGAACTAAGGTGACGATTTTTATTCCTTTTAATTCACGACAATAGAAGTTATCGAAACGTGCTTTCTATTGTAAAGATATGAAGTCGCAAAGTGTGCTTTCTATACATAAGGATAAAGCAGACATGGTACCGATAACAGTTTATTAGAAGAGGAGAAGTTATGTATAAGATAATGTTAGCGGATGATGAAGGGATTGTGATCGATTCCCTGCGATTTATCATAGAGAAGAATTTCAATGACATTTGTATCGTGGAGCATGCTACCACCGGACGAAGTGTAATTGAGCTTGCTGAGAAGTTTAAGCCAGATATCGCGATTATGGATATCCAAATGCCCGGTATTAACGGAATCGAGGCAATGAAAGAAATCAGAAAAACGAACTCATCGGTCGTGTTTATCGTCATGACAGCATATGATAAGTTTAATTATGCGAAGGAAGCAATTAATCTTGGGGTATTAGAATATCTGACGAAACCGGTTAATCATACTGTTATAGTAAAGGTATTACAAAAGGCTATGGACATTATCGAGGAGGATCGTAAGAAAAGAAGCAATGATCTGTTAATCCGGGAGAAGCTGGAGATCGTAGTACCTATCATCGAAAGCGATTTTATCTATGCTGCTATTTCTGGAGATGATCTTACTGTGGGGGAAGCAAATTTTCGCAATCTTCTTGGAATACGGGAGGATAACGGTATGATGCTGGTCATGGAATTTGGCGATTCGATTGAAGATGGTATACTTACAAACCCGGTAGGTGTCAGCGTAAAAGCTCAGACCTTTTATCCAGTCATTCGTGATAATTTGAAAGAGGAGTTTAGCTGTATTGTCGGACCAATTATGGTGAATAAAATCGTAATCTACCTTCCAAGCACGAAAATGCAGCTTGAATATGATGACAGAACTATGTTGATCGAAACGATGCGAAGAGTGATTAGAGATTTGACAAAGCGCATCGATGTACAGTTTAAAGTGGGGATTGGCTCGGTATCACCGTTATCGAGACTGAGTGACTCCTATAAGGAAGCGTTGATGGCAATCCGAAACGGGAAAGGTAGAGTTGTACATGTTAAGGATCTTCCGGTTGGTTGCGAATATGAAGAAGATTACCCAATTGAAATTGAGCGTACTTTGTTTGAACGAATCGAGAAAGGAAATATGGAGGGTACAAAAGAAGAAGCCAACCGGTTCTTTGACTGGATGATAGAGCATTATCCGGATTGTGAGATGGATATCAAGCTAAAGGTATTGGAGTTCATATTGTTTGCAGAACAGAAAGCCTTCCTAAGCGGTGGGATGACCTACTATTTCAGGTATCGTAAGGATTACCTTTCGACTCTCATGCAGATTGATAATTACGATCATTTGAGAAGATGGTTTATCGACAAAGTAATAGAGGCTTGCAGAAATATTAACTCAAAGAGAGAAGAACAGACCAGTGGTGTAATTGCCAGAGCCAAGGCATTTATAGAGGATAATTACAGTAAGGATATTTCACTTGATGATGTTTCAAGAATTGTAGATATCAGCCCCTATTATTTTAGCAAGCTGTTTAAAGAGGAGACGGGAGAAAATTTTATAGAATATCTTACCAATATCAGAATAGAGAGGGCGAAGCAGCTGTTACAGAATAAAGAGGTTAGTATTAAGAATATCTGCGTTGAAACCGGTTATAGCGATCCGAACTATTTCAGCAGAATTTTTAAAAAGCAGGTAGGAATCACCCCGACGGAATATCGAGACAGGATAGGATAATAGATTGAAAAATCAGAGATGAATTGGGGGAATGGTTATGGTGAAAAAAAGGATGGTTATAATAGCAATATTAATAACCGCAATCTTATCTATGACCGGATGCAGTGACAGAAATGAAGATACGAAAAATACAAACGTGACAGAAAATAAAATACAGATCGGATTATCCTTTGATTCCTATGTAATCGAGAGATGGCAAAGAGATCGGGAGGTTTTTGTTTCTACGGCCCAGGAGCTGGGTGCAGAGGTGAATGTCCAGAATGCGAACGGTGACGTGGAAGAGCAGATCTCACAGATCGAGTATCTGATTGACAAGAAAATGGATGTCATCGTAATTGTTGCGGTGGATTCAGAAGCATTAAGTGATGTACTGGTCAAGGCGAAGGAAGCTGGAATATTCTGCGTAGCCTATGACCGCCTGGTCAGGAATTCAAATGTTGACTTATATATCTCTTTTGATAATGAGCAGGTTGGAAGGCTTATGGCGGAAGCATTACTCAAGGGTGTTCCAGAGGGTGGTAATATTGTTACCATATTCGGGCCAAAGACAGATCATAATGTTACGTTAGTTGAGCAGGGATATCAGGATGTTATGGAGGGACATAATATTAATGTGATACATACCGTCTATGCCAAGGGATGGCTTGCCGAAGAGGCATATACTGCAATTAATGCAGCAATGGAACTGACGAATGATATTGATGGTGTATTATGTGGAAATGATAATCTGGCAACACAAGCGGTGCTCGCGTTGTCCGAGAACCGCTTGGCGGGTAAGGTTATTGTAACCGGCCAGGACGCTGATCTGGTGGCCTGCCAGAGAATCGTCGAAGGAACCCAGACCATGACAGTATATAAGCCAGTGGATAAGTTGGCTAAGGCGGCAGCAGAGTATGCAGTCAAGCTAGCCAAGGGAGAGGATATCGCTTTTTCCTATACCATTAATGACGGAAGCCATGAGGTTCCCTATGTTAAGCTGGAGCCAGTTGCCGTCACCAAGGATAACATCCGTGAGGTCATCATTGAAGGCGGTTTCCAACAAGAAGAGAATGTCTACCTAAATGTTCCCGCTAGCGAAAGAGACAAATAGAAGTGCAAAATTATAATGAAGGCGGCAAGGGCAATGGGTGTACCATAATGCACATTTAGACGAACAGTGTGTGAGGTATACCCATAGCCCTTGCCGCTTATACATAAAGATCAGGGGTTATCTTCTATCGAATGGTTTTGTTACTGTAGAATAGGACATAATTGGTTTTTTGATAGCATTTTTTTGTGGCCTCATCGTAAAATTTATTAGTATTCCCAATTAAAATCAAAAATATACAGTTCTTAGCAAGTTAATCCTATTATATCTATGATATGATCAATGTGTAGTAATAAACTAACATTTTATGGGAGGATTGATTTATGAAGAAGAAGTTAATAGGTTTATTAATGTGCCTCGTTCTTGTTTCCTCAATGTTTGTAGGCTGTGCGGGTGGAGACGGCGGTAAGAAGGTCGGTGTTGCAATGCCTACCAAGGATTTACAGAGATGGAACCAAGATGGTGCTAACATGAAGTCAGCACTAGAGAAGGCAGGCTTTACTGTAGACTTACAGTATGCTAACAACGATATCGCTACTCAGGTTTCTCAGATTGAGAACATGATTACCGGTGGATGTGACGTATTAGTTATCGCTTCTATCGATGGTGGTTCTTTAGGAACAGTTCTTAAGGAAGCTAAGGAAAAGAAGATCCCTGTTATCGCATACGATCGTTTGATCATGGATACCGATGCTGTTTCCTACTATGCTACCTTTGATAATTATAAGGTTGGTAAAATTCAGGGTCAGTATATCGTGGATACCTTAGATCTTAACAATCAGGCAGGTCCTTTCAATATCGAGTTATTCACAGGTTCCCCTGATGATAACAATGCTCGTTTCTTCTTTGGCGGCGCTATGGATATCTTAACACCATTTATCGATAGTGGTAAATTAAATGTAGTTTCCGGACAGAAGGCATTTGAAGAAGTTGCAACTCTTAACTGGTCTACAGAAGAGGCTCAGAAGAGAATGGAAAACCTCATCACAGCTTATTATGCAAATGGAACTAAGCTGGACGTTGTTTACTCCTCCAATGACTCTTGTGCGATTGGTATCACCAACGCATTAGTTAATGCTGGTTTCTCAGGTGATAACTTCCCGATCTTGACCGGACAGGACTGCGATATTACTTCTGTTAAGAACATAATTGCAGGTACACAGTCTATGTCTATCTTCAAGGATACTCGTACCTTGGCAGATAAGGTAGTTGAGATGGTTAATGCTATCTTAGATGGCAAAGAGGTTCCCGTTAACGATACTGAGACCTATGATAACGGAACAGGTATCATACCTTCCTTCCTTTGCGATCCAGTATTTGCTGATATTAACAACTATAAAGAGTTATTAATTGACTCCAAATATTATACTGAGGATCAGTTAAAGTAAAGGCACTCAGAAATAAGGGTGTTGTAGCGGGTAGTACTGCAACACCCTATTTTTTCATGTAAATATGGTTTAAGTCTTGGCATAGCTCGCTAATGTTAGACAGGATAACCAAATAGATATAGGAGGGGTCAAATTGGCAGCAATATTATTGGAAATGAAAAATATTACCAAACGCTTCCCCGGAGTCAAAGCATTAGATAATGTTAACCTTCAAG
>JAEZKA010000053.1 GCA_023436225.1 Bacillota bacterium
AAAGGTCCCTCTTATAGACTTAAGGAAAAACAGTATGTGTTGGAAGGAGCCATGGACGACTGATTAGGCTAAAAACTGTACATTTTTATATTCCACTTTTTGTACAGATTTATATTGACATTTACACGGTACATTCATGTTTGCTTTTATGTATCCCTTGTGGCGTACTACGCAAATGTTTATCATAACAATGCCTCCTTTTAAATTAAAAATTAACTACATCTATTAAAATGATTGTTAATTTTAAAAAGGAGGATTTTTTTCTTACTTTTTTAACATATATTTTTTTGTTATTTAGCTCAATATATCTGCGCTAACACACACTAGGGCAGTTTTTCAACTGCCCTGCTCGCTCTCCGAGGGGTCTGCGACGCTTTTGCATCATCTCCACATCAAAAATACGAAGGATCCATGCACAGCATGGGCCTTCGTTGCTTATTTATAAAGTTACATCTGATATCGCCCTGGTATTACTGATTGAAATTATATGTAGTTATTAGGAGCAGTCTTACTTTCTTACGAAACACAAATTCCTACTGAATACTAGTCGAAATATTTACAAAAAACACTAAATAAGGTATAATTAACCAGAGTGTGTAAATATAATGAATGTCGAGAGGAAAATAATATGGATTATATTAGAAAGAAAATAAACGAACGAATGAATATTGTTGAAAGCGGCTCGCACGAATATATTACTTTGCTTCAGGAAAGAATAGAATACATATTATTCTTAACATTTGGATATTTATATAATAAAAATAGAAATAAAATCGATTTTGATGTTTTGTCTGATATAGTATGTAATTTAAAAAACATGACAATAGGTGAAGTGGCCAATGCTATTTGCCGTCTTGACACAATGAATGATGAGTTAGGGAAACAAAAGAAAATAATTGATAAGTATCCAAGATTACGTAATACAAAACTAGGTCACGGTTACATACATAGTGACATGATATCGGATGTTGAAGATGAATTTACTAAACTATATGATGACTTATGCAAAAATATATGGATACAACAAGACATTGAATTCATTAAGGTTATAGATACAAAAAAGACTGAGAATAATTACTCGGGTTATAGAATTGATATTAATGGAGGACTAGCAAAGTGGAGCTGTAAATGTACAGCTGAATGTATTAATAATATAGAGATATTAGATAATGCAGTTCTAATCTTTATAAATAATCAGTATTATAAAGTTTCTCCTTTTATTGAGATAGATGACGGGGGAGAGAGTATCTATGTGTTTTCGTCATTAGAAAACAAGATTTCAGGAAAAGTGAAATTTAACCAATTACTAAAAACCTCAAATATGTATAAAAACTACACGGAGTTTACTAACATATATGAAGAGTTTACTAATAAGAAAGTAAGCACTAATGGCACAATTATGAATATATTTACTTCAAACTACAATAAATATATTCCAACAAGTATAGAGGACGATATTCTTGATTTTGTCATAGATAATAAATCTAACGTTCTTGGTACAGTATGGGGGCACGGCGGAGTTGGAAAAACCGCTGCAATTCAACACGTGTGTGAAAGCCTATTTGCCGATGAAAAAAAGCATTTTGACTATATAGTTTTTTTATCTGCAAAGGATAGAATGTTCGACCCATTAGATAGGAAAATTAAACCAATAATAAATCTACGTACATATGAGGAGCTAATTATACAAATTGTACTAATTCTTTTCGACGAGACTATAGAAAATAATAACAAAATAATAATTGAATATGAAGATAAAATTAGTTTATTGGAAGAAAAGATATTATTAGTAGTTGATGATTATGAAACATTCTCTGAGAATGATATGCAAAAAATTAATGAATTTATCAACAGGCTCAACTTTTACAATCATAGAGTTATAATAACAACGAGAAGCCTAAAATTGACCAATGGATTTCCTATTAGAACAAATGAGTTTAATAAAGAGAAAACATATAAGTTTTTATCTTCTGTTATCGAAAATGAATATCCGGAGCATGTTAATGCTTTTAAAAATAATGCGAGAATAATGAACTCTATGGAGAAAATACAGATTGCTACAGAGGGAAGAGCACTTTCTATTATTCATTTTGCCCATTTACTTGTTCAAAAAGGAATATCTGATAATGTTTTAGATGAATTGAGGACATGTGAAGATGTATCTTCTTTTTTGTATGACAGAATATTTTGTCTTCTATCCCCGGTTTCAAGAAATGTATTTATTTGTATATCTCAAATCACTTCAGAACAGGATTTAATTTTTAAAAAGTCATTATTAGAGTATATCTTAATAGATAAGCATAGTGAAGAGGATATTGAATCATCGATTCATGAGTTATGTGAACTAAGAGTAATAGAAAGCTGTAATATCGATTATATTCGTGTTTATACTAATAAATTACTAAAAGAAATGAAAAGTAAATATAATGAATGCAGTGAACCTTTTAAAAAATTAATAAAGGAAAAAATTAGTGATGTTGGAGGAAAGGAAATAAAAAAATCCATTTATCATGCATTGCTAGACGAAGCAAGCAAGAGTAAAAGTTTTGATACTATGGAAGTAGTATCAATAAAATACATGAAAATTATAAGAGATAGTAAATGCCCAAATGAAGTTAAAAAGAGTGCAATTTTTGATTATTTAAAGTATTTAGGCTTGAATTCGCATTCTTCAGATGAACTAATCAAACTAGATGCATACTTTGATGCCTATAAAGATGATAGTGAGCTTATATCTGCTTATGTTAGAATTCTATGGAATGTTGATGAAGAAGGTAAAAAAAGAGCATGCAAGAAATTGGAAAATATTAGCGCCGAATGGAATGGTAATCAAGTAAATAGCTATGATAACGAGCTGTTTGCTATAAAAACGTGGTTTTTAACAACATATATACTCAAAAAATATCGTGAGACAAAAAACAAAACAGATAAAGAATTACTACATTCATATTTTCAAAAATATGGGAATGTACTATACAAGAATATCTCAAATTTGGACTTACATTCAATTCTAGATAAAAATAAAATCGATTGTATAGAAGAAGCTCTATTAGTATCTATTGAAGCATATATGGAGATTTCAAAAGATAGCGAAAAATCATTACAATATATTAAGTATTTTATAGAATATGCAAATAAAAGTTTTACTGGTTCAAGATGGTCACGTGCACATATGTTACTAAAAGAACTTAAGCAATTATTTTCACGACTTACTCCTTCAATTCTTAAAGTGTATAATTATGAAGATTTTTTTGAAGCAAAGGTTTGCAAGGTCTATAGAACCATGGCTCTATTAGAAGTAGATAGACACTATAAAGTAGCTGCAAGATTGAATGATATAAGTCGACAAGATATCAGCGATATGAAAACAGTTATTAAAGAAAATCAATATTTTGATGTAAAAATAAAAGAGATTAATGAATTTAATGAAGTTTTCGTCATGGTTGAGCTATAATATTTAAGATAAGTAGTTATATTCTAGATTTGCAGTCTTAATAATTGTTACGGTAAAATGAGAAAGCAATTAACGAAATTAGGCTCATGCTTAATATAACATCAAGGAGGAATAAAAATGGATACAAAGAAAGTACTATCTAAAATTGAAAATGCAAATTTTGGGGGTATTAAAAGTACCGGAAACATTATTAAAGAATTCATGCAAACAGCATGTATTATTGTTGTTTTTCTTTTGTTTTGCGAATGGGCTAATTGCTTTCCTACGCGGACACAAGAAATTGTTTTCGTTGCAATTTTAGCAGTATATCTATTGGCTCTTCTAATCTATAAGCATATAGTACATAAAAAATTCCTTAAGATACCGCCTAAAGTATCATATAGTTCAAAGCTATTTAATCGTTTGTTTTACATTTACTTAATTGTTAGTGTCATCCTATCTACAGTAGTTGAATGCATACTAGTTACTCCAACAACAAAGTGGAAGGTTTTACTATTTGCAATATCCATTGCTGCAATAAACTATTTCACTGAGGGAGTATATCATTATTGGGGGACACTTTTTTATAGTAGTAAAGCATTCATTGCGACAATGGTACTTATCACTATTATAAATTTTGTTATTCTGCACGTTGCATTTGCCGGCATATTATTACTACTTGGCGTTATTATCATATTGTATATAATTTCACTCATTGCTCCAAAAGGTATTGGTGTCGGCATGGATGGATTTGGAAGGGTAACATATTTTTATTATTTTTAGTAAATTAATATAAGATAAATTATTATTGTTTGTATAAAGGAAAGATTATCTCGGCCATAAATAAATATATATATTTTTCAGAGAGCATTTGAGTACAATGAATTTGAACATCCCATATAATCTATTTCTATCTTTACTTTTCGAAGGTGTAGAATGCGAATCCAGTCTAAAGGTATATAAGAATTTATTAGGTGCAAATCAGGTGCAACCAGTATCAGAGATTGAAAACGCTCCTTTCTATGCGGGTTCTGGTCATGTACATATAGTTCAAATCTGGTTGTCGCCTTGATTAGAAGAGTCTCTAAACCTTTATAATACATAGGTTTAGAGATTTTTTCTTGCTTGGATAATTTGGTGCAAGTGGGTGCAAGGTATTTTAACACCTAAATATACTTACTTTCAAAAGACTTTTCATACGTAATGCTAATCCAAAATGAGGGTTGTCTTGTCATAGGTCCCTGAGAGGGAGTAACATTCTTTAGATACCCATTTGTCGATTATCAATGGAATCAGCTTTAGCTACTCAGTTGAACATCATAAGGTTATTCGAAAATGCAGCCAGTAAGTGCGCACACTGAAAACTGGAATTTGTTCGTAGATAATGTTGTGTCATACCTAATGTGGTGTATCCGAGAAGCTGTTGCAGTTTCAAGTCCGAAATACCGTTTTATGCCATAATGGATCCGGTGGCAAACCTAATCTTATGAAATATCGGTAAATAAATCAAAATTCGGAACAACATTTACGAATACGTCTGTTAAAGGTAATTGTTGTTAAGTGATGCCCGCCTTTAATGATGAGTATTTTCCAGTGCAGTACTAAATTCCACTACCACTTTAAAAAATTTTAATTTTTCGGGTATAAATGGCTGATTTCTGTTATAATGTAAACAACCACTCACAGAATTTCTGATTTCATGGCATGGCAAACAGACCAGTGGAAATTCGGCGTGCGTGACTGAATTCCGCTAGTCACATTAAAAAATGTAAAAAGTTTATTTCCAGTCTGACAGCAGATTTATATGTGATGGTTAACGGTAATCAGAAGCATTATTTAATTGAAATGATAAAGATAAATGATAAAATCAGTACAAAATACCACTATACTAAAGAGAACATAGGAGATGACGTATGAGTAAAAGAGTAGCTTCTAAAATATTACTATTCATAGCTATCACGGTAATAATAACAACAATGCACAATCATTTCGGTGTAAAAACCGAGGTGCAGGCAGCAACACCCGGTTTGAACAAGACAGCGATATATCTTTACGAGGGACATACTGATACATTGATGGTTAAGAATATCTCCGGCACAGTTCAATGGAAATCAAGCAATAGTAGTGTAGCTAAGGTATCCACCAAGGGTAAAGTAACAGCCAAGAAAAAAGGAACCGCTGTTGTTACAGCGACTGTGGGAGGTAAAAAATATAAATGTAAGGTAACAGTCGATAAGATTGTATTAAATTATCAAGAGGTAATGCTTAAGCCAAAGAAAAAGCTCAGTCTTTCTATGATTGATTCAAATAAGAAGGTCGTGTATTCGTCCGATAAGGTGAAATGGACCAGTTCTGACAGTAGTGTGGCTTTTGTAGATAAAACAGGATCTGTATATGCACAAGCAGCTGGAACAGCAACCATTACCGGTACTGCGAATGATGGTACGAAAGCTACTTGTAAAGTTCAGGTGGAAGGTCTGCGATTTATCAATATTCCTGAATATATTAATGTCGGTGAAACAATAAAGCTGGACTATATCTATGTATACCCGCCAAATAAGAAGGATGAATTGATTTGGACAATAGAATATGATCCCGGGGAAGCGAAACCGGTTGTACCTTATTCCTTTGATCGGGATAAGAAGACCTTAACTGCACTTAGCGAGGCCCGGTTAGTATTAGTAACACTGGAAGCGAAGTCTGATTGTAATATTGGTGATTCCTGTGGTGTTGAGATCTTGGGCTCACCGGAAGACTGGATTGTAAGTGATGAGGAAGATTACTATTATCAGGAAGTGGATAATACTACGGACTATTATGATGATTTCATAGATGATCAGGATACAATGATTACAGATAACCAGACTCCATCGATAGATTATGATTATCTTGCAGCGACTCGTAAGCCTACACTTAGGACTTCAGAGCGTTTTATCATAGACGAGGACTGCTCAGTGACAATTTATGATGGGCCGATCCTTTATCTTCCGACAGAGAATTGGGATATCTGGGAGAAATTTTATTATACCGTTGATGGCACTACGCCCACTGAGAATTCTACAAGATTTAGATCAACAATTTATCTGGAACAGAGTTGTACCTTAAAGATGATAGGATTCAGCGGTGATATTTCAAGTCCGGTACTAACTATTAATTTTAATCTGCTGTGTAATTTCGCTAAGTTTTGGGGGACGAATCCGGTGGTGGATTCTGAGACCGTTGCCTATGCGATTAAAAATAATGTGTCTGATCTTTCCGTATTGAATGAGAAGGAGCTTGAGCTATACTATAAGACCAAGCAGATACTGGAGGAAATAATCTCCCCCGGTATGACTGATTATGATAAGCTGAAGGCTATCCATGATTATATCTGTAGGACGGTAACCTATGGTAGTAGCCCTAATGATCAGGATCCTTATGGAGCATTGATACTGAACAAATGTGTTTGTACAGGCTATGCAGAGTCATTTAAGCTGCTAGCGGGGTTATGTGATATACATACGATTAAGATCAATGGAATTGCCGGAGGATCTCATATGTGGAATTTGGTTAAGCTTGAGGGAGACTGGTATCATGTTGATTGTGATAGTGATGATATTGATGCGGAAGATAGAATACAGTATAGATTTTTCTTGGTCAATGATGCGCATTTCCCCTATTATTTCTTTAAGGAATTTACGAGTGACGGAAGAACCTACACAGTTCCTGCTGCAAACGGTGAAAAATATAACACTAACACGGTTGACAGGCCAATGCAATTATATTAGGCATCAAAACGTACTTTTGGTTGATATATCTGCTATCAACAAAAGCTTAACACTTAAACAGGTGCAAATCAGGTGCAATCAGTATCAGAGTTGAAAACCCTCCTTTCTATGCAGGTTTGAGAACTGTTTAAATAGTTCAAATCTGGTTGTCGCCTCTCAAAGAATGTTCTCTAAACTTGAAATTTATTATTTCAACCCAAATTAGCGGAGGAACTTTATGACGAAAGAATTAAGCTTAAAGAAAGTTGATGAAAGCAATTTTATTGAGTGTTTTAATTTAAAACTTGGATATGGACAAGATAGATTTGTATCACATCCTATTCGTAGTTTAGCACAGGCATATGTATATTATAATCAATGTAGTCCCTTTGTAATTTGTAAGGAAAATATTATTGTAGGGTATGTTATGGTTATTTATGATTATGATGAAGAAACATACAATATTTGGCATATGATGATTGATGAGAGGCATCAAGGTAAAGGATATGGAACTAAAGCTGTGAAACTATGTATAGATTATATAAAATCAAAACCCTTTGGAAAAACAAATGATGTTATATTAACTTGCAATATGAATAATTCCCATGCAATTCATATTTATGAAAAGTTTGGGTTTAAAGACACAGGGGAACGTGACGATGATGAAATAATTATGAAGTTAGTAATTTAACTTTATATATATCAAATAAAAGTATTGTGAGATTTTGTGGACACATAACTAGAATTAACAGAAGCGGGTTCTGGTAATGTAAGAAAGACTGATATGCATTGGCTAAATCATTGAAGCCAATGCATATCAGTCTGTGCACATCAATTATTAAAGTGCCGTTTACCGAACGTATGCACGGTGCTGTGAGAGGAGGGAGTGAATCACTCCCTCCTACTCAACTTTATTATATCCGGGCTACACCGGTTGTACGGGCTTCTTTTATGACTGCTTCAGCTACCACCTGAGCTATTCTCTTATCCAAAGGATTTGGAATAATGCATTCTTCGCTTAATTCCTCCTCTGAAACCAATCCTGCAATTGCATAGGAAGCGGCCACCTTCATCTCTTCATTAATTGTTTTTGCGCGACAGTCCAAGGCACCGCGGAAAATACCGGGGAAAGCAAGCACATTATTGATCTGATTTGCAAAATCAGATCGACCGGTTCCTACTACCCTTGCTCCTGCAGCCTTAGCAACATCAGGCATAATCTCCGGTGTGGGATTAGCCATGGCAAATACAATGGAATCGGGTGCCATAGACTTAACCATCTCTGCGCTGACAATATTCGGAGCAGATACACCGATGAAGACATCAGCGTCCTTCATCGCATCTGCCAAAATGCCCTTCTGATGGGAACGATTTGTTACCTTTGCCATTTCTGCCTGAGCAGGATTCAATTCTTCCATTCCTTCACAGATGATACCAAAACGATCTACCAGTGTCAGGTTCTTCAGCCCAAGATTCAGTAGATGCTGAGCAATAGCGATTCCTGCAGAACCGGCTCCGTTTAGAACGATCTTCACAGTATCAATGTCCTTTTTTACAATCTTAAGGGCATTAATCAAGGCTGCAGCGACAACAATCGCAGTACCATGCTGATCATCGTGGAATACAGGAATATCACATATTTCTTTAAGTCTTCGCTCTACTTCAAAGCAGCGGGGTGCTGAAATATCCTCTAGGTTAATTCCGCCAAAACTGCCAGAAATCAGATAAATAGTACGGACCAGCTCATCCACATCCTTAGAACGAATGCATATGGGGAATGCATCCACTCCGGCAAATTCCTTGAATAGTGCAGCCTTTCCTTCCATAACTGGCATGCCAGCCTCTGGTCCAATATCACCCAGGCCAAGGACAGCGGTACCGTCCGTGATCACTGCAACCAGGTTACTCCTGCGGGTCAGTTCAAAGGATTTGTTATAATCCTTTTGAATCTCAAGACATGGCTCCGCAACACCGGGTGTATAAGCAAGAGATAGATCTTCTCTCGTATTTATTGTTGCTCGGGAAATCACTTCGATTTTTCCCTTCCATTCATAATGCTTCTGTAATGACTGCTGTCTGATATCCATATGCCCTCTCCTATTCAAACGGGAATCTGTACTGTGTTAATCCAAGTTCATCACGAATCTGAATGAGTTCCTTCTGTACGGCATCGTTAATCGGTACTCCACTGTTCTTACGCTCCTGCCATACCAGATATTCTTTTTCTCCGGCAGTGAAGATATGCTCCTGTCCAGGTGCTTTATGTGATCCACGAAGTTCACGCAGAATGTCTCCACATGTCTTTTTGAAAGCTTCAAGGCCCATAAAGGCTTCGGTATCAATAGCAATAAAGAAATGACCAAGATGGAAAGGAAGCTTTTCTCCATTCTCACCGATACCTGACAGTGCACGTAAGAAATTTCCCTGCTGCAAGGCAGCTGATAGTATTTCAACCACAGTTGCATAGCCGTAGCCCTTATATCCTCCCAACTCTTCACCTATACCACCCAGAGGTGCAAGTGCTGCATTTCCAGTATTTAAGTCAGTTAGTATCTGTACCGAATCCGTCTTAGCTTCGCCATCCCGTCCGATTACCATTCCGGCCGGAGTAGACTTGCCGACGCGTGCATAATATTCAATTCGACCTCTCTGTGTAATGGAGGTAGCGCAGTCAAGAACAAAGGGGAATTCTTCATCAGTAGGCATACCAAAGGTCAACGGATTAGTTCCCAGCATATTCTCAACGCCAAAGGTAGGAGCGATGGAAGGTCTTGCATTGGTTCCTGTTATGCCTATGCAACCGGCTTCGACTGCCATAGTCGCATAATAACCTGCAATTCCGTAATGTGTTGAGTTACGTGCTGCAACCATTCCCATACCATATTTCTTTGCCTTTTCAATTGCCATTTTCATAGCCTTATAGCCAATTACCTGACCCATTCCGTCATGACCGTCAACAACAGCAGTGGTAGGTGTCTCTCTGATTATCTCAAATTGAGTCACCGGCTTCTGTATTCCAGCCTTAATTCTGTCCAGGTAGATTGGTTTAAAGCGGTTCACACCGTGGGATTCGATACCCCGTTTATCAGATTCTAACAAAACATCTGCACAGATTTTGGCATCCTCTTCGGGAATACCATATTTTACAAACGTATCAGTTACAAAATTAGTAATCGTTGACCAATCAACAACATTTGACTTACCTGCCATACTTACATCCTCCTAAAATTATGTTTTTTAACGAAAAAAAAGCGACACCTAATAAAGGCAGTCGCTTTTCTCTTCATCTCAGAGCTTCTGATTAAGATAATTATAGTCGCATCCTTATGAAAAGTCAAGGGATGAAATTAGTAAGCCATGTTGCTTTTTAAAATGCTTATTAAAACACTTATTAAGATAAACCTAAAATGTAGCCAAAATATCAAGAATATGGAAGAATTATGTGGTATGCTATATATACGGTGCCAAACAATAAAATGTGGAGGTTGGTTATGAATAATGTAGAGCTTTTATCAAATGCATTGAATTATATCGAAAATAACATTAGCGAAAAAATAACTGCTGAAGATATAGCATTTGCATGCCATTGTTCAAAATCATACCTTCAAAAGATATTTAAATATGTGAATGGATACAGTATTAAAGAGTATGTCATTAAGAGAAGAATTACAAAAGCGGCAAAGGATTTGGTTTGCAATCCAGCGGAAAGTATTCTAGATATCGCTTTTAAGTACTGTTATAATTCTCCGGAAGCCTTTACTCGGGCATTTGAACAAGTGTGGAGGCGTAAACCATCAGTATTTCGTAAAGAAGCAAGATTTACAGATTTATATCCAAAGCTATTATTGCCGATTGAGAATGGAGATGACTATATGAATGAGAGAAAGCATGTAGATATAAGTGAATTATATGATTTATTTATTGAGAGGAAAGAATGTTATTTTGTATGTTGTGATATCAAATCATTAGATCCGATAAATGAAATATCCCGGAAAGCAGGGGATTTAGCAATATTAGAAGTTTTAAGACGAATGGAAAAAGTAGCAGGGCCTGATGATATTGTCTTTCGCATTGGCGGTGATGAATTTACTCTTCTGACAAATAGTAGAGATATTACATATGCATCAAGTATTGCAGATAAAATATTAATAATGAACGGGCAATCTGTGATGTATGAGGATAAAGAAATACCAATTAGTGTTCACACCAGCGTTACTCGATTAGTTGGTAGTGGAATAAAATACGATGAATTGTTTATATGCTTACATAATACAATTAAGAATTGTAAATAAATTTATCCCTCTTAAGAGAGTCCCTGGAAACGTTATGTTTTTAGGGGCTTTTTCATACATGCTTCAAAAAATTGTGAAGTAAATTTTTTATTATGCAGGGTATTAATGGTTTCGTAAAATAGTATGCAATTTACGAATAGAATAGAAATCATCGTACAATAGTGATAATATTATAGTGTCGTTTGCGATGATAGGGATGAAGAGATACTTCGCAACTGGCTAGAAGGATTTCTTAGAATAATTGAAATTATACTAACAAGTAGATACCGCAGAAACCGAATGGTAGTAACCGGGAGGAACTATGAGCACAAGGGAAATAACAAAAGTAAGTATTATAGGAATGGGAGCATTAGGATTGCTGTATGGCTCGCATATCGTTAGGCATTTGGGGATGGAAGCAGTTGACTTTATAATGGAAGATAACCGTCTAAAAAAGTATGAAAATCAGATGTTTTATTGTAATGAGGAAGAGATTAAGTTTAAGTTAACAAAGGATAGTGAAGCGGAACCGGCTGATTTGCTTATCGTTGCTGTTAAGTACACAGGATTGGATGAAGCTCTTATGTCCATGAAGTGGTGTATAGGGCCGGATACCATAATCCTGTCCGTACTGAATGGAATATCTAGTGAGAAGGTAATCGGAACTCATTATGGCATGGATAAAGTCATCTATACGGTAGCTCAAGGTATGGATGCAATGAAGTTTGATAATAAACTGCATTTTACCCAAATGGGGGAGTTACGTCTTGGCATTGTGGATGAAAGACAAAAGGACAAATTGAATTGTGTAATTTCCTTCTTTGATAAGATAGAATTACCTTATGTGGTGGAGGAGGATATCCTGCATCGCTTATGGAGTAAGTTCATGTTGAATGTTGGGGTTAATCAGACTTGTATGGTTTTTGATACTAATTATGCCGGAGCACTGGCCTTTGGAGAACCCAATCGTACCATGATTGCTGCCATGCGTGAGGTGATTGCTGTTGCGAATGCAGAAGGAATTAAACTATCTGAGGTTGATTTAAATCAGTATATTGATATTATTGGAAAGCTTAATCCGGAAGGTACGCCTTCTATGGGGCAGGATCGCATTAATCGAAAACCATCAGAAGTGGAAATGTTTGCAGGAACTGTGATGGAGATGGCTAAAAAGTATAAGATATACGTACCGGCTAACGAATTTCTATATAGACGGGTTAAGGAGATTGAACAGGAATATTAGTAATAAGCGTACAATAAAGGAACGAAACCTCGAAGGGCCATATCAAAAATACGAAGAATCCGTGCGTAGCATGGGTCACTTCGTATTTTTTTATGAAATGGATGAGGATAGGTGCATGTAAATCTCACAAAAATAAGCCGACAACAAATCCATAGGATTCAGTGTTGGCTTATAGTATTCATGACAAGTGAATTGATTTATCGAATTACTCATGACAATAGAAAGTTCGCGTAGCGTGTTACTTCCGGTTTATGCTTTCTTTGGAGGAGCGCACGATTCTCGGCTGACCAAGCTGCAGGGTACAACAATTTTACGGGGAAGCAAGGAGTCGTTAGCAATGGTCTGCTGTAGCACCTCGATAGCGCAATCTGCCATAAAGTCTATGGGAATATCAATCGTTGTCAGCGGGGGCTTCGTAAACTGAGTTGAGGCGATATTGTTAAAGCCAATGATACTAATATCATTTGGTACCTTGATTCTATTCTCATCTAAGGCACGTATGACGCCACTTGCCATTGTATCGTTGGCGACGAACAATGCGGTAGGTAACTTTTCTTTATTCTGAATCGCTTTTTTTATTGTTTTATAGCCTTCATCATAGGAAATCCTTGCACCTTCAAAAAAGTATTGACTATTGTATATGCCATGCTTTTCCAACTGTTGAATGAGTTCTCGCTTTCGATGGTCAACTATGATTTCCCGATCATAACCTAGTACAACGCCACCTACAAAACCGATTTCCCTATGACCTAACGATAGAAAATGCTCCACAGCCAATGTGACACCGAGGGTGTAATTAGGGGTTACAGAACTGTAGGTAGATTCTTGGGGAGATGAGTCTAGGAAAATAATGTTTTTACTAAAATTTTCTAAAAGGCTCATCTGATCGTGGGCAAATCTACCGATGGCAAGCATTCCATCAATCTCTACATCCACTGTTTGCTTATACTCGCCATCAACGTTAACCACACGTATGGTATTCATATTTGCAAGGGCGCAGTGTTTTTCCAGCGTCATCATCAAATATAGATAGTAGGGGTCATTTAACATTTCATACTCAGAATACCAGTCTAGAATCAGGATAGAAGGCCTTTTCGATCGCTCGCTCTCGGCCTTTCTGGCTTTTATTGTTTTATAATCAAGCTTTTCTGCAGCTTCAAATATTTTGAATTTGGTTTCGTCGGACACACTTAATGTCTCGTCATGATTTAGAACACGGGAAACCGTTGCCACAGAAAGACCGGTTGTTCTAGCAATCTGCGAAAGAGTAGCCATTTTTGTACCTCACACTTATTGGTGGTAATAATAATCAACAGTATATCATAAATAAGACGAATAATCAAATCATAATAAAACATAAGTAAAAACAATAGTTAAAAAAGATAAATAAAGAGTAAAAATAGTTGATAAAAGTTTAGTAAAATATATTGACCAATTTTAAGCGTTGTTGTATAATGTTTTTGTACAAAACAACTAAAATAAAGGGGGATTTATTTTATGAAAAAGTTTTTATCATTAATGATTGCTGTTGCATTATGCGTAAGTAGTTTTGCTGCCTGTGCGCCTTCTACGCCAGATCCGAAAACTGAAGTCGCACCGACAGAAGCACAGAAACCAGAAGCACAGAAACCAGAAGTTAAGGAAGAGGCTGGTTCTACAGAAAAGCAGAAAATCACAGTTTGGGCATGGGATCCGAATTTTAACATCGCAATAATGAATGAAGCGGCATCCCGTTACCAAGCAAAACACGACAATGTGGAGTTTGAAATAGTAGAGATGGCAAAGGCTGATGTTGAGCAAAAGCTACATGTAACACTCTCTTCCAAATTGACCGAAGGACTTCCGGACATTGTTTTAATTGAGGATTATAACGCTCAGAAGTATTTGCAATCCTATCCAGGTTCCTTTGCAGATCTGACAGGTAAATTAAACTACAGTGATTTTGCTCCATATAAGGTTGAGCTGATGACAGTTGATTCCAAGATATATGGTATTCCCTTCGATAGCGGTGTTACCGGTTTCTTCTATAGAAGCGACATCTTGGGTGAGGCTGGATATAAGGCAGAAGACTTGAACAATATTACCTGGGATCGTCTTCTGGAAATTGGTAAGGACGTTAAAGCTAAAACAGGAAAAGCGCTTGTTTCCTTTGATAAGACAGACGGTGGTTTAATGAGAGTTATGCTTAACTCATCCGGAAAATGGTACTTTGATGCAGAAGGTAATGTAACCATTGCTAACAATGAAGCGTTAAAGGAAGCAATGGAATCCTATAAGAAAATTCTCGATGCTGACATCATCATCCCTACCGCTGGTTGGAATGAGTGGGTAAGCGCATTTAACAATGGTGATGCAGCAGCAGTAATATCCGGTTGCTGGATTGCTGGTTCTGTTAAAGCAGCAGCAGATCAATCCGGTAAATGGGCTTGTGCTCCGGTACCTAGATTAAATTACTCCGAATCAAAGAATGCTTCCAACTTAGGTGGTTCCAGCTGGTATATTCTTGAAGCAGCGAAAAGCAAGGACGTTGCAATCGAGTTTATGAATGAGATATTCGGCAGTGATGTTGATTTCTATCAGACCATTCTGACTAACAACGGTGCAGTTGCATCTTATATACCGGCACTCAGCGGCGCTGCATATTCAGCACCTGACGCATTCTTTGGCGGTCAAGCGGTATTTGCAGATATGGGTAAATGGATGAATGAGATTCCATCAATCAATTATGGTCTGTACACTTATGAAGCGGATTCCGCAATTATGTCTAATCTTGAAGCATATCTCTCTGGTTCTAAATCAGTTGATGATGCCTTGAAGGATGCAGAAGCTCAATTGCTGGGTCAAATTCAATAATGAAATAGCCATAAAAGGCGGGGCGAATACTCGTCCCGCCTATTTTTGAACGGGGGATTCTGAATGGAAAGAAAACTACAGAAATATGGATTAATATTCATCGCTGCGGCAATGATCTTGCTCGCATTGTTTATGTTTTACCCAGTTCTATACTCGTTTTATTTATCCTTGACCTCAACAAAGCTGGGTGTAACAAAATTTGTTTGGTTTAACAATTATAAACGGATAGTAGAGGACCCTCTGTTTTGGACAGCTTTAAAGAATACCTTTGTAATTTTGCTGATTCAAGTTCCGATTATGCTTTTTCTTGCATTGATTTTAGCGACGATACTCAATGATAAAAGTGTGAGGTTTCGTGGCTTTTTTAGAACAGCTCTATTTTTGCCGGCGGTAACGTCTCTCATTACATATACCATTTTATTTAAAATGCTGTTTTCCTATACGGGCTTCTTAAACAGTACGCTAATGAAGCTTCACTTTATTGCTGAGCCGATTGAATGGATGGCAAGTCCTGTTACAGCCAAAGCTGTTTTAATCATCGCTATGATCTGGCGCTGGACAGGATACAATATGGTTTTCTATCTATCAGGTATGCAAAATATTTCCGAGGATATCTATGAATCTGCTTCGATTGACGGTTCATCAAAAATAAATACCTTTTTTAAAATAACGCTACCGCTTCTTAAACCGATGATTTTGTTTACTACCATAATGTCTACCATTGGTACTCTGCAATTGTTTGATGAGCCGATTAACCTTTCCCAAGGCGGTGTAACGGCTGCAACAGTAGGTCCTGGCAATTCGCTTTTGACCTTGAGTGTTTATATCTATAATATATGCTTCAAATACGTGCCAAACTTTGGATATGGTGCAACAATTGCCTATGTAATCGTATTACTAATCGGTTTATTAACCCTTGTTCAATTCCGTGTAGGGGCTACGGATGACGAGAAAGAAGCAAGAAAACTGAGAGATCAAAGCAAGCTTGCAAGAAGGAGGGTGTAAAAATGAGACGCTTAATTAGTGTTCCCAAAATATTAATTTATCTAATTTTGATCGTGGCAGCCTTCTTTTCTATCTTTCCCTTTTACTGGATGATTACCGGAATGACAAACAGTGCAGTGGATATTGTTAAGGGCAAAATGACCTTCGGAACCATGTTTACTTCCAATATAACCACGCTGTTTAAGGAATATAATATGGCTCAAGTGTTACTTAACTCATTAAAGGTTACCGGATTTACGGTGGTATTGTGCCTATTAATATGCTCCATGGCAGCCTATGGATTCGTAATGTATAAATCCAGAGTTACGAAAAGAATGTATGCATTAACAATGCTAACGATGATGGTACCCTTTGCGGCGCTTATGATTCCTTTGTTTCAAATCATAGTTATGTTCAATCTACTGAATACGCACTTTGCACTGATTATTACGAGTGTTACTTCGGTATTTATTATATTCTTCTTCCGGCAAAGCTTTTTAACATATCCCTATGAAATCATTCAGGCTGCGCGGGTGGACGGCGCAGGTGAATTCCGCATATTCTTAAACATTTTTGTACCATCCATGAAGAGTACATTTTTTGCCGCTGCTATATATTCTTTTATGACCAGCTGGAACTCATATATGTGGCCACTAATCGTACTACAAACGAATGATAAAAAAACGACGACACTTTTGATATCCTACCTGTCGTCCGCCTATGTACCGCAATATGGAGTGATTATGACAGCGATCGTTATATCCACATTGCCAATTGTAATTATTTTCTTTGCTTTCCAAAAACAATTTGTACAAGGAATGATTGGATCTGTGAAGGGATAAAAAAGTAGAATGGAGTAGATGAAATGAGCAGTATAAAGCAATACAGCTTGGATTGGCTAACTAATCCGGAGATTTATCAAGTAAATCGCCTTTCCGCACATTCGGACCACTATTTTTTCTCAGATAATGAGGAATTAAAATATAGTTTGAATGGAAGCTGGAAATTCCAATATGCTGAAAACTTGCAGAAAACAGATTGGAGCTTTTGGCAGGAGGAATTTTGTGATAAGGACTGGAACAATATAGAGGTTCCTTCCCATATACAGCTGCAAGGCTATGGTATACCCCAATACACGAACACGATGTATCCGTGGGATGGGCATGAGAAGTTGGTTCCACCTCAAATTCCTACGGAATTTAACCCGGTAGGGTCATATGTAAAGTACTTTCAGTTACCTAATAATTTTGAAAGTAAAAGAATAATTTTACGCTTTGAAGGTGTGGAAAGTGCGATGTATGTTTGGATGAACGGTATTTTTGTAGGTTATGGCGAAGATACCTTTACCCCCTCGGAATATGATGTAACAGACTACATGAAGCCGGGTGAAAATCGCCTGTGTGTGGCTGTTGTGCGATTTAGCAGTGGTAGCTGGCTGGAAGATCAGGATTTTTGGCGATTCTCCGGGATATTCAGGGAGGTTGCCTTATATGCTCTACCGATCATACATGCGAGGGACATCGATGCAAGACCCAGTGTCAGTGAGGATTTACAGGAAGGGTTGCTGGAGGTGGATTTCCACCTTGACGGCCGGGAATATACCGGAGCCGAGGTACAGGTGTCCTTGCTGGATGCAGGAGGAATTACGGTAGATACTTTTAGGGCACCGGCTGCAGAGAGAGTTACCTTTACTAGGGCAATTCAAGAGGTGAACCTTTGGAGTGCTGAAACACCTTATTTGTACACGTTGGTATATAGAATATGCACCCTGTCAGGGGTGGTCCTTGAGCGGGGAAGAAGCTTCATAGGCTTCAGACGCTTTGAAATGATCAATGGTATTATGCATTTAAATAAAAAACGTATTGTCTTTCACGGGGTAAACCGACATGAATTTAACTGTAGGCGTGGCCGTGCCATTTCCAAAGAGGATATGCTCACGGATGTAATTCTGATGAAGCAAAATAACATCAATGCGGTGAGAACCTCTCATTATCCAAACCAATCCTATTTCTATGAGCTATGCGATCGGTACGGTATTTATATGATAGACGAAGCGAATCTGGAAACCCATGGTACCTGGATGATTATGGGAAAGGTAAATATTACAGAACATACTGTCCCCGGCGATAATGAGCGTTGGCTGGGTGCTGTTTTGGACAGGGGTATGTCCATGGTGGAAAGAGATAAAAACCATCCCTCCATTCTAATGTGGTCTGTGGGTAACGAATCGGCAGGGGGACGAATCCTGTATGAATTAGCACAGTATTACAGAAACAGGGATAAGCATCGGCTGGTTCATTACGAAGGAGTGTTTCATGACAGGAGGTTCAACAGCACCAGTGATGTAGAAAGCAGAATGTATTCAAAACCGGAGGAAATAATTGAATACTTAGAAAGCCAACCGGAAAAACCGATTATTTCCTGTGAATATTCCCATGCCATGGGTAACTCCATTGGAGGTATAAAAAAATATATTGATATAGAAGATAATTACTCGATGTACCAAGGCGGCTTTATTTGGGATTTCATCGATCAAGCAATTGAACAGACAGATTCTTGTGGACGAACCTATCTAGCCGTTGGCGGAGATTTTGGAGACCGTCCTAATGACGGCTATTTTTGCGGAGACGGACTACTGTTTGCCGACAGGAGGGTAAGCTCCAAGATGCAGGAGGTCAAATTCGTATATCAAGACCTGCAAATTCATTGTGACAAAAAAGGTGCGTTGATAAAAAATAAATTCTTGTTTACCAATACCAATGCTTTCATACTGCTTTACAGGGTATTAAAGAACGGCGTAGAAATTCATAACGGAAGCTTGTCAGTGGATATCCCACCCCTTAACCAGGCTTATATTCCGCTACCGGTTGAAACCGACGGCGACAACGGCGAATACGTTTTGGATGTATCCTTTGTGCTAAAAGAAACTCTGCCATGGGCGGAAAAAGGTCATGAAATTGCCTTTGGGCAAGGGGTAATCAAACATTCGTCTTTGGCATTGGAAGAGACGGCGGTGCAAATGGTCGAAGGGGATGTAAATCTTTCTGTAAGAAGCAAAAGTTTAAAGGCAATGTTCTGGAAAGTAACGAAGACCTTAAACTCCTTTAATATAAACGGAAAAGAAATACTAAAATCATCGATAAAACCGGACTTTTGGCGAGCTCCTACAGACAATGATTTCGGTAACCTATCCGTGTATCATTGGGCGGTATGGAAAGCTGTTTCCCTTTATACCATAGGAAGAAGCCTGACATTGAATGAAAACAAGGCATCCATTACAGCCGAATATGCCTTCCCAATCCTGGAAGGGAAGGGATGTACCATGTGCTATCAATTCTTGGGTAATGATGTATGTAAAATAACCCTGAGAATGGATGCTGACGTAGAAATTGCATCAATTCCACAGTTTGGCTTTACGTTCAGTCTTCTACCGGAATTTGATAAAATCCGCTATTATGGCAGAGGTCCGGGGGAAACCTATATCGACAGAAAAGCCGGAGGCCGGCTCGGGATCTATAGTCATAAGGTATCCGATATGGTTGAGTCATACTTAAATCCACAGGAAACAGGAAACCGGACGGACATCCGCTGGATTGAGATTATCAATGAAGAAGGAATCGGTATTAAATTATTTTCGGATACTCCCTTTGAAAGTTCGGTGCTGCCCTACAGCTCTCATGAACTTGAGAATGCAGGTCATATGAACGAGCTCCCACCGGTAACCAAGACGGTTGTCAATGTATCTATGGCAAAAAGCGGCATCGCAGGGGATGATTCCTGGGGTGCTCCCATCCATCCGGAATATCTGGTTAAGCTGGATAAGCCATTGGAATTTAGCGTATATATACAAGCATTGAGTGTGTAAAAGTCATACTGAATTGATTGGAACAAAAAATGATAAAAAGGTGCTGTCGCAGATCATGATTTTGATTTTGCGACAGCCCATTTTTTTATGGTATTGACTCTGAACTCGCCTTTTTCATGGAAGTATAGCCTTTGCGTGTATTCATGACAATAGATCGTTCGCGAGTGTGCTTTCTATCGTTTTAGTAATTCATGACAAGTGAATTGATTTATCAATTCATCTTGTTCCTAAATTTCAATATTTCACTTTATCAGAGTATGTGTTATTCTTAAGGTAATTTACTTTAAAATAGTAATATAGAAATAATGAATTAATCAATTATTGATCATATTGATGATAAAGTAAGAATTACAATGACACTATGGTAATGAATTAATATAGAAAGTAGAGGAGAATAGTCATGCAAAAGGCTCCTAAAGATACAACAGTAGTAGTAGGAATGTCCGGAGGAGTGGATTCCTCCGTAGCTGCCTTATTATTAAAAGAGCAAGGATATCGAGTGATCGGTATATTCATGAAAAATTGGGATGAAAAGGATGAGTTTGGTGAATGTACTGCAACGAAGGATTCGGAGGATGCCAGGAGAGTATGTGCAGCAATCGGAATCCCATTCTATACGGTTAATTTTGTGAGTAAATATTGGGATAATGTATTTATGTACTTTTTAGAGGAACTGAAAGAGGGCAGAACGCCAAATCCGGATGTCTTATGTAATAAAGAGATTAAATTTAAAGCATTTCTGGATTATGCAATGAAATTAGGTGCGGATTATTTAGCAACTGGGCATTATGCAAGAGTGGAGGAAAGGGATGGAGAGTATCGTTTATTAAAGGGGATAGATAATAATAAAGATCAAACCTATTTTCTGTGTATGCTAGGTCAGGAGCAATTATCCAAAACCCTATTTCCACTTGGGGGCATGGTTAAGAGTGAAGTAAAAGATATAGCAAAAAGAGCTGGATTAGATACTGCGTATAAGAAAGAAAGTACTGGAATCTGTTTCATTGGAGAAAGAAACTTTAAGAATTTCCTAAAAACTTACCTTCCTGCGCAGCCGGGTGACATCAAGACGCTGGATGGTAAGGTAGTAGGAAAACATGATGGTCTTATGTATTATACACTAGGACAAAGAAAAGGCCTTGGTATTGGTGGACAAGGTACCGGTGATCCATGGTTTGTTGTAGATAAGGATTTAAGCAGCAATGTACTTTATGTAGTACAGGGAGATAATCATTCCTTATTATATTCTAAAGGGATCATAGCAACAAGGTTACATTGGATAAGTGGTAAGGCTCCAGAACCAACCTTTCGATGTATGGTTAAATTAAGATATCGTCAACCGGACCATGGCGTAACGGTACATTTGAGAGAAAATAATTCCTGTGAGGTGGTTTTTGATGAGCCGGAACGAGCAGTGACTCCGGGACAGTTTGCAGTCTTTTATGATGGGGACATATGCATTGGCGCAGGAACCATTGATCAGGTACTAAGATAAGCATACTAACACCTTCCTCTGATTTTGGGGAGAGAACATTATAAACTAACTATACTAGATTTAACGTAGCTTCAGTCTGAAAGGTTTAGGAGATCCGGATTGTGGTAATTCGAGAGTAAAGGTAGAACCCCCGCCTTTGGTATCCGATACATTGATTTTGCCACCCTGTAACTCGATTAGTTCCTTTGCGATACTCAATCCAAGCCCGAAATGCGTATTGTCATTGCGGGCTTTATCAATTCTATAAAAGCGGTCGAAGATAACCTTCTTCTGTTCGTCTGCGATACCAATTCCACGATCGATCACCTCAAGAGCAAAGGTATTTTTCTTATAAAAAGGACGCAAGGTAATCGTGCTATTGACAGGCGAATAGCTGAGGGCATTATCGATAAGAATTCCAATGACCTGTGTCAGGCGGTCCTTATCTGCATAAATCGGAGTTAGAGGGTAATCTGGAAAGTCAAGCGATAAGCTATGTTGTCTTTTCTGACAGACGAGTGAATAGGCATCATAAAGGTCAATCAGATAGGTCTCTGTCTCAAGGAGCGTTTTATGCATCTCCCAGGATTTTGCCTCCGAGGATGAAAGAATTAACATATCGCTGATTAATTTCGACATGCGCCCGCATTCATCTACGATTCTGGGGATAAAACGGTTACGATCTGCTCCTTCTAGTAAAGCTGCAGTCGCATTGGTCGTAATGACAGCCAGCGGGGAGCGTAAATCGTGGGACGCAGCAGCGATAAATTCCTTTTGCTTTTGTTGACCTTCCTCGATCGGCTGAATGACCTTTTTTACTAATAGGCAGCTGATTAGAAATAACAGAAAGGACCCAATCAGATCCACCAGGAGGAATAGGATTATCATTCGTATCATTTGATGGACTTCCTCAGGATGGAACTGAATTAGGGTTATGCTTTTATACCCGTTCTCGTTAGGAATGATGCTTACACAGGCATAGGTTGTGATATTACCAGCAACATCTAGTCGTATAATCGAGCTGTTGCTTTGGTTAAAGTTGACATACATTGAGGAGGTATCAATTCCTTCCTTTGTTGCAGCCTCCTTCGCCTTTGCAATCAAGGCATTTCTGTCATAAAAGGTAAGCCAGGAACCTTTGAAGAAAAAAGGGGTACCGTTTTCTTCAATATGTATGATGAGCTTGTTTGCTGCTTCCTGTTCGGACAGCCAGGTGTTATTAATGATATTTTCGGTCTGAAGCTTATATACAATCGTATCTCGAATATTTTCAAACTTCTCTAGCTGATAACCTTTTAATTGATTCATATTCACATAGAAGGCACTAAAAATCACAATATTGAGAATGAGAGTGGTTAAGATGGTATACTGTAATATCAGCTGCCTTTTTAGCTTAAGAAGCATTAGTGGACCTCCTGGCTGTTTATAAGTTGATACCCAACTCCGTGAATTGTTTTAATCCGGGCATCACTGTCGATTGAAGCTAAACGCCTTCTCAGAAAATGAATATAGTTATCCAGATTTCCGTCTTCTACGAAGTAATCGGGCCCCCAGATATGACTGAGAATAATCTCTCTTGGTAAAATCTGATTCGGGTGTCGTAAAAAGTATTCAAATAGATCGGCTTCTCGTTTAGATAAAGAACAGGCCTTCGAAGGAGTTCGGATCGACAGCTTTTTTACATCAAGCTCTAGGTTGGAATAGGATAGAAGTTTTGTTGGCAGTAGCTGTTGGGGCCGTCTGTATAGTGCACGAATTCGAGCGAGTAATTCCTCCATCGCAAAGGGCTTAACCAGATAATCATCTGCTCCGCCATCCAGTCCGTCGATTCGATCGTGAAGTCCATCCATTGCAGTAACCATGATAACGGGGACAGTCAGACCTTTCTTTCGAATCGCTTTTAAGATGGATAATCCATCCATGACCGGGAGCATTCGATCCAGTATAATCAGATCATAGGAAGGATTTAGAGCATAATCCAAAGCGTCATCACCGGTATAGCAGACATCAACGGTGTAATCCTCCTTCTGTAGCTGGTAATATACGGCATCACATAAATCCTTATTATCTTCTATCATTAATATTCTCATATAAAATCTCCTCAAAAAATAAAAATAAATGGAGAACATACTCATCTTATGTTTACTAATAGTATCAGTTTAGCATAGGTGATTGTAGAAGTCCTTTAAAAAATCTTAAAGACTTAAAGTTTTTTTAAAGAAATGTCTGCTAAAGTTTTGTTTATCGGGATTGGAAGACGACCGATGCATAGAAAATATGTCTGATAGCTGGCTAGGGAATGGAATGATAGAAGAACAGAGATAGAGAGCTAGAGGGTCATATAATACATATAAAAGGGAGAGTATAAGATGAGCACGAAAAGGATCATATCAGGAATACTGGTAATTGTCCTCATCACCACAGCCTTCCTAGGCTGTAGTAAAAAAGCAGACACTCAGGTTAATCATGATGTGCCTATGGGACGATATGTGGAGGAAGATATTGAGATGCCTGAGGCAGTAAAAAACAGGGAAGAAATCGCTTACCAGATTTTAAGAAATCCAAAGGGAGGCATAGAGATATACTGCGTAGCTCTAACAGAGGGTAATTCGGTAGTACAATACACACTCAAATCAGACCATACCTGGGAAAAGTCGAACCCTGAATGGATAAATCAAGGCGATGCCGATATAAACTATGCTGTTTATGGAGAGGACGGATCAAGATATGCATTTGGCGGTGAATATCTTGAGAATAAGGTAAAGGTATCTGTAGTAAAAAGTATCGAAGATAACATTACTGAAGAGATAGCCCTGGAGGACTTTGCTGAGCCGGTGGATTACATGTATAACCCGACAGGAATGGAGGTGTTTTCGGAGAATAGAATCATGCTAAGCTTTTATGATCACTTTAACATCTATCAGGATGGAAGGCTGACTCATGAGTTTTCCAGTGGAAGCTATAAGAATGCTCTGTCAAAGGATAGAGGACAGATGCTTATTACTAATCCAAAGCTTGACGGTGTGATGATCATTGATACTGTTACAGGAGATATCCTATCAGAGGTACCCTATCCAAATGATATGAGTTCCTGTGCATTTACATCGGATGGGGAGGGCAATTGGTATATTGCCTCGAGTATTGGAATCAGCCGACTAGTGAATGGAGGAAACACCTGGGAGACGATTGTCGACGGTGCGTTGACTTCAATGGGTATGCCTTCCTACAGCATTGATGCTATTCTTCCAGGGGAGAAGGAGGATTTCTATGTGATGTATCAATATGGCGAGGGGCAGCGAGACATCAAGTATTACAGATATGATAAGGATGTTCCCGCTACACCCAGTCAGACCTTGACTGTGATATCTCTAAAGGATAATGCGACGATTCGTCAGGCGATTAATGAATATCGAAAGGCGAATCAGGATGTAAAGGTTGACTATAGAGTTATGATGAATGGAGAAGATGGAATACCGGTTGAAGATAATGTCAAATTAATTAATACAGAGCTCATGGCAGGAAAAGGAGCCGACATTATTTTATTTGACGGTATGTCGGTAGATTCCTATATTGAGAAGGGAGTTCTGGCTGATATCAGCAATATTATCAAGCCCCTGATAGAGAAGGGAGAGCTTCAGGATAATGTGATAGACCTCTATCAGAAGGATGGAGCGATCTATGCTAGTTCCCTTAAGTTTCAGGTACCCTTTGTTTTTGGTAAACAGGAAGCGGTGAATAGTACTAAATCGATGCAGACCCTAGCGGATTATGCAGAGAATATGGCAGCACATTCTCTTTTTGGCGAACAGGTTTATTCCTATACCGATTTGAGCACTAAATTATATCAATTGTATTCGGATCGCTTTCTTGGTGCGGATAAGAAGTTTAATCGAGAGGAGCTGATCAATTTCTTGGAACAGCTGAAGATTATCTCATTACAGACAGAGGTAACAGAAGAAGTAAGAGAGGCCGATATCAGAACCAGTACTATTCTGCCGGCGATGTTAATCTATGAAAAGTATGCCGAGTTAGGATTAATTAATGTAGCCTCTTCCATTGATACCTATGCAGCAATTTCAGCGGTTTTAAAGACGGAGGGAACATTTTCTTCGATTAGAGATCAGTATATTCCAAGCGGTATCATCGGCATCAATAATGCCAGCGTGAATAAGGAGATAGCCGGAGATTTCATAAAGGTACTATATTCCTATGAGGTACAAAATAATGAATTAAGTGATGGCTTGCCAGTGAATGCAAAAGCATTGGATTTTTTCGGAATGGAGCCGAATGATTACTATATTAGCGGTCCTGAAGGCTTTGAAGCAACTCAGCCTAGTGAGGAGATAAGAAAGCAGATTATAGCTCTTGTCAAGTCGCTAAAAACACCGATCAGGGAGGATGAGGTACTTAAGAACAAAGTACTAAACGAGCTGCTCTCATTCTTAAAAGGGGAAGCAAAAGCAGAGGAGATAGCAGATAAGATTATTAACCATGTGGGGATTTATCTTTCGGAATAGCTAGCTCCCTCTTCAGGCAAAGAAAGGACCTATTCAGGAGCTGTTGCTAATTAACGAATTAGTTAGTTAAGCAGCAGTTCCTTTTTAGAATCTCCGTTAACAATACGATAAAAGTTTCTTCTCCCACTCTGCTTCTTTAAAGCCAATCAAAACAAAATCATCTCCAATCATTAACGGACGTTTTATAAGCATCCCATCCGTGGCTAACAGGGCAAGCTGCTCTTCGAGGGACATGGTAGGAAGCTTACTGGTTAAACCCAGTTCCTTATATTTCATTCCGCTGGTATTGAAAAATTTCCTGATATCAAGCTTACTTTTTTCATGCCACTTGGTTAATTCAGAGAAGGTAGGGTTGTTCTCTACAATATGACGATCAGTATACGATATCTGATGATCATTCAACCATTTCTTTGCCTTTTGACAAGTGGAGCACTTTGGATATTCTATCAATAATAAACTCATTTTTGTTTTCCTCCTGGGATCAGTTCTGTTACATGCTAGTGATATTCATTTTACCTTATAATTATTATTTTGGGTAGGGGGGAGGTTTTTAGAGAAAATAAGTAAGTGGTGGCATATAAGGGTATCCTTTTGTAGCAGGAATAATAAAAGAAAGAAATAAAAAGGAGTGTTGCTCCACCAGTATTTGAGTGTGGGCAATACTCCTTTCATGTGCGTAAGCAAAGTGAGTTGTGAGTGCGCTTACAAAAAGCGAACTTACTATAGTTTATGGTAAGGCGAAGCGAAGTATCATACAAGTTTACTTGAAGTGATACGAGCAAGTCCGCGATAACCGGAGAACCTTGCGAAGCGTGTTTCATCCGGTTTTGGGATGAGATATCAATATTTAGTCTTCTTGTTCAGACTCATACTCGAGGATCTTTCCTGAGGATGCATCTATTTCATACTCGTATTCGATACCGTCCTTATAGAACTTAATATCATAAACAGTATTACCGTCATCGGTATCGAGCTTTGCTTTAGAGAAGGTTACATCGGATATGGAAAGTCCAGCATGGCTAACAGCGATGGACTTTGCTTTGCCAATCCCAAGGTAGTTGCCGGTGTTACCTGTATTGCCAGTATCACCTTTTTCGGCTTGTCCTTTCCCTTTGTTGTTTTTATGTGCTTCTACGCTTTTGTCATGAACAGCGCCGGTGGCAGCGTTGATTTCATATTCATACTCGTGTGTCGTACTATAGAATTCAATCTCATACACTGCGATACCATCCTCGTAATCAAGCTTCGCTTCGGTGTATGTCACGTTTGCTGCAGTGACGTCTGCATCTGCTAGGGCTTTTGCCTTCGCAGCGTCAAGCGTAATCAGATTTTTGGCTGCTTGCTGTTTATCAGTCGCTGACTCAGTAGCTTTGTTCTTGTTGTTTTTGTTGTTTGTATTGTTTGTATTGTTTGCGTTGTTTGTGTTGTCTTGCTTTGCTTTGGCTGTAGTTTCCTTGGTTTCCGATTTAGTGGGCTGTTGAGCTTTCTCAGACAACGCTTGCTTCTTTTTATCTGCTATTATTTCCTTACTCTTACTATAGATAGAACCGTTACTAGCATTGATCTCATACTCGTACTCAACATTTTCTGCATAAAACTCAAGCTCATAGACGGAAATATTATCTTCCTTATCAAGCTTAGCAGTAGTAAACGTAACAGCATTTGCGGCCAGCTTTACATCACTCAGGGCGATCTCCTTTGCTTTCTCCAGAGTAATCTGGGCAGAAGTGACTTCGTTCGCTCCGTTTAGTGCCACAAGCTCAATTTCTTTCTTTACTACGGTTCCATCGGAGGCATTGATCCAGTATTCATACTCTCTGTCGTCTGCAATAAACTCGATCTCATATACATACTGGCCCTGCTCATAATCAAATTCTATTTGGACTGCTTTTGCTGTGGCCGGATCGATCCCCGCGTCAGCAAAGGAGAATTTCTTTGCATTTTCTTCTCCTATGGATGAATTTTGGGCGATTGCGCCTGCAGCATACACCGTTCCGGTGCTAAGAATTGCGATGATAGCCATAAGGCTCATAATGGTTAAGGACGCTTTCAGCGGCGTACTAAAAAGTTTTTTGATTTTCATATTGAATGCTCTCCTTTCTTAAATATGTTTTGAGTATATCAACGAATTATTAGACCAACATTAATACAAGCAATTTTATTAAAATTATATTGGGAGTATAATAGTGAAGGTACTTCCCTGATTCTTTTTACTTTCAAGCTGAATCCTTCCTCCATGAAAGCGCACTATCTCATCTGCCATGGATAATCCAAGCCCCGTGCCGAGACCGCTTCTTGAATTATCACCCTGATAAAAGCGACGGAATACCTTATCCTGCTCCTCTTCCGCAATTCCTAAACCATCGTCTTGAACGGAGATTATGACCGATGTATCTGTCCTTTTGAGTGTTACATCGATATGTCCATTTACTTTACCATATCGAAAAGCATTGGAGATCAGATTCGTCAAT
Source organism: Bacillota bacterium (assembly GCA_023436225.1). Classification (GTDB taxonomy): domain Bacteria; phylum Bacillota; class Clostridia; order Lachnospirales; family Lachnospiraceae; genus Mobilitalea. The sequence continues at coordinate 28,858 of JAEZKA010000053.1, forward strand.
GCTCGGTTAAGAAGTGTCTTGTTTCCCACATAAATGATTCCTTTTTCAATATTACCGTAGTGTATTGTGATGTTGTTTTCCTGAATTAGAGCCATATCAGAGCAGAGAGAGGTAACACTTTCTGACAGATCAAAGCGTTCAAGAGGATAGCGATCTGTCTTCATGTTAAGCCTTGTGAAATCAAGCATATCGTTGATCAGCCCTGACATTCTTCTTGCCTGACGTTGTATAACAGAGAGTGCGGCTTCATATTCCTCTGCAGTTCGTTCTCTCTCAAGCGTATATTCGCACTGTGCCATAATAACTGACATGGGAGTTCTCAATTCATGGGATGCATCTGAAGTAAACTGCTGCTCCTTGTCAAAGGAGCTCTCCAGCCTTGCAAACATTTCGTTGAAGTTGTCCGCCAGTTGGTGAAGCTCGTCCGTGCCTTCGCCGATTATAATCCGCCTCTTCAAATCATCACCTTTTCCGATCAGGGAAGCTGCCTCAGATATCTGCTTGATCGGCTTCAGTGTTCTTCCGGCTATCAGATACCCCCCGATTACAGCAAACACAACGAGAAAAGGAAGGAGGATAAGGGAAAGACGGGAGATAGAGGACATTTCCTCTTTACCCTGAGTCTCTGCAACAACGCCTCTCAGCCATAGACCTTCAAGTCCAGCTTGTGTCAATGCCCGGTCGAATATATAATAAGTAACATCGTCGACGGTGGTGGTTTGAACTACAGAATCCTTTAAATTAACCAAAGTTATGCCCCTTGCGATAGGATTTTCACCATAGAGCAGAGAAAGGCTGTTGTCATACAATGCTGTATAGACCTGATTGACTACATCCAGGAAATCGTCGTCAATCTCCAGGAAGCCATTGCCATAGGATATGAAATGATCGACATCATCCAATAGGTCTTCCTCATCAATGTAGCTGAAGTACTCGACTTCATCAATATTGTTTTCCACTGTTTCAATCAGACTATCCTTTATCGTCTTTTGAAACACCTGATTGCTGACGGAAAAAATGACAGTATAGGTGAGGGATACGACTATGATGAGAGCAATAGCAAACCAGAGGGTAATTTTAAAGCGGATCGATAGATTTTTCATTTGACACGATCCTCTCTAAGAACATAGCCCCTGCCACGAATCGTGTGTATTAGCTTTATCTCATGCCCCTCATCAATTTTTTTACGCAGGTAGCTAATATATACATCAACTACATTGGTACCGCCCTCATAATCAAAGTTCCAAATATGGTCCTCGATTTTCTCGCGGGAAAGAATGATCCCCTGATTGTGCATGAGATATTCTAATAAGGCATATTCCTTGGCAGATAATTGTATTTCCTCTTCAGCACGCTTTACAATGTGCGAGGCACAATCAAGCGTGAGATCGCTGACAGTGAGAATACTATTCGTCATGCCGAATGCCGTTCTCGTCATTGCACGGATTCTTGCGGTCAACTCTTCAAAGGAAAAGGGCTTCACAAGATAATCGTTTGCACCGCCGTCAAGACCTTTTACTAGATCTGTGATAGCATCCTTTGCGGTAAGGAAGAGCACAGGTGTAGTCTTCCCTGAGCTGCGTAGTGCTTGAAGTACGGCATAACCATCTGCCCCTGGCATCATGATATCCAGAATGATGGCATCGTATTCTGTATAGGATAGGATTTCGATGGCATCCTGACCGTCAAAACAACTGTCTACGCTATATCCGTCCGATGTCAGCTTCTGTGTGATTATATTATTTAGATCTCGTTGGTCTTCTGCAAGTAAAATTCGCACGGTAATCACCTCCATTCTCATATTATATGGAGATTTATTAGAAACTCATTAGTTGATTCAAATATTTTAAAATAGATTGAAATGACTGAGTTGAAGTATACATTTTAATAATAAATACATTAATGTACAAATCAATCACTCTTGTTATTGTGGAGTTATTTGATATAATAAATCCTATAATGTTAGATTTCTGTTATTATTTGTAACGTTGTCATTATACAATATGTCTTTACTGAATGTTAAGGAATTTATCTGTTGGATGAGACCACATGATGATAATTATCAAGAGATTGTAAAGGAGTTCTAATGGTACGTCAAGAAGAGATAATAAGAAAGTATTTTAGCGCATGGATTAACAATGACGTTAATACAGTTCGGACGGTTTTATCCGATCATATTATTTATATTGAATGTTATGGCCCAAAATATAGTGGGATAAATCAAGTTGTAGCTTGGTTTCTGGACTGGCATCAATGTGGAGCTGTGCGTAAATGGGATATTAAACAGTTTTTACATCAGAAAAACACTACAGTGGTTGAGTGGTATTTTGAATGTAGTTATAATGGTTCTGTGGATGGATTTGACGGAGTTTCTCTTGTTGAATTCGATGACAATGGAAAAATAATCAGTATCAAAGAATTTCAATCGAAAACAGAACATTACTACCCATATGGTTAAATCCCAAGGAGGAGTGCAGATAGGATAACTACCTTCGTAAGTTGTACCAGCATTTAATTGGTGTAAGTGGTTCGGGAGGTCGTCGAATCCTATAATGATTAGACGGCCTCCCGATTCTATAATGGTTAGTATTTTTTATTTTTAAGTGCCTTTTCAATTTGACGAAATCCGTTTACGGTCTCTACGTTTCTGGTGGCAATTATTGTGTAGATGGAATCGATGATTGCCATTTGGGCTATTCGAGAGTTCATCGCAACAATATGATATTTCGTTTCATTGCTGGCGGTATAGAGAGCGATATCTGATATTTTGCTAAGGGGTGAACTTCCTATATTAGTAAGAGAGATCGTAAATGTACCATTGGATTTCGCCAGTTCCATGCTTTCCACAATATCTTTTGAACTTCCGGAGTGACTTATAGCAATCATTACATCATCTGGTCGGAGGCTGGTAGCTACGATTGTCTGCATATGAGTATCCGATATGGACATAGCATCTAGCCCCAGACGTAAAAGCTTGTGCTGAAGATCGAGTGCTACGGAATGTGAATTGCCTAAACCGATTATGATTACTCGATGGGCTTTCATGATTATATCAGCAGCTTTTTCGATGTCATCTGCCTTTAATATATCATGGGTAAAATTAATTGCATGCAACGTTCCTTGAAAAACCTTATCGATAATCACAGAGGAACTATCGTTAGGGCCTATTTCTTCATGTATACTTTGCAAAGGAGAAACGATATCCTGAGCAAGTGTAACCTTAAGATCCTGATATCCATCTAAACCCACGCTACGGCAGGCGCGAATTACTGTTGCATCGCTGACACCACTGTTTTCAGCTAGACCTGCAACAGAAAGGTAGATAACCTTTTCTGGATTTTCGTAGATATAATCGATAACCTGCTGCTCGGATTTGCTAAGAGATGGATAAAAGGCTTTCATTTTTAATAAAAGTGCCGGTACTCTTTCGTTTGACGACATATTGATCTCATATGATACAAATAATAAATTTATATCATAGAACTCCTTTCTTGAATTACTTTAATTATTCTATTATCTGACTATCACAGAAACGCCATCAGGTATAATAGTAATCTTACTATCACTTTTACCTAGATAGTTATCTGCTTTAGCAATCGCTTTCTGAATACTTTCTGCGTACTCCATTTGCATATCAGTGACGAGCTTTTTGGGCGCTTGGGTTACCATAATAACCCTATGCTTTAGCAGGATGCGACATAAAATCTGTGCTTCCCACTGGTCGGGTACTGTTTCGCCGCGTTTTCTTGCCAGAATATCATCCATAATTACCTGCAAAGCTTTTCCGTCAGTAAAGGTATCATATAGATCCTGTCCACCATGACCATATATACAACTTGATACCATGATAATTATACCTCCCGGTTTACAGCTGTACTCTGCTGCGACCATTCCTTTCACCGTTTGATATACATTTTGGTCAAGCGGATAACCCCCGTTAGTTGAGATCACGATGTCAGCAGGAGAGGCATCCACACCACATAAATCTTCGACAAAGGTGCAGCCGACTCGATGAGCTTTATCATAGTGACCCGCAAAGGCTTTAATTACTTTTTTGTTATGATCTAATACAACATTGATAATAAAAGCAAGCTTTGCTTTTTCTGCGGCATATAGCATATCTTTGTGAAGAGGATTCCCCTCCAGTATACCTGAACGAGAGTTAGGGTCGGCAATAAATTCGGAACAGTGGTTTGCCATTACGGTAGAGCGGCTACAAATACCTGGTAGTACGCTTTTTCTTCCTCCGGAAAAACCGGCAAAAAAATGAGGTTCAATAAAGCCTTCAGAAATAAGTAGGTCTGCCTGAGCAGCATAACGGTTAATGATGAGTTCACCACCGGATGGCAAGATACCGATATTAACAAAATCCTCTGATTTCCTGCTTTCATGAACAATAAATTGAATATCCGGGTTATTTACTATTTCTTCGCCGAACTTTTCAATTAATTCTTCTTTTGTGGTCAACCGATGAAAGCCGGTAGCAATTAATATTGTTAGTTTGGCTTCAGGATTTCCTTCGTGGATTTCCTTTAATAGTGATGGCATTATTATCTTACTGGGAACTGGTCTTGTATGATCACTGGCGATAAGGACAATGTTGTTTTTACCTTTTACCAGCTCCCTTAGTGGGGGCGAAGCAATAGGATTGGCGAGAGCTTCATCAATTAATGCTGTTTCTGACATATTCGAAACATAGTCGTGAGCTTTTGATTCCAGTATTTTGTTAATACGGTAATCAGGTATCTCGGTTTCTAGGATTGTTTTACCGTAGGGTAGTTTTATGTTAGCCAATTGTGAGGACTCCTTCTTTTTCTATTACGGATGTCATTCGTTTATCAAAGCATTATGATAATCCAACCATATGAATAGTAATATCATAACATTGATGTAGTAAAATTACAATAAAAAACTTTAAAAACTGAATAATCAGGAAGCGAAATGAGTTGTAGTTGGATTCAATCAATACAAATCCAAAAGGACCTACCAATCTAAGTGCGCAAAAACCTGATATCTTTCTTGGTTTTTGACAAACATTACAAATCACTTCATAAATTAAAATAATATATTGAAATAAAACTACACGTATGATAGAATGCAATTACACTAAGTAATAAATAATGTTAGCGTGGAGGTGCTTTTACTAATTATGAAGAAATATCTACTGGGAATAGATCTGGGTAGTGGTTCCGTAAAGCTTACCTTATTAACAAAGGACGGAAGAATTGCGGCTACGGGTGCATGCGAATATCCGACGATTTATCCTTGTGTTGGTTGGGCAGAGCAAGACCCTCAGTCATGGAGAGTAGCATTGCATACAGGAATTAGCCGGCTTTTAAAGTCTACTGGAATTAAAGCGGATGAGATAGCTGCCATTGCGCCGGACGCAGCTACCCATACTACGGTTTTGCTGGACAAAGACCTGGTACCATTGGCGAATGCTATATTATGGACTGATCAACGAAGTGTTCACGAAGTAGAGTATCTAAAAAATAATTTTAAGGATACCATCCTTGAAGAAACGTTGAATACTCCGACTACAGTTTGGACCTTGCCACAGTTGATGTGGATCAGGGACAACAGACCGGAGTTATGGGCAAAGACCAGATATCTTTTATTTGCAAAAGACTACCTTCGCTTCTGCCTGACAGGTACCTTGGGTACGGATGGAATTGATGCTATGGGATCAATGCTTTACGATGTTCGGAAGGAAAGCTGGTCAGATACCTTGTGCGCTATCGCAGATATTCCGAAAGAATGGCTACCGAAGGTTTATGCACCAACTGATAGAGCAGGTTATGTTACAGAGGAAGCAGCCAAAGAGTTTGAACTATGTGAGGGAATACCGGTATACATCGGTACAACGGATACAGCCTTAGAGCAGCTGGCAGCAGGTAGCGTAGAGATTGGTCATGGTACAGTCAAATTGGCTACTGCAGGAAGAATATGCGTGATCTCAGATGGAGAGCGTCCTTCACCTTATTTGTTTAACTACAGACATGTGGTTCCGGGCCTATGGTATCCAGGTACTGCGACTAGCAGCTGCGCTGCCAGTTATCGTTGGTTTAGGGATACTCTTGGGAAGGAATTATATGATGATTTAAATAAAGAAGCAGTGCTGGTTGAGCCTGGCAGCGAGGGGTTAATGTTTCATCCATATCTGCAAGGAGAGCTTACTCCCTATAATGACTCCAGTCTGCGCGCCAGCTTTATAGGAATTAGCTCCAGACATACCAAAGCCCATTTCACACGTGCTGTATTAGAAGGAGTGGCATTTTCCCTGAGAGATTGTATTGATACCTTAGTGAAAGAAAATTTAAATATGAATAGAATTCGAATTATCGGAGGAGGAGCCAGAAGTCTTCTTTGGAGACAAATTGTGGCTGATGTATTGGGGATGACGCTTGAGAAAGCGGAAGTGGATGACTCATCCTTTGGAGCAGCAATGCTTGCAGGTGTTGGTGTCGGATGGTTTGAAAACTTTCCGGATGCAGCAGATCGCTGTGTAAAGGTACAATCAGTCACCTACCCTGATATACAAAATCACAAATTGTATGAGAAACAGTTTCAAAAATATAAAAAAATACACGATGCGCTGGCACCGATTTATCGGGAATGATTTACGGCTTCATTAGTTACTAATATATATATATTCATACGTAGGAAAGAAGGAGAGACATTATGTTGAACTATCATGTAAAAATAGGACTTGTTCCGATCCGGCGGGATGTGACACCCAGGCCTGGTATCTTTAACTGGGAAAAGGCAGAAGTACGAGGAAGAAAGATTGTAAAGTATATTGAGGAAAAGTATGCAGGGGAAGACAACATCACTTTTGTAGATTTAAAAGGAATCAATGAGGTAGAAGTCCTCTATAATGAAAGTGATGCGCTCAAGGTGATTGAGCGGTTCCAAACAGAGAAAGTAGATGCCATCTTTATAATTAATTGCAATTTTGGAAATGAAGAGGTAGCAGCCCAGGTGGCAAGTGCTTTGAACATACCGGTGCTTCTATGGGGACCCCTTGATGAGGAATATGCACCGGACGGAATGCGCTTTACCGATAGTCAATGTGGACTTTTCGGCATAAGCCGACAATTACAGCGCCGCAATATTCCGTTTACATATATTGAGAATTGTTCCTGTGAGGATGACCTGTTCCAGGAAGAGTTTTGCCGATTTATCTCTGTAGCCTGTATGGTTAAGAATTTCCGCGGATTAAGGGTTGCCCAGGTGGGAATGCGTCCGAAGCCCTTCTGTTCTGTCATATTTAATGAAGGTGAACTGCTTCAGCGGTTTGGCATACAAGTGATACCGGTTAATCTTGCGGTGGTTATTGATAAATATAATCGCATCCTGGCAGAACGTGATGAAGAATTGGAAGCAGGAGCAAAATTACTGGAAAGCCGTTACGTAATGGATGATCTAACAGCACCTCTATTAAAGAAAGTATATGCTTTCGTACTTTTGTATCAGGATATTTTTGAAGAATATAAAGTTCAAGCAGTATCAGCAGAATGCTGGACAGCTATGCAGCTGGCGGTAGGAGCTATGCCTTGTACGGCATATAGCATATTAGCAGATATGGGATATATTGTAAGTTGTGAAAGTGATATGCACGGAGCAATCACCATGGCACTGCTTTCCTGCGCGTCCTTGGGTAAAAAGGTTCCCTTCTTCGGAGAATTTACCGTTCGTCATCCTGAGGATAAAAATGTTGAATTATTATGGCATTGCGGACCATTTGCATATTCCTTGAAGAAACCCTCCTCAGTTGCAAAGGAAGTTAATATGCGTCAATGGTTCGAGGTGAAGGAAGGCAAATATACCATTGCCCGTATGGATCAAGAGGATGGACGTTATAGCGTATTGTCCGGCACCTGTGAATCGGCTGAAGGACCTTATACCTTTGGAACCTATCTGTGGGCAAGATTTGATGATCTGTCAAAGTGGGAGCACAAGCTGATTGAAGGACCTTACATCCACCATATGGCAGAGATTGAGGGTGATTATACTAAGGAATTGAAGGAATTCTGTAAGTATATTCCTTTCCTTAATCCTGACTCGGTCCAATAGTCTTACCATAGGGAATAATCCGTAGGTTTTTCCTAACTGCGGATTATTCCAATGATAATTATCCAATTCATACCCGAAAACCTAATTAACCATAATGAAAATTAAGGAGATAAATACAATGTTAATGGACTTAAAAGAAATCCTTGCCATAGGGGAAGAAAGAAAATGTGCCATTCCCGCATTTAATGTATATAACCTTGAAACAGCACTCGGAGTTTATTATGCAGTGCTGGAGACCGGAGCACCTGTTATTTTTCAAATGTACAGTCGTCTTTTTGACGATCCGAGTTCAAGATTCTTGGCTCCAATGATTCTGGAAATGATCGAAGCATTACCGACACCAGCAGCCTTCCACTTGGATCATGGAGCAGGGAAACCCGAAATCTTACGTGCGTTACGGTATGGAGCAAGCGGAATTATGGTCGATGCCTCCACACATTCCTTGGCTGAGAATATTGCGATAACAAAAGAAGTCGTGCTGATGTGTAAAGAAGTCGGAGTCAGTGTCGAAGGGGAACTTGGACATATTGGTTCCACCAAGGATTCTGTTATGAGTGAATATACAAGAGTGGATGAGGCAGTTCAATATGTAAAAGAAACAGGAATAGCAGCATTGGCAATTATGGTTGGAACGGCACATGGCCATTATAAGCAGGCTCCCGTTTTGGATATCAATAGAATAAAGGAAATTAAAGAGGCTACACATATTCCGTTGGTATTGCATGGCGGTTCTGGTGTGCCGGACGAGCAAATTCGTATGGCGATTGATGCAGGAATCCGAAAGATTAATTTCGGAACCGATGTGTGCTGTTCCTTCCTTGATAGTGTTTATCAAGTATCCCGTGACATTATTGCGGTTGACCTGTTTATGAAGGAACCGATTGAAGCAGTGAAGCAGTTTGCATTAGCTAAGATAAGCTTGCTGGGGGTGTGCTAAATGTATGAGGTAGTCGGCGTTGGCTCCGTCCTTTTTGATACCTTAATGCAGGCGGAGGGATTTCCGAAAGAAGATACTAAGTTACGAAGCAATATTACAAAGCAACAGGGCGGAGGTCCATGTGCCACTGCCTTAGTAGCAATGAAGAAGCTAGGAATAAGCTCAGCCTATATGGGAACAGTGGGCGATGATATATATGGTAAGCTTATCATGGAGGAGTTTACGAAATATCAGGTAGGTACCGAAGACATAAAAGTAAAGAGAGGCTGCATCTCGGCAAATGCATTTGTACTTTTAAATATGTTGAACGCAACGCGTACCTGTGTATGGAATCTGGGAACACTTCCCCCGGTTGAGGAAAGTGAAATAAATCTGGAAACACTAAAAAATGCGAAATTTCTACATCTGGATGGGCATCAATTAGAGGCAGCAATCTATGCAGCAAAGAAAGCACATGAATACGGTGTGAAGGTAAGCTTGGATGCGGGAGGTACCTATCCCGGAATCGAACGATTACTACCTCTTGTAGATGTCTTAATTCCTTCCGAGGAATTTGCACTTAAGATAACAGGCTGCAGTACAGCGGAGGAAGCAATTGAAGTATTGCAGCAACGATATCAACCGGAAATCCTTGTGATAACTCAAGGTAAATTAGGCGGAATCCTTTATAGCGAGGATGGTTTGCTTCATTATCCGGCTTATTCGGTAGATGCTGTAGATACTAACGGCGCGGGAGACGTATTCCATGGAGCTTTTATTGTAGGTCTGATAAAAGGAATGGAACCTTTCCGATGTGCATGCTTTGCCAGTGCTGTATCGGCATTAAAATGTACAAAGCTGGGTGCCAGAGAAGGCGTACCTTCTTATACTGAAGCAATTGAGTTTTTAAAAATAAGAGGGGGACTTAACGTATGAATCGATTCGAAGAGTTAAGAAAGACAAATCCTCACATTGATTGGCAAGATGTCAGAAGTGAAGCATTCCGTCAGTATGGACAAGTAATCAATTCTTTTGACCCGGCTGCACTTATTCAATTGAGTGAGAAAGTTGCTCCGATACCACAGCAGGGATCACGTTATTTCCCTGAAGTTTTGGAACTGGATACTCATCCTGATGCAGATATACTAAGAAATCGGTACTTTGGACAGTTGGATGCCCAGATCGGAATCTGTCATGGACACAATAGCTATTTAAATGGTTTAGAGTTTCATAAAAGCAGTGAAATTAATATAGCAGTCACAGATTTGGTTTTACTATTAGCAGATCAGCGTGAAATGGAGTCGGATAATAGGATATCTTCTAATAAAGTAAAAGGTTTTTATTTACATAAGGGTGATGTGGTTGAAGTTTATGCAACGACTCTGCACTTTTGCCCGTGTGAGGTTGAGAATGGATTTTCCTGTATTGTCGTTTTGCCACGCAATACGAATAAACCTCTGAATGAGGTCGGAGCTATGCAAGAGGATGAGCTATTGTTCGCGAAAAACAAATGGTTGATCGCCCATGAGGACAATTCTGCATTAATTAACAGAGGCGTGAAAGCTAAAATATATGGTCAAAATCTGGAAGTCAAATTGATCTAACAGGAAGGGAGATATACAATGAAGGGTAATGCATTTATGAGTGATATGGTCCGCAGCGAGCTGGAAGATATCGTTGGTGTGGAGCATGTCTCTACCAGAGAAAGTGATAAGATAACATATGGAGTCGATTATTTTTGGATCAGCCGTATGTGGGCAGATAGAGGACAACGCCCACCCCAGGCAGATTATATCCTATATCCGGGAACGGCAGAAGAGATATCAAGAATCCTAAAAGTGGCTAATTATTATAAAATACCTGTACATACCTGGGGTGGAGGCTCCGGTTCCCAGGGAGGCGCCTTGCCAATGGCCGGGGGTATTATCATAGATATGAAGCGCATGAATAAGCTGATTGAGTTCGATGAAGAAAGTAGAACCATTACAGCGGAGACAGGTATGATATTCCAACAGTTGGAATGGTTAGCCAATGAACGCGGTTACTCTACCATGCACATTCCATCCTGTCTCACCTGTGGAACAATTGGCGGTGCCCTTGCCCATAGAGGTATTGGTATTATGTCAACCAAATACGGTAAAATCGATGATCAGTGTATTAATATGGAGATCGTACTTCCAAATGGCGACATCATAAATACTCTGCCTGTGCCCAAGCATGCAGCAGGTCCCGATCTGAATCAGATATTTATCGGTTCGGAAGGTACTTTGGGAATTATCACAAAGGCAACCTTCAAGCTCTTTGAACAGCCGGAAAACAGACAATTCCGTGCCTTTATGTTCCCCAGCATGACAGCGGGTATCTCAGCGGGACGTGATATCATGCAAAAACTCAAGCCCTCTATCCTGAGACTTTATGATGAGGCGGAGACAATATCCATCATTAAAAAAATCGTCGGCGTGGAAAAGAAGGGCTCCTTTATGAACCTTGCACTGGAGGGTGATAAGCGTATCGTTGATATTGAGATGGAAATCGTCAAAGATATTGTTGCAAAATACGAGGGAGAAGATATGGGCTCGGAATACGGAGAGAAGTGGTATGAAAACCGAATCACCTTCTTCTATCCGGGTAATATTATGGATATACCGCAGATGTTTGGAACAATGGATACGGTAGCAGACTTTAAGAACATAGAGAAAATATATTGGGCAATGAAGAATGCAATCGAGAGTAATTTCCCCGGAGTACGTTTCATTGCACACTGTTCTCATTGGTACGAATGGGGAACCATGATCTATGACCGCTTTATCATGGATAATCCTCCCCAGGATCCGGAGGAAGCAATTCGCCTTCATAACCGGATATGGAACACCGGTGTACGTGCAGCTATGGAAAACGGTGGAGTGATAAATGACCACCATGGAATAGGTCTGAAGCTGTCACGCCTTATGAAGGAACAATATGGACCTGCGATGCAAGTGATGGAAGGATTAAAGAAATCACTTGATCCAAACGGCATTATGAATCCATACAAACTAGGTCTATAAAGGGGGAGAATGTACAATGATGAGTCAAATTTCAAAAAAGCATACAGAAGCATGTCGATTTTGCTGGATGTGCCGCCATCTTTGTCCGGTTGGATTAGCAACCGGCAGGGAAGTAAATACTCCTCGCGCAAAGGCGCTTCTGCTTTCCATGGTAGATCGAGGGGAAGAATTTGATCAGGATATAGCACAGGCAATGTATGAATGTGTTCTATGCGGATCCTGTACCAATGACTGTGTTACCGGATTTGATCCTACCGTATTCATTCGGGAAGCACGTACAATGGCAGTAGTGGAAGACCTGTTGCCAAAGGCAGTGGAAGAAATTATAGCAAATATCAGTAATACAGGAAATATCTATGGTATACAAAAACCAAAGTATACCGGTACTGCAGCAAATGCAGAGGTATTACTCTATATCGGTGAAGTCGCAGCTTGCAAGCAGCCTACGATGGCTACAGCGGTCATGAGTCTTTTGAAAAAAGCGGATATTCCTTTTACGGTACTGGAGGACGAACCGGCTTCCGCAACTTCAATTGGTGATTTGATCGGTTTTGTAGAAGAAGTACGTATTCAGGCAAAAGCTTGTGCCAATGCAATTAATGCTACCGGTGCAAAAACCGTAGTTGTATTAGACAGCTATGAAGCCGCCACAATGAAACAACGCTATCCGGAATGGAATTGTACGATTAATGCAGATGTCGTGACAGCGACCTCGTTCATCGCAAGGCTGATTGAGAAAGGAAAGCTTGTACCAAAAAAGATGACAGGTGAGGTTACCTATCACGATGACTCACGACTTGCCCGTGACTTAGATGAGCATGAACCTGCCCGTAACATAATAAAGGCAATGGGACTTAATCTCCAGGAGATGTTCTTGAACCGTAGATTGGCAAAATGTTGTGGAAGTGAGCTGCTCAAAGCATATGCCCCGGAGCTTGCAGCCTTGACAGCCGAAGGCAGATGGCAGGATGTCAGCCGAACTACAGCAGATACCTTAGTAGTTGTTTCTCCCCAGGTGATGAATGTAATGGGAGCTAAGGTTCCTTCTGATAAGCAAATCAAAGACCTTTATGTTTTGTTAGATCAGATCTGTTAGGCCTATGAATATAATCGTTTGTATCAAATTAGTGCCTTCGGTAATGGATCTGTCGATGGACCAGGATTATGTACTGCAGCGGGATAGAGTGGTACAGATTATCAATCCTGCCGATGAATCAGCGATTGAGGCAGCCTTACGTCTGAAGGGAAATGGATCGGTTACTGTCATTACTATGGGTAAGCCTTCGGGAGATGATGCATTACGATCCCTGCTGGCCCGTGGAGTAGACAGAGCCATACTAATTACAGATAAAGACTTTGCAGGAGCAGATACCTATGCAACAGCAAGGACACTGTCCACTGTAGTGAGTAATAAGAGAAATGGTTTGGGAGATTTTGATCTAATACTTTGTGGCAGACGAGCGATTGATGGTGAAACGGGACAGGTACCAGCGGAGTTAGCTATTCTTTTAAAGCTTCCGTTTGTCACGAATATTACAAAGATTAATTTTGATCATAATAAGTTAATATGCAGCCGGTTACTGGAGGAAGGCATCGAAGAATTAGAATTAGAAGCACCGGCTATCCTGTCCCTTTGTGAGTACAGTTATCCCCTAAGACTGGCAACCATCCTGGGACTTCAAAAAGTGAGACATATGCCAATTATTGCTCTATCCAGTGAAGAGCTTGGCCTTAAAAAGGAAGAGTGCGGACTAAAGGGTTCCCCTACCCGTGTCCGAAGCGTGACAGGGCAACCCCAAGGTCTTCGCAGGGTGACAATTGCTGAGAGTATAGATGAGGGTACCGCAAGGTTGAGCGAATTGATTACAGAGGTTTCGTTATGATAACATCGAAGGATATATGGGTAATTGGAGATAAGAAGATCAAATATAATTTGGAACTCATATCTAAGGCACGTTCTATGGCTGAGATTTGTGAAGGAAGGGTTTATGCGGTAATGTTATATGAAACCGATCCGAGCGATTGCATCTGGGCAGGAGCGGATGAGGTATATCTTCTGCAGGGGTTGGAAGAGATATCAGATGATTCAGCCATAGCCCATGCTCTGGCAGCACTTCTTCGTGAGAATATGCCAGGGACGGTTTTATTTCAGGCAACCGTGAGAGGCAGAGCAATCGCTCCGGCGGTTGCTGCACTGCTAAACACAGGTCTTACAGCAGACTGTATTGACCTAAAGATGGAGAAAAGCGGACTACTCCTTCAAAAGCGCCCGGCCATGGGTGATAGTATTATTGCAGAGATAGTCTGTGAGAAGCATCGGCCCCAGATGGCTACGGTGCGACAGGGGGTGTTAGACAATCCGACATTCCAAAAAAAACGTACCGGAAGGGTTAGCAAAATTCCAATAGAGATGAATACGTCCGTCACTAAAAGGGGTTTTACCCCTGCACAAAACAGCGAGCTTTTATCGGAAGCAGATATAATTCTTGCTGGAGGAGCCGGTATAGGAAGCCGTGAGGGCTTTGAATATTTACAAAGGATAGCCCGACAAATGGGAGCATGTGTCGGAGCAAGCCGCGCAGCAGTAGATGCCGGCTATGCACCCTACTCCTGGCAGATCGGACAGACCGGAACTGCAGTGAAACCTAAATTGTACATTGCTGTGGGAATCAGCGGGGCAGTGCATCATATCGTAGGGATGAATGCTTCCGACTATATTGTTGCAATCAATAGGGATGCAAAGGCTCCCATTCTACAATACGCTGATTATGCAATCATCGGTGAATGGAGACAAGTCCTGGAGGAATGGTCTTTAAGCTTTCAAGAAAGGAAGGTATGAATATGAATTATAAGAAATCCTATGAACCTAAAATTGGCTATACCCCAATCAGTAAGATTGGAGAGAGCTCCTTGAAAATGTTGGAGTTTGGTATGATCGAGCTAGCTTACGGGGCTGAGATTACATATGATACAGAGGATAAGGAAACAGCTTTTATTCTATTAGGTGGTCAGTGCGATTTCGCTTTTGATGATGTTGTATGGAAAAACGTCGGAGGAAGGCGTTCCGTATTCGAAGGAAAGGCACACAGTGTATATATGCCTAGAAATAAAAAAGTTCATATCTCAAGTAAGCAGAATGTTAAAATTGCTGTCTGTGCCACCAAGGTAGAGGAGGATACGAAACCACAGCTAATTACACCTGATATGGTAAAATCCTCAATTCTCGGTGTAAAGCCCTGGGAGAGGGATACCCATTTTATCATTGATGCAAGCACGAATGCAAAGAATTTAACGATAGGCGAGGCATTTGTGACACCCGGAAACTGGGCTGGTTTTCCGCCACACAAGCATGATCAGGATAATATGCCAAGGGAAGGTGTTCTCGAGGAAATTTACTACTTCTTGTTTCAACCGGAGCAGGGCTTTGCGATTCAACGCCTCTACACCAAGGATGGCGAAATTGATGAGTGCTATGTAGTAAAGCAGGATGAGCTGGTGGAATTCCCGAAGGGCTACCATACCACCGTTGGAGCACCGGGCTACAACACATATTTTCTGTGGCTTATGGCTGGCGAGCATCAAGGGTTTTTCCGTGTGAATGATCCGGATCATGACTGGGTAATGGCAGTAGAAAATGTGATCAAGAAAAATCGATAGGGTGTGAGGGTCCTAAGATGATAAAAATGGATAAATATGATGTGGTGGTAGCTGGTGGAGGAATAGCCGGAATATCGGCAGGTTTATCCGCTGCCAGAAACGGTGCAAGGGTATTGCTGATCGAAAAGGAATGCGTGCTCGGTGGGCTTGCAACGCTGGGACTCATTACAATATTTCTGCCTCTTTGCGATGGTATGGGGAATCAGGTCATATACGGAATCGGAGAAGAATTACTCCGGCTCAGCATAAAGCATGGCTATGAAGAAAATTATCCCAAGGCATGGCTAGAAAACGGCACCTTAGAAGAAAAAAAGAAACAAAGATATTTAGTTCAATATAATCCTAATCTGTTTGCGATCGAAGCAGAGCAGCTTCTGATCAAGGAAAAGGTTGACATCTTATATGATACCTGGATAACCGGCACAGAGCTTTCGGAGGATGAGAAAACCATCAAAAGTATCCAGATAGTGAACAAATCCGGCTCGTCCAGTATCTATGCCAAGACCTTTGTGGATTGCACCGGTGATGCTGATTTATGTCATTTCAGTAAAGTACCGACATCAAGCTTCAAGGAGAACAAGCAGGCAGCCTGGTATTATGGATTAGCAGAGGGTGTGCTTGATCTTAGAACGCTGGGGGCGGTAGATAAGCCGGCAGGAGATGCAAAGGAAGAAGTCCTCGGCAAGGCATTTTCGGGAATGGATGCAAACGAAAACAGTAAAATCATTATCAATAGCCATAGAATTATACTTGAGGATGTCTTAGAAAGACGAAAAACCCAAAAGGATGTGGTTCCGGTAAATATCCCAACAATTTTACAGGTGCGCATGACACGAAAGTTAATTGGGGAATATGAACTGGCGTCCGAGGATGAAGGAAAGACATTTGACGACAGCATAGGTCTCACCGGTGATTGGCGCAAGCGCGGTCCTGTGTATCACATTCCCTATCGATGTCTGTATTCCTCTCGGGTAACAAATCTTGCTGTGGCAGGACGCTGTATCTCTGTGTCAAATAATGATGTATGGGATATTACAAGAGTAATTCCCTGTTGCTGCGTTACCGGAGAAGCGGCTGGGGCAGCTGCAGCACTGGCAGCAAGAAGTGTGCACTCCTTCGCCCAGGTTGATATAAGTGCGCTGCAGAATACTCTGGAGAGAGCAGATGTAAAGCTGAGAATGTAATTACTTAGCTAGTTCGGTTTCTATGGATCCTGATATAATTTTAGTATAGAAAACAAAACATGGAAGGGAGCGACTAGGCCTTATCGCTTCCTCCTGATTGGCGAAACTTTTGCGGTGAAAGGCCATAATATTTTTTGAAAATACGACTGAAATAAAGAGGGTCCGTAAAACCGATATTTTCTGCTATTTCACTGACCTGCAGAGTGGATAATAAAAGCAGCTCCCTTGCTTTGTCCATCCGAATCCTTTGCAGATAATGATAGGGCGAGTAACCTATAAGCTCAGCAAATAAATGACAGAAGCGGCTTCTGCTTAAATGTGCCATTGCCGCATAGCTGTCAAGATCTGCGGGCTCATTGTAATGCTCGCAGATATATCCTGCAATGGAAAAAATATCGTCATAACCGGAAGAATAATCCGGGCTTGCATCCTTGGAAAGCAAAGTAATGAGCTGAAGCAGCAGACAATTTTCTTCCTGCTCATGCACAGATTTTTTTAAAGTATATACTCGTAATAACTGATGTAAAAGTCGTTCAAACTGCATGCAGGAATGAACCGGAAGAATGGTGGACTTCGTAATGTTGGCAGACAACAGGATTTCTTCTATTGAGAACCCGGTAAAATGGATCCAATAATTTCTGGAATTACCCTCCGGAGAAAAAATATAATACTGTTTTACTCTTGGATAATAAATCATACATTCTCCGGCATTCAATTTCTTTAATTCCCCATCTATCTCCACTTCCATCCAGCCGTTTTGTACATATAGCATTTGATAATCGGAACGACCGTTTTCGCGTAATACTCCATAGGGATAAGCCGTCGGCTGCTGAAATCCACAGCTGTTGACATGCAAGTAAGAAACGGGTAAAAAGTCGGTTGTATTCTCGGCTATATAATTCTTCATGAGGTTTCCTCCTGCTCCGAAATATAGGTTTATATTTACATATTAGTACCCTGGGTGTAACTGTGTCAAGCATGAATGTCCATGTATATGACAGGTATGTATATACAAAGCCGGACGCATTTATATTACAATGAAATGGTAGAAACAGAACGTGGAAAATCATTTGCGCGTAAGCAAAGTGAGCATAAGCAAGCTTGCTTGCACATATGCGAACGCGCACGCGAACCGGAAAAGCTCGCGAAGCGTGCTTCTTCCGGTTCTTCAAAGGATAATAATGCAAAGATAAAACAGCGAGAAGAAAAGGAGAATACAAAAATGAGAGAAAAAATCCTGCTAGATAATAATTGGAAGTTTCATTTGGGGGATATTCCCACTCCACTTCCTTTGGCCAAAGGACCAACCTATATGCAGGCAAAAACCGAACAGGTAAAACTCGGTCCGGCCAGCATTGACTATAATGATATTTCCGAAGATTTCTCAGAGACAGGAGAGATGACGGCAGATTATTGGCAGGAGGTCATGCTCCCGCATGATTATATCATAGCACAGCAGCCAAAGAAGGAGAATAACTTTACTCTTGGAGGCTTTCAATATGATAATGCATGGTATCGGTATCATTTTAAGCTGGAAGAGAAGGACTTTAATAAAAGAATTAGCTTTTATTTTGAAGGTATTGCCGTATATGCAACTATTTATCTCAATGGCTGTCTTTTACAACACAATTTCTGTGGTTATACCTCCTTTGAAGTAGATGTCACGGATTTTGTCCGCTTTGATCGGGATAATGTATTAGCCGTATATGTGGATGCAACCAGCCATCACGAGGGATGGTGGTACGAAGGTGGCGGGATTTATCGCCCTGTATGGATGATTAAGACAGAAAAGATATCCGTGGACTTATATGGAGTATATGTCCATCCGGAGAAAATGACAGCTGACTTATGGAAGGTACCAACGGAAGTAACGGTCAGAAATGATGATGTGTTAGAAAGAAGCATTACCCTAAGAACCAGGTTCACATCGCCGGAAGGAAGGATTGCAGCCCAAATGGAGGCTGAGGTACACCTATTACCAAAGTCAAAGCAAACCGTATATATGGAAGTAGAAGTAGCAACCCCCTTACTATGGGATATCGAAACCCCTAATCAATACTGCGCTGTTACAGAAATCCTAGAAGAGGGTAAAGTAATAGATGAGGTTAAGGACCGCTTTGGATTTAGAACCCTGCACTTTGATGCGAAGGAAGGTTTTTTTCTGAACGGAAAGCATGTACTGCTGAAAGGAGTAAATCTACATCAGGACTACGGTCTGACGGGTAAAGCAGTGCCAAAAAGAGTGCAAAAATACAAATTGAAATTATTACAGGAAATGGGCGCCAATGCACTTCGGACCTCTCATTATCCAAATAGTGAGGTAACGATGGATTATTTAGATGAGATGGGCTTTCTGGTCATGGATGAAACCAGATATTTCAGCTCCGCTCCGGAGAGTCTCAAGCAGCTTGAGATGCTGATCAAGAGGGACCGCAACAGACCAGGAGTAATTATGTGGTCGATTGGAAATGAAGAACCCTGTGTCAAAACGGAAATGGGCTTAAGAATTACCCAGACAATGAAAGCTTTTGTTAAAACTCTGGATAAAACACGCCCCGTAACAGCTGCACTGTGCCATAATCCATCAGACGCACCGGCCGTGGAACCGCTTGAGGTATTAGGAATCAATTACAATCTTCCTGAATATGAGCTGGTTCATGAAAAATATCCTGATTTACCACTGTTAGCAGGAGAATGCTGTGCAACCGGAACTACGAGAGGCTGGTATCTGCCGGATAATCCGGACAGAGGCTATATTCAGGCATATGATCATGATACGAATGCGGATTTCTTGGGGCGTGAAAGAACCTGGAAATTCTTCATGGAACGACCGTGGATTATGGGGGCCTTCCAGTGGGATGGAATTGAGCACCGCGGGGAAGCACAATGGCCAAGACTTTGTTCACAATCAGGTGCAATCGATTTGTATTTACAGAAAAAGGATGCCTTTTATCAGAATCAATCCCACTGGACGGACAAACCGATGGTTCACCTCTTACCCCATTGGAATCTGCAGGGTCACGAAGGGGAAGAGATTAAAGTTGTAGCTTATACCAATTGTGAAGAAGTGGAATTATTCCAGGATGGGGTCTCACTTGGAAAGCAAGTACCCGGTAAATATGGGCACGGCGAATGGAAGGTAATCTATCAACCCGGTAAATTAAAGGTAAACGCCGGAAAGAATGGAATAGTTGAGGCTCTTGAGGAAATTGAGACGACAAATGCACCGATAAAATTAAAATTACGTCTGGAAGATAAGGGTATCAAGGCAGACGGTAAGGATGTGGCGATTTTAACCTGTTATGCAGTGGATGATCAAGATAGAGTAGTACCGGATGCCAGTCCTTATATAACAATTGAAACAAATGAGTTCGGAAAAGTACTGGGAACCGGCTCAGACGTCTGCGATCATGTACCACCTGCTTCTCCCTTCAGAAAAATGAGAGCTGGGCTATGTTCTGTTGCGGTACAAGTAGGGAAGGAAAAAGGTATCCTTAGAGTATGGGCAAGAGCTGAGAATTTACAGCCGGCAAGAATTGAGATCGAGCTAATTTAAGTACCTATTTCTAACCATCAGTTATGATGTCTGGCAGTCTGGCTTATTATGAGTTGGTAAATAGTTATAATAGACCCCAACCATAAATCGAGTCAGGATGAAAATATCATAGCTGATGGTTATCTTAATACTTGATAAAAAACATCTGCGAGTCTGATGGTTATCAAGTATGCATAATTAAATCAATATAAAAAAGGAGATAAGTATGAAATATCAATTATGTAATGAATATGTACAAGCAGAATTCGATACCTTGGGTGGTGTGCTGACATCTTTAAAAATGGAAGGGATCGAATATTTATGGCAGCCTGATGAAAGATATTGGAAAGGACAGTCGCCGGTTATGTTTCCGATTTGCGGAAGTATTCGAAACGAAGAA
>JAEZKA010000095.1 GCA_023436225.1 Bacillota bacterium
ACTTATAAATCTACCTTCTTTCAATTATGTTGGTCGCAGAACGGAAAGTAGGCAGGCTGGTTATAAGTGCATTTTAATGTAAAAAAATATCGGGGTAAAGTACCACCCCAATATTTATTATAGAACCATATTTGTAACGACCCGTTCTCGGGATATGTATACGAAGCTCCATACGTTTGTGCGTACTACCATTTATGGGACTCGACTTTCAGTTAAAAGCCTTACTTATATATATAACGCCATATATTAGGCTGACTAATGAATTACATAAGAAATTATCCAATGAAAAATAAGGACAAACGAATTGGAATATGCTAAAATGTGAGCATAAAACGATGGAAATAAACAGTGATGTTAATGGATATAATTAGTTATGTGGTTGAGTCGAGCTAGGAGGTAAAGCAAATGGATTATAAGAAGGCAGGAGTAGATATTGAGGCCGGATATAAGGCAGTAGACCTGATGAAGGAGCATATCAAGGATACGATGCGTAAGGAAGTTCTAGGTGGTATTGGTGGTTTCTCCGGCGCATTTTCTTTGGAAAGCTTTAAGGGTATGGAGCAGCCGACCTTAATTTCTGGTACAGATGGTGTTGGTACAAAGCTAAAATTAGCGTTCCTTATGGACAAGCATGATACGATCGGGATAGATTGTGTAGCTATGTGCGTTAATGATATTGCCTGTGCAGGTGCAGAGCCCCTATTTTTCCTGGATTATATCGCTTGCGGTAAGAATGAACCAGAGAAGATTGCAACCATAGTAAAAGGTGTGGCAGAGGGATGTAAGCAGGCCGGAGCTGCTCTGATCGGCGGTGAGACTGCAGAGATGCCGGGCTTCTACCCTGTTGAAGAATATGATCTGGCCGGCTTTGCTGTCGGTATCATCGATCAAAAGCAGATGATTACTGGTGCAGATGTGAAGCAGGGAGATACATTAATTGGTATTGCATCCTCCGGTATTCATAGTAATGGATATTCCCTGGTTAGAAAAGTTTTCAGTATGAAGAGAGAGACACTGGACATATATTATGAAGCTTTGGGCAATACCTTAGGTAATACATTGCTTACCCCTACGAAGATTTATGTAAAAGCACTGCAAAGCTTAAAGCAGGGCAAGATTACGATAAAGGCTTGCAGCCATATAACAGGTGGAGGCTTCTACGAGAATATACCGAGAATGCTTCCGGAAGGTATACATGCTATGGTTAAGAAGAACAGCTATGAGATTCCTCCGATCTTCCATATGCTCTCGAAGGATGGAGATATCGATGAGCAGGTTATGTATAATACCTACAACATGGGCATTGGAATGCTGCTTGCTGTAGATAATAATGATGCTGATATGGCATTGAAGCTGCTTGCAGAGGCAGGGGAGAAGGCATTTGTAGTCGGTGAGACGGTAAATGGCTCGAAGGGAGTAACCTTATGCTAAAGCTCGCTGTTCTTGTGTCCGGTGGCGGAACGAATCTTCAAGCGCTGATTGATCAGATAAATCAGGGTAAGCTTCCCGGTGTGAGTATAGAGGTTGTGATCAGCAATAAGCGTGATGTATATGCATTGGAGAGAGCTCATCAGAATGAGATTCCTTCAGAGACCTTGGTTAAGAAGGACTATGCAAGCAAGGAGCTGTTTGACGAGGCTTTGCTCGGTGTTCTTGACCGTTATCATGTGGATTTGGTTGTACTAGCAGGATGTTTGCTGATTCTCCCTGAGAAGGTGGTAAAAAGCTACCCACGTCGGATTATTAATATCCATCCATCGCTGATTCCTTCCTTTTGCGGAGAGGGTTATTATGGTCTGAAGGTTCACGAAGCAGTACTTGCCCGTGGGGTGAAGGTGACTGGTGCTACCGTTCATTTCGTTGATGAAGGGACCGATACCGGACCGATTATTCTTCAGAAGGCGGTTATGGTCGAGGACGACGACACACCGGAGCTTTTGCAGCGAAGAGTCATGGAGCAGGCAGAATGGGATTTGCTTCCTGAGGCGATACGACTGATTGCTGAGAACAAACTGATCCTAGAGAATAATATTGTGAAACAAATCAATTAAGATACTTGAAAAACAGATGGCAGATTTGGTTGTGATGAAACCTGCTTTCTGTTTTTTGTATCATGTTGTACCAATAAAAAGTGGATGGCATGGAGGATGAGAAGATGAAGGTTTTGGTCATTGGCAGTGGCGGAAGAGAGCATGCAATTGTACAAAAAATATCAAAAAGCTCCAAGGTAGAAAAGCTTTACTGTGCTCCCGGCAATGCGGGGATTGCAGAGCTTGCACAATGTATTGATATTCCGGTAAGCGATTATACTGGATTGGCTGACTTTGCAAAGGAGGAAGGCATTGACTTGACCGTGGTCGGACCGGATGATCCTCTGGTAGGAGGTGTAGTCGATGTATTTGTTGAACGAGGCTTACGTGTCTTCGGACCGGAAAAGAAAGCTGCCATCATTGAAGGCTCTAAAGCATTTTCCAAGGATTTGATGAAGAAATATAAGATACCCTCAGCAACATATGAAACCTTTGAGGATTCGATGAAAGCCATCGAATACCTTAAGACCGGAAGCTTCCCAATTGTACTTAAGGCCGACGGCTTGGCTCTGGGTAAGGGTGTCCTGATCTGTAACAGCTACGAGGAAGCAGTGCAGGGGGTGAAGCAGATCATGGAGGATAAGCAGTTTGGTTCTGCCGGAGACAAGCTTGTTGTGGAAGAGTTTATGACCGGACGTGAGGTATCGGTGCTTGCTTTTTGTGACGGAACGAATATACTTCCTATGACCAGTGCTCAGGATCACAAGAGAGCCAAGGATGGTGATAAAGGCCTTAATACCGGAGGCATGGGGACCTTTTCACCCAGCCCCTTTTATACAAAGGAGGTTGACGATTTCTGCAGAAAGTACATCTATCAACCTACTATGGATGCAATGAAGGCAGAGGGCAGAGCTTTTACCGGAATATTATTTGTCGGTTTAATGCTGACGGAGGCTGGACCGAAGGTGTTGGAATATAACGCACGCTTTGGAGATCCGGAGACACAGGTTGTACTACCGCGAATGAAGAATGATATCATCGAGGTATTTGAGGCTTGTATTGACGGAAGACTGGACGAAATTACCCTAAACTTTGAGGACAATGCAGCAGTTTGCGTGGTTCTTGCATCAGATGGATACCCAGAGCAATATGCCAAGGGCTATCCGATAACCGGTCTTGAGAATTTCGTGAATAAGTCGGACTATTATGTATTTCATGCCGGTACAAAGAGATCCGGCGCTGACATTGTTACGAACGGAGGTAGAGTCTTAGGAGTTACGGCTACCGGGAAGGATCTGAAGGAAGCAAGAAGAAAGGCTTATGAAGCTATCGACTGGATCAGTTTCGACAATAAATATATGAGAAATGATATTGGAAAAGCCATTGAAGAAGCCTAAAAACTCAATATCGGATTTAAATAAATAGAGGAATTCAACGATTATGCTACCAAACGGTGTATTAAGGAAAGCATATATCGCTGAATTCCTCTATTTTTATCCTGTGACGCATTGATTCCTACGTTCTTCCTTGATTATATTCCTATTACTGATATAAGACAATTCATGGTTGATCATCTTATAACTATTTTCTTACGATTTTGTTAAAAAATCCTTAATTTTACAAAAACACTCACAAAATACAGGTAATGCCACAGAAGTGCCATACTTATATTGTAGAATAAGGAAGGAATAAATGTAAATTTAGTTATTTGACTACTTATGACGGGCTTTATGCTATCGCGTAGATATACGAAAGGGGTATTCTATGAATAAACGGCACTATAACAGATGGTTAATAATTCTTCTAATCCTAACACTGACTATTCCACAGGTCTACATGGGGGAAATCCGACAGGCTATGGCGGCTTGGACAGCAACCGTAACGTCTAATACTCTAAATGTAA
Organism: Bacillota bacterium; assembly: GCA_023436225.1. Taxonomy (GTDB): domain Bacteria; phylum Bacillota; class Clostridia; order Lachnospirales; family Lachnospiraceae; genus Mobilitalea. Next base: position 3,934 of record JAEZKA010000095.1, read on the forward strand.
GGACAGAGCCCTCGACTACTGCAGATAAGGTGCAGCTGAACGGAACGAATGTATACCTGGTTAAGGATGAGACCGTAAATATTTTAAAGGAGGAGGGGGATTTTTATTTTGTTTCCCTCAAATTTAATGGTAAGACAGTGAAAGGATATATACATAAAGACTATGTAAAGGTAAGCGGAAAGCCGGAGCCGACAGCGACCCCAACACCGAAGCCTACACCAAAGCCTACACCAAAGCCTACACCGAAACCAACTACGACGCCGAAACCGGATTCATCACAAGCCGTACCGGTGAATAAGGAAATTAAGCTGAAGGGATCGATTACTGCTTCCTCCTTAAATGTACGCAGCGGACCGGGTACTGGTTATGCTAAGGTTGGCGGTTTGATCAAAGGTGATGCGATTACTATCATTAATGAAGTAATGATTGATGATGCAGAGTGGTATGGAATTTCCTTTAAAAACGAAGGGAAGACAAAGACTGGCTATGTTCTCAGTTCCTATGTAAAGCTGTCTTTTGACAGTACAATAAAGGGAGAGGTTGATGTTACAAAGCTGAAGGTTCGATCAGCGGCAGGAACGAAGGCTGCCTATTTGAAGGACAGTAAAGGAAGTCTTATTTCTTTAAAAGAAAATAAGTCACTAACAATAATTGGTGAAGTTACTTCATCTGGGGTCAAGTGGCTAAAGGTAACCTTTACAGTAAGTAATAAAAAGTATACAGGCTTTGTGGAAGCAAGTAAGGTGAAGTTTAAAGTAACAGAGGTAAAAGCAACACCGAAGCCGACAGCAACACCGAAGCCGACAGCAACACCGAAGCCTACCGTGACGCCGAAGCCTGCCACTACACCTAAACCAAGTACAAATCCTACTCCAACACCGTTACCGGTGCCGACGATTACTCCATCACCGATACCGACCATGAGTCCGACTCCAACGATCAGCCCAACTCCGACACCGGACCCTCTTTTACAGATGGAGTTTCTACAGATTACTAATAATACATTGCTGACGGAGCTTTCAAAGCCTGTAACTGGCTATGTGTGCAATACAGTACTAGTGAATTTGATCAGAGATTATCATACAGGTGAATATCTGTATGACAATTATAACAATATATTCTTTCTTAGAAACAAAGAAAAGGTATTAGTAACCGGGGTAGAACGTAATTTTGCCGACACCTGGTATCTTGTTTCTCTAGAAAATGGTATCTATGGCTATGTAAAGGCGGAATATATCTATATATCCGGAGGTACAGGTCAAACAACAGCTCCAACCGGTTCAACACCAACTCCGACACCGATCGTTACAAATAATATGGATTTTGAGGCCAAGCTGTCAGCACAAGGCTTCCCGGAAAGCTACAAAGCAGGGCTCCGACAATTGCATGTACAGTATCCGAACTGGGAATTCAGAGCTTACCATACTGGACTTGATTGGAATACGGTAATCACAGCAGAAAGTGTCCCCGGGAAGAATGTAATCCCAAATTCGAAGGGTGTGGAGTGGAAGTCACTGGAAAGTGGAGCCTATAACTGGAAGACGGATACCTTTATTGTCTTTGACGGATCGACCTGGGTAACTGCTTCAAAGGCGGCCATCGAATATTATATGGATCCTCGTAATTTCCTGACGACGAACGGTATCTTCCAGTTCGAATTACTAAAGTATCAGGATGCATACCAGAACCTTGCAGGTGTGGAAAACATACTGAAGGGAACGGCAATGTACAATTCAAATTATACATATGTGGATGATAATGGGGTATCGAGTACAACTTCTTATGGGCAGACCTTTATCGAGGCTGCAAAATACTCCGGCGTCAGTCCCTACCATCTGGCTTCCCGCGTGAAGCAGGAGGTAGTTACCGGACCTACTACCTTAAGTAATAGTGTCACCGGTACCTACAGTGGATACGAAGGCCTGTATAATTTCTACAATATCGGAGCGAATGATAGTGCTGGAGGAGGTGCTGTCGCAAACGGACTTAAGTACGCCAAAAACGGCAGTAACAATGCTGTGACGAATCAATTATATAAGATACCTTGGACAAGTCCTTTCCGCTCCATCGTAGGCGGTTCCTACTTCCTCGGAGGAAGCTATATCAATCGTGGACAGGATACGATTTATCTTCAGAAATTCAATGTTACACCGATATCGACCTTTTATCATCAGTATATGACGAATGTGGAAGCACCATATGCAGAGGGGAAGAAGATATTGACGGCTTATAACGGTATAGCTGATTCTCCGATTGTATTCTCTATCCCGGTGTATCTGAATATGCCTTCTACACCGTCACCTCAGCCTACAACGATGTTCAATCCCAATAACAGGATGAAGAGTCTTAAGGTACTTGACGCACAGGGTAATGAGCTGGCGATTACACCGACCTTCAATCAGACAGAATATAATTATTACTTGATTGTCGGCAATGCTGTAGATATGGTTCAAATAAGTGCGACAACAGTAAGCAAGAAGGCTACCATCAGCGGTGGAGGAACCATACCACTGAATGTCGGTACCAATACAGTCGTCGTAGCAGTGATTGCTGAAAATGGAAGCGTAGCAAATTATACAATCAATATCGTAAGGGAATAATAAGTTTTGCAATGGTAATATATCGTGGCAACAGACTTGTATTACGACGGTGATGAAAAATCCGGCCACGGGTGCGTAACCTGTCGGCCGGATGTTTTATTCATGACAAAAGAAGGTTCGTAAAGCGTACCTTCTATTGTTTATGACAAATGAATTGATTTGTCAATTCATCATATTTATGCCCCAACAGAAGGTTCGCGAAGCAAGCTTTCTGTTGTTTGGGAAAGATAGCCTGGAGGAAGGAATTCGACATGCAGGTATCAATCAAAAAACGGAGGATGAAGCTATGAGATTACGAATAAATCGTTATATCGCAGCCCTTTTATTTCTTTTTCTCTCGGGAGGATTGCTTGTGAGTAAAACAGCTAATGCTGCCAGTGCGGAGGTGGAGCTGTCTTCGGATTCAACGCAGGTTACTATAGGGGAGAATTTTTTTGTATATGTGAATGTTTCTTCCAAAGCATCATTTGGTGATTTTGAGGGAAGTATTACATATGATGATGATATACTTGAGTATCAGGGTGGAACAAAACAAATCAAAGGAAGCGGCGGATTTCTCACCTTATCCGATATGGGTAATACGGATGGGGACAAGAAGCGTAAATACACTATGAAATTTGAAGCTGCAGAGGTAGGTATCTGTAGGATTGCTTTTAATGATCGGGCGGTTGTTTATGAACTTGAGGGTGCAGAGATGTCCGTATCCAGTAATGTGCTTACCATTAATGTGGTGGCCCCAGAAACTGCTTCTAATAATGCAAGGCTGAAGGATATGAAAATTAATCCTTCGACATTGGTACCGGAATTTAATCCGGATACCTATGAATATAGTACTACAGTGGATTACTTAGTGGAACAGTTGGTACTCGTGGCATTACCGGAGGATGATAAGGCTTCTGTATCCATCACAGGTAACGAAAATTTAAAAGAAGGTGAAAATAAAATCCTAATATCTGTATTAGCAGAATCAGGAGATGTCATAGAATATAGTATCAATGTCGTGAAAACAGCGGCGCCTGTAATAAGCGAGGCACCAGAGGAAGAAAGTATCCCAAAAACAAGTCACGGAAATTTTGAAGTTGTTCGAACAGATGATGATAAAATTGCAATTTACAGTGGACAATATATACTATTGGAGCCGGGAAATGATGTGACAATTCCTTCTGGCTACCTGAAAACTAAGCTAATCATCTCTGATATCTCTGTGACAGCCTTCTATCCTGAGGGTAATATAGCGAGTGATTATCTTCTTATCTATGCAGAGAATGAACTTGGGGAAGCTGGATTCTATCAATATGATCGAGTGGAACGCACTCTGCAGCGATATGTGCCAGGAAAGAATATTATTCTAAGCAATGAGGACGACAATAACATGGATAATCTGATTAGTTCTGAGGAATACCGAACTAACCTTACGAAAGCAGCAGTGGTAATTGCTGTACTTAGTGCTCTTTGTGCACTTTTCATTATCCTATGTATTCGTCTGATTGTTAAATCAAGAGGGCACAAGGAGGATGAGTTGGATTAGTGCTTGACAAATGAGATGGCTTTGTTATACTATATATATAACAACTATAGTATATAGGAAGGCTAGAAACATTGCCTTCCGTAGTCATCAAATGTTATCTATTAAAGAAAGTCCGAGGTGTATACGAATGTATGTTGAGATTGATTTTAATAGTGATGAAGCGATTTATATTCAATTAAGAAATCAGATTATATACGGAATCGCTACTTCCCAGCTTCAAGAAGGTGAGAATCTCCCTTCCGTCAGAGATCTGGCTGAGCATATCGGAATTAACATGCATACCGTTAATAAAGCTTATACGATACTAAAGCAAGAAGGATATCTTAAGCTGGACCGAAGAAAAGGGGCGGTGGTTGCGCTCGACTATAATAAGATAAAAGCGATTGAGAATATGCGGGATGAACTCAGGGTAGTATTAGCAAGAGCATTTTGCAAGAATATCAGTTGTGAGGAGGCTCATGAAATCGTTAATGATATCTTTAGCGAATTTGAAAGGGGGTAATGACAATGTTATGTGACAGATGCCAGAAGAGAGATGCGAAAATATTGTATACCGAGATAATTAATGGAATGAAGAAAGAACAGCATCTTTGCGAGGAATGTGCAACAGATTACACATCCTTTCAAATGGAGAAGCCCTTAATGAACAGCGATCTTACCTTAGGTGATTTACTATCTACTTTACTGGATAATTATACTGCTTCTGAAAAGAAGAAGCCCGGTGAGTATACCAATCCCCTTACCTGTAGAACCTGTGGTACCACCTATGAAGAATTTATTCAGAAGGGACGTTTCGGATGTTCCGATTGTTATCGCAGCTTTAACGGACAGCTGGGTAAGACCTTGAAGGGGATTCAGGGAGCAGATCTTCACACCGGTAAACGTCCGAAAGGCTTTATAAATGCTGCCTCCGACCGTGTCAGCAAGGATATTTCGGAGACAGAGAAGCTTACAATAATGCTACAGGAATCAATTGAGAAAGAGGAATTCGAGGAGGCTGCAAGGCTTCGTGACTTGATTAGACAGCTGAAGAAGGAGGAACAAACCAATGCTTAAATGGTATGAGCAGAGTGCATCAGATAGTGATGTGGTTATTTCCAGCCGGGTCAGACTCGCTAGAAATCTCGTGACCTACCCCTTCTCCTCAAAAATCGTAGAAGAACAGGCAGCAGCTTTAGTGAATGAAGTAAAACAGATAGCTGGAGCACTGTCCGAGAAGGAAAATCGTAGGTTCTATGCCTGCAATATCAGTACCTTGAGTGATATAGATAAGATTGCAATGGTAGAACGCCATATTGTCAGTCCTCTACTTGCCGAAAAGGAGCAGACCACTGGTCTAATTCTGGCAGACGACGAGTCAGTCAGTATTATGATTAATGAGGAAGATCACGTCCGCATCCAGGCAATTGTAGGTGGAATGAATCTGGAGCAGGCATATGCTGAGGCAGACCGTATCGATGATATAGCCTATGAGAAGCTACAATTTGCATATGACGAGAAATATGGATATCTTACAGCGTGCCCTACCAATGCAGGGACCGGTATGAGAGCCTCCTGTATGATGTTTCTGCCCGCGCTTACCTCAGCAAGAATGATTCAAAAGCTGATCGAAGAGGTCGGCAAATACGGAGTTACCATCCGTGGTATTTACGGAGAGGGAACGAAGAGTTTGGGAAGCATCTATCAAATCTCTAATCAGAAGACCATGGGTATCTCTGAAAGTGAAATTATTGAGAATCTGAAGAGAATAGTTCTTCAGGTAGTAAAGCAGGAGAGAAAACGAAGAGAATACATGCTGTCGGTAAGTTCCGATGAAATTCAAGATCAAGTCTTTCGCTCTTATGGAGTATTAAAGTATGCCAGACAGATATCTTCTGACGATGCAATGACGTTGTTATCCCAACTTAAATTTGGCGCTGATTGTGGTCTGATTCGATTTGAACGTGAGTTCAATATTCATAAATTGATGATGGGTGTACAACCGGGCAGCCTTCAGTGGACACTGGGGAAGAATGTTGGAAGCTTAACAAGAGATCAGGCAAGAGCTGAATATATCCGAAAAGAATTACCTACAATTATATAAGGAAAGCGTAGTGAGCATCTTACAAGCTTGCTTGTAAAGATGCGATCGGAGCTAACGACCATGAACATGATTTCGTTCATGGTATAAAGAAAGCGTAGTGAGTATAATGCGAGAAGAACACTCGCATAGCAAGTTTGCTTGCAAGTATGCGATCGGAGCTGACGACCATGAACGCGGTTTTCGTTCATGGTATAAAGAAAATAAGAATAATACTTTACAAAATGTACCATGTAAAGTATTATTCTTATACATATATAATAAAGATAATGAATCCTATTATCGGTATGCTTATATATGTATAATGTGAATTGTTGATCAATTCACACTGTTCTAGGCTGCACTCAGGGTGCAGAAAGGGATGTTAGTGCCTGCTGTCTTCAAAGTGTAATCGATACACTTGGCACAAACTGATTTTTATTTCTTACGATTCAAACGAAACTATAGAGTACTCTAGCTAGAATGGAGGATACAGTTATGTATGACAAATTTACAGAAAATGCGAAAAGTGCAATTAACCTTGCTCGTGAAGTCGCATACCGATTATCCCATAACTACATTGGTACCGAGCATTTATTAATCGGTCTGATGGAGGTAGAGGGAGTCGCATCACGAATATTAGAAGAAAACGGTGTGACCGTAGAAAAGGTTCTGGAGCTGGTGAATCAGCTCATCGCACCGAACAACGGTGTAGAAATGATGGATGCTGGCTCTTTTACCCCCAGATCCAAGCGGATTCTGGACCAGAGCTATAAAGAGGCTGCAAAATTCAAGGCATCCTTGGTGGGAACAGAGCATATTCTGATTGCTCTAATAAAGGAATCAGACTGCATCGCAGTTCGCTTATTAAATACCCTTGGGGTAAATGTACAGAAGGTTTACATTGATATCCTAACCGCGTCCGGTGTGGATGTCAGCGTTGCCAAGAATGAATATTCCGCAGGAAAAGGCCAGAAAACAAAGGGAAAGACTTCGGCTACTCCGACACTTGATCAGTATAGCCGGGATTTGACTGAGTATGCAAGAGAGGGCAAGCTCGATCCGGTAATCGGCAGAGAGAGCGAGATTCAGAGAGTAGTACAGATACTCAGCCGAAGAACCAAGAATAATCCTTGCCTGGTCGGTGAGCCTGGAGTAGGTAAGACGGCGATTGCGGAAGGTCTAGCGCTTAAGATTGTAGAAGGAAATATACCGGATACAATTAAGGAAAAAAGAGTCGTAACTCTAGATCTGTCCGGAATGGTAGCAGGTTCCAAATATCGTGGTGAATTTGAGGAAAGAATAAAGAAAGTGATTAGTGAAGTAATAGGTGATGGAAATGTATTACTTTTCATTGATGAGATTCATACTATCATTGGGGCAGGCGGTGCAGAAGGCGCGATCGATGCTTCTAATATCCTAAAACCTTCTTTGGCACGTGGAGAACTTCAGATTATAGGAGCAACCACCAGAGAAGAATATCGTAAATATATTGAAAAGGATGCTGCTCTGGAACGTAGATTCCAACCGGTAGTAGTTGATGAGCCCTCTGAAGAAGAAGCTATCATGATCTTATATGGCTTACGTGATAAATACGAGGCACATCATCAGGTTCGAATAACGGATGGAGCTCTAGAAGCTGCAGTAAAGCTTTCCAGTCGTTATATCAATGACAGGTATTTGCCCGATAAAGCAATTGACTTAATGGATGAGGCAGCTTCCAAAGTGCGCCTCAGTACCTATACCTCCTCTCCGGAGATTAAGGATTTGGAGCAGGCAATCAAGCGTCTTGAAGGTGAGAAGGAAAAGGCGATTAAGGATGAAGCCTATGAGAAAGCCGGCGAGATTAAGAAGCAACAGGAAGCAGCGATGGAGCAGCTGGAGAAACAGAAGGTACTTGACCAGAAGCAACGACAGGATAAACAGCTTGTGGTAGGCGAGAATGAGATTGCCGAGATAGTTGCAAGCTGGACGAAGATACCAGTTAAGAAGCTGGCAGAGGAAGAGACGGAACGTCTTCAGAATCTGGAGAATATTCTTCATCAGAGAGTAGTTGGACAGGAGGAAGCAGTTGCCGCAGTAGCAAAAGCAATCCGTCGTGGTCGCGTTGGCTTAAAGGACCCCAATCGCCCGACCGGTTCCTTCTTATTCCTTGGACCTACTGGCGTTGGTAAGACTGAGCTTTCCAAGGCATTGGCAGAAGCTATGTTTGGTAGTGAGAATTCCATTATTCGTGTTGATATGTCCGAATATATGGAGAAGCATAGTGTCAGCAAGCTGATTGGATCTCCTCCGGGATATGTAGGCTATGATGAAGGTGGACAGCTTAGTGAGAAGGTGCGTCAGAATCCATACTCTGTAATCCTTTTTGATGAGGTGGAGAAAGCACATCCGGATGTATTCAATATCTTACTGCAGGTTTTAGATGATGGACATATCACCGATTCACAGGGCAGAAAAGTAAGTTTTAAGAATACAATTATCATTATGACCTCCAATGCAGGTGCGCAGAATATCGTGGAACCGAAGCGATTAGGCTTTACCTCTGTAATTGATGATAAAGAAGATTACAAGCGCATGAAGGAAGGGGTTATGGACGAGGTAAAGAAGATATTTAAACCGGAGTTCATAAATCGTATTGATGAGATTATTGTGTTCCATTCCTTAACTAAGGATAATATCAAGCAGATTGTAGACATCATGATTAAGACAATCGGTAAACGAAGCAAGGCGCAGATGAATATCGCCCTTGATACAAGTGAGGATGTGGTTACACATCTGGCAGAGGTCGGCTTTGATCCGAAGTACGGAGCAAGACCTTTAAGACGCGCGATTCAGACAAATATTGAGGATAAACTGGCGGAAGCCATACTTGCAGGCACAATAAAAGAAGGGGATACCGTTCATGTGCAATACCTGGATAATGAGATGGTATTAACTGCAAAGTAGTTTATGTCACACTTCTCTTTTTAGCGGTATCTGTTATAGTTTGGACTCTAGACTTAGTTAAAATATGAGTACGATAAGTGTTTTCGAAATTGTAGATGCTCTCTCTTAATTGCATTACGTAGCGATATATAGGCGAATGCGATTTGAAAATCATTTATCTTACTCGTAACCACAGATTTGTAACAAACGGTAAAGGAAAATTTAATATTTGGCGTAGTAGAAATTGCTCGAAATATCATTTATAATGTAAGTCATAATCATGAAATATTTTATCTGTCGTTAACGGCATATAAACAATTAGGAGGGTCATATAATGGCAGTTGTTGAAGAGTTAATACGCAAGGAAAGTGATGGGACAATTAGCTTTGGTAATTACGAATTAGAAGTAAAATCAAAGGCTTCCGATTTCGAGCATCAGGGGGATATCTTTAAAGTTAAGACTTTTTATGAGATAACAAAGCTTGAGAAGAATGGAATGTTTGTCTACGAATCTGTACCCGGTACTGCCGTATTTCATATGGATATAAAGGATAATCAGATTAGTTTTGAGGTTTGTGGTAAAGAAACTGCACAGATTACCCTGGAGCTTGAGGCTGAAAAGGAATATGAGATTTTTAAAAATAATCAAAACCTTGGCAAGATGAAGACGAACTTAGGCGGTAAATTAGCATTAAGTTTGGAACTGAATGAAGATGGCAAGGATTTCATAAGGGTGGTTAAACAGTAAGATGGCTAAGAATAAGACCGTGTTTTTCTGTAAAGAGTGTGGTTTCGAATCAGCAAAATGGCTGGGACAATGTCCGGCCTGTAAAAGTTGGGATACCTTTGTAGACGAACCGGTTGTAAAGAAAGGTAATAAACCTGCCGGTGGCATAAAGAATGTAAGGGAGCCAATGCTGATATCCGATGTCAAGACCGAGAAGGAGATGAGATTGTGCTCCGGTATCGAGGAGCTAGACCGCGTTCTTGGCGGTGGAATCGTCCAAGGAAGTCTGGTATTAGTAGGCGGAGACCCTGGAATCGGTAAGTCAACCTTATTGCTTCAGATGTGCCGGGAGCTTGTAGCCAAATCAAAAAAAGTGTTATATATCTCTGGGGAGGAATCCCTGAGCCAAATTAAGATGAGAGCGGAGAGGCTCGGCGTTTTTGGCGGTGAGCTTCTCCTTTTATGTGAAACAGATCTGGAATTGGTCGAGGAAGCGATTGATAAATATCATCCTGACATTGTGATTATTGATTCTATTCAGACGATGTTCAAGGACGAAGTGGCTGCTGCACCGGGAAGTGTAAGTCAGGTTAGGGAAGCGACAGCAACCTTAATGCGAATTGCCAAAATTTCCGGTGTTACAATTTTTATCATAGGACATGTGACAAAGGAAGGCGTAGTTGCCGGTCCAAGAGTGCTGGAGCATATGGTAGATACGGTATTATATTTTGAAGGCGATAATTATGCTTCCTATCGTGTATTACGAGCAGTTAAGAATCGTTTCGGTTCAACCAATGAGATCGGGGTATTTGAGATGCAAGGCTCCGGTCTGGCAGAGGTAAAGAATCCGTCGGAATTCATGCTAAAGGGAAGACCGGAGGGAGAACCGGGGTCACTGGTTGCAGCTTCTATTGAAGGGACGAGACCAATACTGGTTGAGGTACAAGCCCTGGTTTGCAGGACAAATTTCAATATGCCAAGAAGAACCGCAGCCGGAACCGATTATAATCGTGTCAATCTACTGATGGCTGTACTGGAGAAAAGAGCAGGAATTGGGCTATCCGATTGCGATGCTTACATCAATGTGGCGGGAGGAATGAGAATTACAGAGCCGGCACTCGATCTTGCGGTAATCACTGCAATATTATCAAGCTATAAGAATAAGGCGCTGGATAATAAGACAGTACTGTTTGGTGAGGTTGGTCTCACCGGTGAGATACGAGCTGTCAACATGGCTGAACAGAGAGTTGCAGAAGCAGCTAAGATGGGCTTTGAGCTATGCATTCTGCCGCAAGCCAACAAGGAACACATCAAAGGCAATGGTATTAAGCTGATCGGAGTCAGAACAATACAAGAGGTACTCGGAATATTACTTAGATAAAGGTTCTGCTCAAACGGTTAGCTATATAATTATCTTTGAATGATGCAATATAAATGGGGGTTACAAATGAAGGAGTTATCCAACCAAAGATTAGTTCATTTAGCGACAGCTCAGGAAAGCATACTTGAAGTGACAAAATTGATTGAGAAGTGGGAACAATCACAATTAGTACTTGAGAAGAATGCCTTTGATACCATAAATATGAGCGATACGGTATTGAATTTATCGAAGGAAGGAACAAAACTAGTAGAACGGCTTCAAGAATATTTTCAGATTGGAATGAATAAGGCAAGAGAAGAGGATATCAAGCTGGTTGCATCCTTACTCCAAGAGATACAGGGGATGTTCGATTATATTGTAGATCATTGTATCTGTGCAAATGAGACAGCCCATAACCTGGAGAATGAGGTTGCCAAGCAGCAAGAGATCGGTGAAGAAATGAAGACTCGGGTCTGTAGGGTGGTTGATGATATTGATTCTGTAGTCGCCTGTGAAGAATTTCTATTTGCAGAGTTCTGAGTTCGAGTTCACTATATTAAGCTGAATGATTACTTTTATTACATAGCAAATACCTCTGCGGTCGTGGTACTTCAATAAGGCATATACCATCATGTAGGTTGTAGATGGGAATAATTAGAAATTATTGTGCTGCTCTGTCCTTCCGAATTATTCATTTGAAAGGATGGAGCAGACTTTTTCAGTGTTGCGGATACGGTTTATTTGATTAGGATTTTATTATATTTTGTAAAAAAGTTTGACTAAAAAGCTTTGACAAAAATTTTAATATTATCTTGACAATTAAGACAATTCATAGTAATATAAATGAGCAACATCAATAGGGGTATAGTTCAGCTGGTAGAATAACGGTCTCCAAAACCGCAGGTCGTGGGTTCAAATCCTACTGCCCCTGTAAATTAAAATCGATGGGAAGTGCTTAAAATAAGGCACCTCCCGTTTTTTATGTGTAATCTGAGGTTGATTACACTTGATTACACTTTATGATAACAGTGCTTTTCGTACCAAATCGATGGTCTGAGACTCGTTCAGACGGTTGAAGCAGTAACTCTGATAAGTAGTCTGCTCATTTTCATGACCGACGAGACGTCTGATCTGATCGATGTTCAGGTTTGCATCTATCAGCGTTGAAATGTAGGTTTTTCGGATCTTATGGATGGACTTCTCAGGTATGCCAGCTTTCCGGCAATATTTCTTCACCCTGGAATCAATTGCCTTAAAATGGACACGACCCTTTTCATTCACGAAGATAAAGTCATCATCGTAAAATCCGTTTTTCTCATTCAAAGCCTTTGCTCGTTCGATTAGTTCCTTTGCTTCTGTAGTAAGGATTACTTTTCGGTTACCGGCTTTGGTCTTAGTGTGCTCTACAATCTTATAGCCGTTGCACTTCCATTTGCCGTCAACCTGAATACGGTTTTCCACTTCCATACGTTGGATGTGTAGGTAATCACCTTCGATATCTGTGGATTTGAGACCAAGAATTTCACCGATTCGAAGACCGCTCTGGAAGGCCAAAGGAATAGCTAAGGGTAGAGAAGTACCGGTAAGCTCGCTGTCCTTTAAAGCTTCCTCAGTAATGATCGGCTGCTCATCGATTAAAAAGACTTCTTTGATTGCATCCTTTTTCTTAGTGTGCTCAAAGCGTCTAGATTCAACCCTAACCCTGTTAAACGGCGATTTCGCAATCATTCCCTTATCGACAGCATAATCTAGCACTTGCCTCATAATAAGGCTCATATTGCCGTATCGCTTTGCTGTAAGCTGATTCTGGTTCACCATATCATGCGCCCACTTATCCAGTGTTATGTAATCAAGCTTGTCCAGGGGAACCCGAGTTATCGGAGTTCCTTCGTAAAACCGTACCCAGTAGCTATCAATGTTACACATAGTGGTTGTCGTTACCTTGGCGCTTTTATACCTGTGCCATTCAGGATAAAGCGAATTTAACGAGGGCTTTTGTGGTTGGTCATGATGCTTCAAAATCTCATCCTCTAAAGCCTTTTTGGTTGATTTGGCAATCATCTTACGTTTACCATCCACCATTATGTAGGTACGCCAACGCTTATCCGTCTCAGACTGGAAAATCTGATATGGGTGTTGCTCTAATATTTGATTACGTTTCATGCTTAATACCTTATCCCGCATGCCTTCAAGGTTAATTATATCACCGATGGCTTCTGAGTCAACAGTACGGAGTAAGGATATTAATTCGTTGATTTCTGAACCCATCGGTGATCACCTCCTTAAAGATGGGATAAAGTGTGTTATTTAGCTACATAATTGGTTCAGTTACCTTTGAACGTCACCATCTGTATGGGTTCCTCTGGATTGGTCATATAAAAGGTTTTCTTGCTATAAAACCAATTCATACGATCCACTAATCCATAATAAGGACAATCTGGATTGAGCGAATTGTAGCCATGGACGGCATAACAAATTGCCTCATCAATGGCTTCAAAGCCTTTAAAGCGCTCGCTTATACAAAATTTTTTCTCGAACTCGACACGGTTCCAATTGTTGGCAACCATAAATCCGTTAGTTCCATACATTCCATAATACTTAGGTGCTTTCATAATTTCATCCTTTCTTTAAATAGGTAAGTTCCATAGTCTCAAATATGGTATGCGCTAGCTTCAGCACATTTTACCACCCAATGAGTCTTTCGCATGATAGAAATTGTGTTGATGATAAACTCAAATCCATATGTTGTGAGAATCTGTAAATGTCAATATAAATCTGTACAAAAAGTGGAATATAAAAATGTACAGTTTTTAGCCTAATCAGTCGTCCATGGCTCCTTCCAACACATACTGTTTTTCCTTAAGTCTATAAGAGGGACCTTT
>JAEZKA010000042.1 GCA_023436225.1 Bacillota bacterium
TCATGACTGAACGTAAAATCACTGATTACCTCTCCTGCAATACTTACTTGATTGTTATCAAATACTTTATCTGTCATAACCGTACCTCTCCTTCCTTCCGGCGTATTTTTACGCCATTCTGCTCTAAAATGTGGTATGAATGCGCAAAATAATCAAAAGCTACTTTCATTCACCTATGATTAAATATATGCGAATTTCCAAATTTTAGAAGTAAAAAATATCGATATGATCATATTATTTACATTTTTTGTTATTCTATACAAAAAAAATCTAATTAAATATGAATTTTTATGGAAACATACGTTGCATTTTAAATAGACGATATGCTACAATAATAAGGTTGCAAAATCGAGATAGTTATTCGCGTATAAAACACGCAGATTGGAGTTATAGATGAAACGAGAAGACATTCGAAATATTGCTATTATAGCTCACGTTGATCACGGCAAAACCACCCTTGTGGATGAGCTGCTAAAGCAAAGCGGTGTATTTCGAACCAATCAGGCCGTTGTTGAGAGAGTCATGGATTCAAATGCCCTGGAGCGAGAACGTGGTATTACCATATTATCGAAGAATACCGCTGTTCTATATAACGGATATAAAATAAATATTATAGATACACCGGGACATGCTGATTTCGGTGGTGAGGTAGAACGTGTTTTAAAGATGGTAAACGGTGTCATCTTAGTCGTAGATGCATTTGAAGGTCCGATGCCCCAGACAAAGTTTGTATTGAAAAAAGCACTGGAGCTATCTCTTCCTGTGATTGTATGTGTCAATAAAATCGATCGTCCGGAAGCTAGACCGAATGAAGTGGTAGATGAAGTATTGGAATTATTATTGGAACTGGATGCAAATGATGAGCAATTAGATTGCCCCTTTGTATTTGCATCTGCAAAGCAGGGTATTGCTACTCTGTCCTTAGCAGATGAGCCGGTCGATATGACTCCGCTGTTTGAGACAATTGTCAATTATATTCCTGCTCCGGAAGGTGATCCCAACAAAAGCACCCAGGTACTGATTAGTACTATTGATTATAATGAGTATGTCGGACGTATCGGTATCGGAAAAGTAGACAATGGAAGCATACGCGTTAATCAGGATGCAGTTCTTGTGAATGCCCATGAGCCGGATATGAATGTTAAGGTAAAGATCAGTAAGCTATATGAATTTGACGGTTTAAAGAGAGTTGAGGTATCTGAAGCATCCATCGGATCCATCGTAGCAATCTCCGGAATTGCAGATATTCATATTGGCGATACCATTTGCTCTCCTGATAATCCGGAGCCCATTCCGTTCCAGAAGATTTCAGAACCCACGATTGCTATGTATTTTAATGTAAACGACAGTCCTCTAGCTGGAACCGAAGGTAAGTTTGTTACCTCCCGTCACCTAAGAGAGCGCCTGCTGCGAGAATTAAATACCGATGTAAGCCTTAGAGTTGAGGAGACAGAAACGACAGAAAGCTATAAGGTATCCGGTAGAGGCGAGCTTCATCTCTCTGTATTAATTGAGACAATGAGAAGAGAAGGCTACGAATTCTCCGTAAGTAAGGCAGAGGTTCTATATAAAACAGATGAGAATGGTAAGAAGCTGGAGCCCATGGAGCATGCCATGATTGATGTTCCTGATGAATTTACTGGAACAATCATTGATAAAATGGGTCAACGTAAGGGCGAAATGATTAATATGCATACCTCCGGCAGCGGACATACCCGAGTTGAATTTTCTATTCCTGCTCGTGGATTAATCGGCTATCGTGGTGAATTCTTAACCGATACCAAGGGTACCGGTATTCTAAATACACTGTTTGACGGCTATGGACCTTATAAGGGAGATATTCAATATCGAAAAACCGGCAGTCTGATTGCTTATGAATCCGGTGAAAGCATTACCTATGGATTATTTAATGCACAAGAACGTGGTATTCTTTTCATCGGTCCCGGTGTAAAAGTATATGCAGGAATGGTTGTAGGACAAAATCCGAAGACAGAGGATATTGAGGTAAATGTATGTAAGCGTAAGCAGCTTACCAATACCCGTTCTTCCAGCGCTGATGAGGCCCTAAGACTTACCCCTCCTAGAGTCCTTAGTTTGGAGCAGGCATTGGAATTCATTGAAACGGATGAATTACTTGAGGTAACTCCTACAAGTCTTCGTATCAGAAAGAAGATACTTGACTCTACGATGCGCGCAAGAGATCGAAGAAACAAACAAAGTAATTAAACGATAGAAATCACTCTTAGTGAACTTATTACGATCATAAATAAAAATAGAGAAAGCTGAATAATCAGCTTTCTCTATTTTTATTTAGAACAATTTCTTAAAGTGTGCTTTTATCGTTTATCACTTAGGTATGGACGACATAAGATTTAACACCAACTTGTCCTTTTAGTAATTTTTAACATTGTATTTGATTTTTTTGATATTTTTTTCACATTATCCCGCAAAAAAAATTTACTTGCCAAGCTCCTTAATATCTACAATTCTATGATCTGGGTATTTCCCAATCTCATAGATATTCTTGATCTGGTACTGCTCCAGTATGTCTTTAAAGTAAGCCTTTAAAGTATCCTTCGCAATAATTTTATTATTATACTTATCCCTTGATACCTTACTCAGTGATTTCTCATAGGTGGTCATCGCATTTAGTGCTTTTGGCCCATACCAGGTAAATGCATCCATAATGGCATCAACAAGATCAATCTCTTCCTGTGAGAGATATTCCTCTCCACCCTCTAGGATATGGATACCGCAGCGCTTCATTCCCTCATAAAGCTTTAAGTAAGGTATATGATCGTTATTAACACCACATTCCTCCTGGAACAGCTCCTTGTCATAGAGCGCTAAAGAAAAGGCCTGGGCATAATAGAGTAAAAACTGTATATAGCTGGGACAAATTTCAGCATTACACTTGTTAACGATATAATACGCAACAGCATAAATCTTTGTGGACATAATCTTTGACATAACAGCCTTCTTGCTCTTTTTGAAGGCTACTCCTGTCAGGCAGTCCCTTTTTCTACATAAAAGATCATAATAAAATTCCGGATCATCTAAGATAGCCTTCAGCTTATTAGAGTACTCATTAGTAGGTATATCTCCCTCCATATAACGAATAATGGTTGTCTCTCCCCAGCCCAGTAGCTTAGCCAATGGTTTTTTTCCTATACGATAGCGATCAAGAATTAATTTAATTTCATCGACAGTGATAATCGATTCATTCTCCATTTCAATTCTGTTACCTTTCATTTCATTACTCCCCAGTTCCATAATATTATCTTTTGTATAATTTTTCATTTTCCTACATTAATATTATCATTTCTCCCATCTTTTGTACATGAATATTTTGAATTATTTTAAGTATAAATCTAAAATATAGCTCTCTAAGCCTAGTTCCGCATTTGCTTAGAATTTCCTAAACTCATTCAAATCCTTTGCAATAATCTTAAAGCCCTTTATGGTCCGATCAAATAAGCCGATCCGATAAAGTTTTACTAGCACCATACCAACCGGGATACCTATGATCATACCGAACACACCATATAAACGATAACCGACAAACATGAAGAATAAGGTCGCCAGCGGATTAAGACCTATACTATCCCCTACCATTTTGGGTTGTAGAATTTGCTTTATCACTTGGCAGATTAAGTAGATGATCACAAGGCCAATCGCTCTGATATAATTTCCTGTTAATACGTCAATAATAGCCCACGGCCACAATACGGCTCCTGTACCAAAGACCGGAAGCACATCTAAAAACGCAATTCCCAAAGCAAATAAAAAGGAATATCCAACCTTCAATATCTCAAAGCCTATAAACATAATAATGGTTATCACAAACATGATCTTAAATTGTGCTTTGAAATAGCCTCCGAATGCTGCTTTGAAGTTATCAAGGATTAGATGCCAATAGCTTGTTATCGTTTCGGGAATAATCTTCTTTAGCTTGGAATTGATATCATTTCTTCCTGCAGCAAAGAAGTAAGCCGATAGAATGATCACAATTAAGCCAAGAAAACCTTCTGCGATATTTTGCATGAAATTGCCGGCCTTACTCATGGTCATAGGTTCTATCTGCTGAGAGAGATTCGAAGCGTAATTACCGACTCCTTCAATCAGATTATTGATTATTTCCTGGACATTGGCAGGCAGCGTTTTCGAAAATCTCAGAATAGACTGTGTCAATTCGTCAAATTGAAGTTTAACATTTTCAATGATAACCGGCATGTCATCCATTAAGGATCGAACTTCCTTCACCAACAAGGAGATGATTAACGCTGTGATTGCAACAATAGCGGAAATAACAAGAATAAGAATAATTGCCGAGCTGTGTTTACGGTGTATCTTTACCCTCTTCTCAAGAAAATGAACTAAAGGATTTGCAATCATTGCAATTATCCAGCCTATCACGAAGGGCATAAAGAATTTAAGGAGTGCGGGTAGTACAAAAACGAACAATAGTGCACTCGCGATTACTATCACAAAGTTAATAACAATTTTTAGATAGAGTAAAAACCGTTTCATAGCTCTCCTCTCATACTCTTGCATCATCAGATCATAGCTCCTATATTCATTATAATATATTTAACAAACAAGTAACAATCTATTTTCATTAATTATCTATATGATTTATTAATAAATAAGATAAGGAATAGATATCGTTTTCTTATCAAAGCTCTCTGCCTCCCGAACCACCTACCATACGAAGGAATAAGGTCAGAAAGAAAATCATTGCTGCCAGTATAACAATAGTCGGACCTGTGGCTGTACTCATATAATAAGAGAGAATTAATCCCAATATTCCAGAAAAAAGAGAGATTAATACGGAAAAAAGATGATATTCTCTTACGTTAGAAGCTATATTACGGCTTGCTGCTGCCGGCAGGATAAGCAGGGCATTAATGATTAGAATTCCTACCCACTTTACTGAGAACATAACGATCACTGCAATGATGATACTAAAGTAGTCCTCCATTCGCTTAATATTAATATTTTTACTTTTAGCCAGGGACTCATTAACGCTGATTGCATGTAGCTTATTAAAGCCGACATACCAAAAGCCGAGAGTAAACAGAAAAATTACAAATAGCAGGATAATTTCCTTCACCGTTATGCTCAGAATGTCCCCTACCAGCAAAGCAGAATACTTAGCGAAATTACCACCCCTGGAGAGTATTACCAGTCCTATTGCCATGCTTAAGGATGCAAATACAGAGATAACTGTATCGGTGGATACGGTTTTTCTGCGTTTAATACGGTTCAAAAGTAAGGCAAATAGAACCGCAAACACTAGCATAGACAGATTGGTATCCGCCACACCAAATAATGTACCAATTGCAATTCCGGTTAAAGCAGAATGCCCTAATGCATCCGAGAAGAAGGCCATGCGGTTATTTACGATCATCGTTCCAAGTATGCCGAATAAGGGAGTAATAATCAATACGGCCAATAATGCATTTTTCATAAAATCATATCCTACCCATGAGAAGGGTAATAGTGCTTCGATCCCATTATATATTTGATTCATCTTTTACTCCTATCCGAAGGATTTCTTGAATTCTTCACTACTCAGTACCTCTTCCGGTGATCCCTCCTTCAGAATCGTTTTATCCAGAAGAATCACATGATCAGCGTACTTCCTAACAAATTCAAAATCATGTGATACAATAATCATGGCAAGATCGAAGTTCATCTTCAATTTAGCGATATTATCGTAGAACAAATGCATCCCGTTCGAATCAATTCCGGACACCGGTTCGTCCAGCAATAAAAGATTCGGTATCGGTGAGATAGCAATGGATAATAGGACTCTTTGTAGCTCCCCCCCAGACAAATCACAGGCACGCTTATCGATCAACTCCTGTGCTTCAAAAACAGCAAGCTGTTCCTTTACATACTGAGCAACCTTGGGATTCTTCCGAAGGAATATCGGAGAATTACTTACATATCCTGCAAATAAATCGTATACACTCATAGGAGTATTCTTCTCCATATTAATGTATTGCGGCACATATCCTATCTTTAGACTTTCAAGCCTATGATTTTTTAGATCATTAAATTCTATCGTACCCTCGTGCTTAATCTCTCCGAGAATCGCTTTAATTAAAGTAGACTTACCCGCACCGTTCTTTCCAATAATGACTGTTATCTTGCCACAATGTATATGCAGATTAATATCATCAATGATCGACTGATTGCCATCCCTTACACTGATGTTCTTCATCTTAATACAATGCAGTCCGCAGGCAGTATCATGAAGCTTGGCCGATTTTATATGCTTACGTGACATATCTGTTGAAGCCTTCATACAATACCTTCACCTTTCCTAATATCCATCGCTTATAGTCTCAATTTTCTACTTACTTTATCAGCTCTTTTATTGTTTCTATATTTTTCTGCATCGCTTTCATATAAGAATCCATTGATCCGTCCCCGGTTACTGCTGAGTCTATAATATATACAGAAGCATCCGTCTCAGCAGCAATCTGACTGGCAATCGAATCGCTGTATTGTATTTCGGTAAAAAGATAATGTATATTACCCGCTTGTACCTCGTCAATAATCTCGGCAATATCTCCTGCACTTAACGAGGTGTCCGAATCCAAAGGAACCGTATGAGCAACCGTTAATCCGATTCGATTAGCAATATAAGCAAAGGCATCGTGGAATATTGCCGCTTCCTTAGTGTTTTCATTATCAGTGCTTATTTCGTTCGCTAAATCAGTGATCTGCTGATCGAGGGTCTTAATCTGATCAATGTATGCCAGGCTATTACTACTCAATTCGTCAGCCACAGATAATTCTATCACTTTAGAAGCTTCGATATAATCCCGAAGGCCTTCGGTGACATTTTCAATCTGTTTGATATAGAGACTCGGATCAAGCCAAACGTGGGCATTCCATTCCCCATGGTCATGTTCTTCCTCTTCTGCCTCTGCATCGCCTTCCTCAGTCCCATGGGCGTGCTCCGAGGCAGAAGGAAGCATCTCTATTCCTTGGCTTGCATCGATAATTGTTAATTCTGGATAATTTGTCCGAATATCCTCCAAAAAGCTCTCCATTCCGCCACCATTAATCACCATAACATCTGCCGAGGATATAATCTTCATATCCTCTGTGGTTAATATATAATCATGAAGACATCCAGTATTTAGGTCAGTCAGACTCTTTACTTCAATATCGTCGATTCCCTCCGTCAGATTAAGACCAATCATATAGATAGGATAAAAGGTAGTTACGACCTGGAGCTTGTCTTCCTCCAAAGCAATATCAGCATTCGTTTTCTTTGTTGCTAACACAATGACTACGGAACCGATTATAATTAATAATGCCATAGCTCCAAGTAAAATGTAAAGTTTTCTCTTCATAAGTTCTCCATATATAATGCAATTACATTATAGTATTCCTTTCTTTCTAACATTTTCGATTGACTGGAGAATATTACTCCGTCTAAATGCAACTCATTTGCATTAACTATTATATATTACATTATTACCTTCTGTCAACACGTTTAGACTTAACGTTAACTGACTTCGTTACTACGTGGACCTAGTCAAAGCTTATTTAGCATCAACACATATATATACAAACTCGGTGACGCTTTCGTTTCACTGTATCTGGTAGTTGTACCTTAGCTTCCACAGGTCATAACATAAGTACCGACTAATGCGATAACTCCGATGTGATAATATATTTTCACTTGTCATTAATGGTAATTTATGCTATGATTTCTCATAATTAATCTATTCCAGCCAGGTTTCGGCTTAAGGAGGCCCTAATGAAAGATAGTAATATTAATAAACTGGTTACAGCAGCTCTGATGGCAGCAATGACCTGTGTAGCTACCATCGTAATCGCTATACCTTCCCCTGTAGGAGGCTTTATTCATCCCGGTGATGGGTTTGTCATTCTGTCCGGTGTTATCTTAGGTCCATTCTTTGGTGGTCTTGCAGCCGGGATTGGCTCTATGATTGCAGATCTCATCCTTGGATATAGTGCCTATGCTGCTGCTACCTTAATAATCAAATGTCTAGCAGCGATTACTGCAGTATGTATCCATCATGTCCTTCGAAAGAATCAGAAGCTTAAGCTGATTCCTATATTAACAGCAAGTGTCTTTGGTGGCGCTCTAATTACTCTAGGTTATTTTGTCTTTGAAGGCGCTCTCCTCGGACTTGGATTTGCGACTGCTGCTATGAATGTCCCCTTTAATCTGATACAGAATGGCTTTGGGATAGTGATCTCTGTTTTATTATTCCCTTTATTACGAAAGATCCCGCAAATCAGAAGCATCATGGCAGGATAAACCTACCCTGCAATGTAATTATAATTATTGATAATGTTTAAGATTAATTTATATAATGTCACTACTATTGACATCGCTACTCGCCAGTTCTATAATTTAGTTATATCGGAACTGGCGGATATGTGGACTAACCACGAGGGACCGATAGGAAATCTTCTTTTAGAAGCTGGATGAAAAGTCGACCGCCTGGGCAAATGCTCAGGCGGTTTTTTGTCGTTCAAAAACATCACTTTTATAACCCAACAATCCTACTATACGGAATCTATTTGTGCTATGTATGTGCTAACAGTTTGAAGACTGCAGACTCAATCTTCACTGAAATGGATTTAACATGCTGCATCTACGATACTGCTCAAAATCCAGAAGAACAAGGATTTAGCACCTCTGTGTGAACTTTGCGGTTCTTCACAGTGATTTTTTTAGTTTATATGAGGTATTCATGATGTCAAACAGAGCACATTTAGGTCAGCGACACAAATTTATCTAATAAACAACCTATTTTTTGTTCTTAACTCTAATGTAATAACGACCAACACAGACGTAATACAGATAATATTTTTGTAGATGACAATACACTGTACATAATTTGATGCGTGGAAGACATCAAATAGCATACTAAAAAATTTAATGCTCTATACATCAAATATCCAATATATTTTCTATAAACCGTGATAATTCACCAACAGAAAGAAGGTAAAAAAATGAATGCATGGTATGATTTTAAACCAGGAAAATGGCAGAACGAAGTTAATGTCCGTGATTTTATCTTAACGAATTACACCTCATATGACGGGGACGAGAGCTTTTTATCCTCAGCTACAGAACGCACGCAGATACTAAACGACAAATATAAAAAGCTACAGGTAGAGGAGCATCAAAAAGGAGTATTATCCATTAACACGGATAAGGTGTCATCTCTTTTAACCTACGAGCCTTCTTATCTGGATAAGGAAAAGGAACTGATTGTAGGTTTTCAGACAGATGCACCCCTAAGAAGAGGTGTCAATCCTTTTGGTGGAATACGGATGGCCAGACAGGCCTGTGAAGCTTATGGTTATACCTTATCGGATGAGGTAGAAGAACATTTTCGATATCGTACTACTCATAATGATGGAGTCTTCCGGGTATATACCCCGGAGATGCGCGCAGCCAGAAAAAGCGGCGTCATTACCGGCCTTCCCGACGCTTACGGACGAGGGCGAATCATTGGTGACTACAGAAGAGTCCCTCTTTATGGGGTAGATTACCTGATTGAACAAAAGCAGATTGATAAGCAATCGCTCGGTAAATGCGTAATGAACGACGAGACCATCCGTACACTGGAGGAGCTGTACCGTCAGATCTACTTCCTTGAACAGCTGAAAACTATGGCACAAGGCTATGGCTATGATATAGCGAAGCCAGCGACGAATGCGCGGGAAGCTGTACAATGGCTTTATTTCGCTTATCTAGGTGCTATTAAGGAACAGAACGGTGCAGCCATGTCCTTAGGTAGAACTTCGACCTTTCTGGATATTTACTTTGAACGGGATCTAATGTACGGAATTATAAAGGAAGCACAAGCACAGGAACTTATTGATCAGTTTGTGTTAAAGCTTAGAATGGCAAGACAGCTTCGAACACCGGATTATAACGAGTTGTATGCAGGGGATCCCACTTGGATTACCGAAGCGATTGGTGGTATTACCGAAGATGGCAGGAGCATGGTTACGAAGAATAGCTTTCGATTTATTCATACTCTGACTACCCTATCTCCTGCTCCTGAACCAAATCTGACAATATTATGGTCCCCTAAGCTTCCGGTTAGCTTTAAGAATTATTGTGCCAAGATGTCGATTGAGACCGACTCCCTTCAATACGAAAACGATGAGCTGATGAGACCATCCTTCGGAGATGATTACGGAATTGCCTGCTGTGTATCTGCGATGCGCATCGGGAAGCAAATGCAATTCTTCGGTGCCCGCTGTAATCTCGCGAAGGTCTTATTAATGAGCCTAAATGGAGGCAGAGATGAAATCAGTGGTGAGCAAGTAGGACCGGAGATAGCACCCTTTGAAGCAGGAAGCCCTCTCAATTACGATGACGTCATTAAAGGCTTCTTACCAATGATGGATTGGCTATGTGGCTTATATGTTAATACTATGAACATCATTCATTATATGCATGATAAATACGCTTATGAGAAATTGCAGATGGCCCTTCATGACACCGAAGTAGAACGCCTGATGGGTTTTGGCATCGCCGGATTGTCCGTTGTTGCTGATTCACTAAGTGCCATTAAATATGCTAAAGTAACCCCTGTCAAAGATGAACGTGGTATTATTACTGATTTTATTATTGAAGGAGAATATCCTACCTATGGAAATAATGACGACCGAGTTGATCATATTGCATCCATGCTGGTAGAGGAATTCATCACTAGACTACGTATGCATCCTACCTATCGAAGTGCCATACACACTCTATCCATACTTACGATTACCAGCAATGTAGTATATGGAAAGAAGACCGGTTCTACACCGGACGGTAGATTAAAGGGATCCCCCTTCGCTCCCGGTGCCAATCCTATGCACGGGCGTGAGACAAAGGGTGCCCTAGCTTCGCTTCAATCCGTATCAAAACTGAATTATGATTGCTGCAAGGATGGTATATCCTATACCTTTACAATCACTCCAGAAGCCTTGGGTAAATCCGATCCAATACGCATACAAAATCTTACCTCGCTACTGGATGGTTATTTTCAGTCAGGTAGTCATCATATCAATGTCAATGTCTTAAATCGCTCCACATTGATTGATGCGAAAGCCAATCCGGCGAAATATCCGAATCTAACCATTCGGGTATCCGGATATGCAGTTCGGTTTAACTCCTTAAGCGATAAGCAGAAGGATGAGGTTATTGCGAGGACATTTCATGAGAGGATGTAAATCTCACCATATTTGCAAAAGGTAAAAGCCTAGTAGTACATCCACTAGAGATGCATTGCGTAATCCATATGTATCGATAATTTTTATTGTTAACCTTCCTCTTTGCAAAAGACTAATTAGTAATTTAATTACAGTGAACTGAATATGAATTATAAATGCTTGGCGCTATGATTCAATGGTTTATTATTATGATTACTATTTATTTTTACTTTTTAACCATCCCTTTTACACTCCTAATTCTTTTACAGGCTGAGTACAAATGTAAATCCCAGTGGAAAATAACTGGAATTAAGTATTTCACTCAACCTAAATCTTTTACAACATTTTTACAATCTTGAATACATTGTCCAACTAGTGTATAATAGGGCGGTATGATAATATAAAGGAGAAAACGGAATGGCAAATCAAAATACAAAAAGTAATTATAATAGAAATAAACCTTCCAATTCAGAACAAAGTAGAATTAATACTCATAATAAGAAATCAGTAAAAAGTAAAAATCTTCAAAGTAAAGAACCTAAAGAAAGTATCTTATATTTACTACCAATCATGTTTATAGTAGCAATATTGCCCCTAATCGTTAAACTACATCCGTATTCGACTAATTTTTCACAGTTTAATTGGTTTTCAAAGGATGATACAGCTTTTGACTTTTTTCTTTATTATAAACAGGTTTTTCTTATCATTACTGCATTTATAATGAGTGTCTTTCTATTTTATAAATATATGACCGACAGAAAAAATATCACATTTCCAAAGATATTTATTCCCTTAGCAATCTATGCTTTATTAGCCCTACTTTCATCTTTGATATCTAAATATCGCAGTTATAGCTTCACCGGTACCTTTGACCAGTTTGAATCTGTATTTACTTTATTATCGTATTGTATACTAGCATATTATTGTTTTTTGATTATTAAAACAGAACGAGATTTAAAGCTCATTATATATGCACTTTTAATCGGCGCTCTCCTAATGAGTCTTCTTGGTCTCTCACAGGTTACCGGGCATGATTTCTATGACACAGAAACCGGCTGGAGTCTGATTTCGAACTCCACTTATGCTAACAATAAGGCAGACTTTCCAATTACTGCCGGTGAGAAGAGGGTATATCTATCATTATTCAACCCCAATTACGTAGGGGTATATGTATCACTCCTGTTCCCTATCATGCTCTATATGACTATATTTACAAAAAAATTATTACCAAGGCTGGCTTTTTTATTAGTCACTATCGGTTTACTTGTAAGCCTATATGGCTCCATATCCACAACTGGTTTTATTAGCGTAACTATTACACTAATTTTATCAATTATATTACTTTGGAGATATCTCATCAAGTACTATTTTATCTCTATTCCAATTGTTGTAGTTATAGCTCTGGGATTGTTTTTTATCAATTCATATACTGGTAATTATATTGGCAATCAATTTAATAAGCTTAAGAATGTTCAGAAATACACACCTTTATTAACAGATGTTCAGACAAATGATGATAATCTTACAATACTATATAACGGCAACACCTTAAAAGTAGAATTTGAAGTGTTAGATGGTGAAATATGCAATTTCATATTTAAGGATCAGGCAGATAGTAATATAACCTTTACCATGGATGCAATTAATGGCCCTGTGACGATAACAGATGAACGTTTTCTCGACTTCGTATTCACTCCTATGATAGATAATGATGGTTCGGTCATATTTAAAGCGGTTTTTGATAATAAAACATGGTACTTCACAAATCAGTATGGTGATAAGACTTACTACTATATTAATATCTTCGGCAGATATGACAAAATTGAACGTGCCCCCTCTGCTGTATTTACCGGATACGAAACATATGCATCTGGTCGAGGATACATTTGGTCCCGTACAATTCCTCTATTGAAGAATTACATGTTCCTCGGTTCCGGAGCGGATACTTTTACTTTGGTATTTCCTCAGAATGATTATGTTAACTATAAGATATATGGCTATGAAGGTCAAATCATGTCAAAGCCACATAATATTTATCTCCAGATTGGTGTACAGACCGGAGTAGTATCCTTACTGGCATTACTGGTATTTTATGCATGGTATTTTATATCAAGTATACAAATTTACCTCAGATGCAAATTTAATGATTACTTCTCAATTGTTGGTGTAGCTATCTTTATTAGTAGCATAGGATATATGATCAGTGGTATAACCAATGACTCAAGTATAACAACAGCACCGATATTCTGGGTTTTAATCGGTATCGGAATAGGAATAAATCAATCAATTAAAAAGAATAATAATACAGCTAATATATAACTACAGCTACTTCTAGTTATAACAAAAAATTACAAGTTCAAAATATGACCCTTTAAAATCAGCTTAGTATTTTTAAATTAAGCTGATTTTATTTTGCATAATTTTATAGTAAACTAATTCAACATATTACCATCTTATTTAAATAGTAAATTCAAAAAAAATATATAGTCTCTTAAAATGGATTTTTACATCCGAGTCTTAAACAGTCAGACGCCTACATTATAAATATTCGATTAGGCAGGTTGAAAACATAATTTGTCTTTTGCGTAACGAGTAAAATGAATACTCGTTATAACTTATACAGGAATTGATGCACCTGCTTATCAATCAGGACAGTTCAACAGACGTATTTCAAAACGCGAATCTAAATCATTGAAAAGAGTAGATTATAAAATTATTGATTCATTTTTAATATAGAAAACTATCAATAACGTAATATATGATTGTAAAATAAAAAAACGAAGGTAACTCAAAGATCGTTCTAAGGAAGGAGAAATCTCGTTCCGAATTTATGATGCTTATATTTTCAAACGTATATTTTTTCCGGTTCTATAGTAAATAATGGGGTGGTACTTTACCCCTATATTAATTTGCATTAAAATACACTTATAACCAGTCTACCTATTCTTTCGGTTCTGCAGCATACTGTCGTATCTTTTCAGTTATTTTCGCAATGTCCCTAAGGCACAACGTAATCAGGTAGAATTCTTTATCTCTGATATGTGGGAGCTATATCGTGACATAGCAAAGGCCTTTTCCCTAATGCAACACTTATAGCTGACAAATATCATTTCATCAGACAGGTGACATGGGCGATTGAGAATGTACGCAAAAGGCATCAGCGAACCATGTCCGTTTCCTTACATAAAAACTATAAGCATAGTCGAAAATTAATATTGGGTAGATATGATAAGCTTAGGGATGATCGTAAGAAGGAATGTGATCTTATGCTACTTTACAATAATGACTTACGGAAAGCTCATTATTTCAAGGAATGGTTTTACCGTATTTGTGAAGAAAACCGTTACGCTGTGTTAAGAACAGAGTTCTGGGATTGGATAAGAAATGCTGAAATATGTGGTATAAAGTAGTTTGAAACTTGTGCCAGAACTTCGCCACTGGTCAAAGGAAATACTAAATGCATTTAAGTACGGTTATACAAATGGACCTACAGAAGGCTATAACAATAAGATCAAAGTCCTTAAAAGAGTCTCATATGGGATAGTTAAATTTAATCGCTTTAGAAACAGGATATTACATACGAGTCGCTAAAAAGAAAGAAAAATATAGGCAGACTTATTAAGTGTGCCCTAAAATACCTATGGAACTGTATAAATAAAAACAGCTCTAAATCTAGTGATGGAGTAGGATTCGAAGAATCCTACCCCAATACTTGACAAAGAGCCAATTTTATGTATCTTACCCAATCACTTGACCAAGAGCCTCAAAAAAGGAGCTCTTGCTCCACAATCTGACGATTGTTTCACAAAAGCTCCTTTACTGTCAATTAGTACAGACAGGTCATTATTTTACTATTTTACGCTAATAACCATATTGCCTAAATCAACTTCATGCTCGATAAAGATATTAGTGCTTCCGATTTCCTCGTAAAGCTTAATCTTCTTTAAGGTAACACGCTTATCAACAATATAGTAGTTAGTAACGGTTTCACCAAGGAAAGCTGTCTCAGCGCGAAGAGTCTTATCACCTACAGTGAATGTCAAGCACTCATTGATTACACCAGCTAATGTATTCTCATCAAGTGTTGCAAACTTATCTGTTGTAAGACCCTTAGTTGCAACTGAAACCTTAGCCTGGGTATTCTTAACTTCAAATCCAGCTGCAGTAACTGCTTTACCTGCTGTAGTATTTGTAGCTGTAACTAACCATGAACCTACCTTATCATTCTTAACAATAGTTCTAGTGTTACCACTAACAGTCTTAACTTCAGTAGTTACTAAATCAATCTTATCACCTACAATAATGCTAGAACCGGTAGAAGAACCAGCTCTTCTAACAGAAACGGTTGAACCTAATCCCTCTAACTCAGCAATAGTAAGCTTATCAACCTTAACACCTGCGGAGTTATATGCATATACCGCTAAACCAACTTCTGCAGTAGAAACAGTAGTGCCAGACTTAAGATCATAGGAAGCCTTATCAGATTCAATTCTGTAAGATGTAACTGTTAAATTAGTACCAGGATCCTGAACAGAAACAGTAATGTTAAGAGGAATAGAGATATTTGAATCTGCATTATCTTTAACCTTTACTGTGTAGCTGTAAGTACCAGCAGCAGCACCAGCAGCATCAAATACTAATCCGCTGTAGGAAGGACCATTAGCATAAGTTGCGTTAGGATTGATTTCTGCGGTTGCATGATATACGCCACCAACTTTATAATCATCTCCGAACTGATCCTTAACTTCAAATGTTACTGTTGTAGGATCTGAAAACTCATTGCTTAATACGAGGCTGTTTGTACTTAAAGTAGCCATTGCAGCTTTTCTAGCACCAGCTACAGTAATTTCACAAGCAGCAACCTGAACATCATTGTAGGATACAACTACAGTTGCAGTTCCTTCTTTAACACCATAGATATTTCCGCTTCCATCAACTAATAATACACTTTCATTAGAAGATGTGTACTTCCAAGCTAAAGGACCCCATGTTGCGCTAGGAGAACCTGTGTATGCAAAGTTAGATGTATACATATCATCGCCATCTGCATCTACACCCTTTAATAAAACAAAAAGCTTTTGATTAGCACCCTTAAAGGTCTGAGTTTTAGTTGTAGTGAAGTTAGTAGGAGCTGATCCAGCATCCTTAATAGTCCATGCGTAAACACTACCTGCTACATCCTTGGATACTTCAACACAAGTTACATCACCAGTTGCTGTCGCATTGCCAAGTTCCTTACCATCTTTATAATTATAGGTATGGAATGTTGCTGTAACCTTTACAACTTCACCTAACTTGTACATAGTTAAGTTTCTGCCATCTAAGTATGCA
Source organism: Bacillota bacterium (assembly GCA_023436225.1). Classification (GTDB taxonomy): domain Bacteria; phylum Bacillota; class Clostridia; order Lachnospirales; family Lachnospiraceae; genus Mobilitalea. The sequence goes on from JAEZKA010000042.1 coordinate 16,549, forward strand.
TAATTGTTATCAGATTTTTCATAGGTAACTCTTGCTAATAACTCATCATTAGCAATATTTACGCCATCTTTGTTTAAAAGAGCGATATCAAGCTTAGTCTCTTTGGAGAGCTGAGCTGTTGTTGTCTTGATAGCCATATCTACAACATCTTCAACCTTGGTTGTAGCAGAAACGAACTCTACAGACTTCATGTTAGGATATTCAACTACATAAGTAGTTCCCTTTGTGAAATCATAATTCATCTCAACAGTTGCAACCTTGTTATCAGCGCTCATAGATATGCCCTTAACGCTCTCTTTAACCTTTGTTCCGCCAAGTACATAATATACAACTAAGTTCTTAGTGATATCTTCTTTAGTCATAGCGGTATCAAATGTTAAATCAAACTTCTTAAGGTTAACCTGCTTAGCAGATACCATGGAAGCTGCAACAGTTACTTTGTATGTAGCTTCAGCAGTTACATAGCTTGCATACTTAGTTGCATCTGTTAACCAGCTTGTGTACTTAGCCTTAGACTGGAATGCACGAGCGGTAATTGTATACTCACCAGCCTTAGTAGCTGTGAATACACCACTATCGGTAATAGTTGCGCTATCCTTAGGATCTACGGACCATCTTGTGATAGCCTTGGAGCCCTTAGTCTTGTTAGCTACTGTAACATAGCTTCTGTTAAAGTCATGAGCAACGCCCACTCCAACCTTGCCATCTTTAGGCAGATTGGTGATTGTTAAAGTTTTGATGTTATCTCTAACAGTAACGGTAGCTGTAAGCTCATCAACTTCCTCACCCTTCTTATCGGTGATAACTACGGAAACCTTTGTTGTACCAGCAGCTTCTGCTGTTACGACACCGTTCTTCTTGTTAACGGAAACTACATCTTCGTTAGCTGAAGTCCAAAGGTACTTCCAGCCGCTAACCTTGTTTGAAATGTTGAAGTCAAATTCGTCTTTGCCATCTACGCCAAGATATAAGTACTTGGTAGATGCATTGAGCTTCGGTGCCTTAGCAGCGAAAGCGCCTGCAGCAGGAGCGAGAGCAGTTACGATCATCGCTAATGCCAGAACGAAGGATAACTTCTTAAAGAAATTCTTCTTCATATTCTTACTTCCTCCTTAAAATATATGGTTTGGTGTTATATTTTGCG
>JAEZKA010000078.1 GCA_023436225.1 Bacillota bacterium
TATGTAAGGCACTGAATTTCCATCCTCGTTCGTAACCAGAACGGTACTTTCTTCCCGCTGGGCACTATTATCTGTTCTGCTTCCGCCCTCCCCATCATCTTCATCTAAGCTTTCCTCTGTAGAAGAATGGTCCTTTAGTGGTATCTTCTCTGTCGAGCCCTTCGTAGTAATCATAACCTCTACGTCTCCTGCACCGGATACCTTTTTTAATACCTCTTCAAGCTTATTTTCCAATTCTGATATATAAGTATTCGCCTCATAGCTTGTCGTATTCGTATCATTTTGCAAGTCCTTTATCTCTCTGTCCTTAGTTTCTTCCTTTGAGGATCGGAAGGAACCTAATACGCTTGGAAAGGATAGCAGAATAATCAAAATACCTGCCATAAACAGCATGATTAACCTTGGCAGTCCTATTGCTTTGAGGGAAATCTTCTTCTTTTCCATAGCAACCTCCGCAATATCCCCGCGACCTCCTAAGTGAACAGTATTATCAGTGGCTTATACTAATATTTATATTAACCTGTTCAATATTATAGAAGTCTGCGAGTTTATTTTTAATATTAATTTCCATTGGAGAAGGAGGCTCTGCCATATCTTTTTCCTCCTGCTCATTGATACGAATTGATTCGATATCTATCTTATCGACAAAGAGACGGTGATCATCCTCTTCCTCATCGCTTTTTTCCATTTTAGCATCAATGTCCATGTGAAGTATCTCACCAAAGGTAGAGCTCTTATTATTCTTATCTATGGTAAGGTTAAAGTTAACCAACTTAAGCTTATCCTCCTGTAATATTTCATCCACTTGAAGTCTGATTTTCTCCTTATACTCTGCAAAGATTGCATCACTCTGCGCCTCCTCCATTCGGTTTAGGTCACTTTTGAACTCTGAGGTTTCTACCGCAAAATCATTTGCCTGCAAATAATAATCCAGAGTATCCTCCAGATCCATATAATTCATCAGCGGAGAGATAATGATGAGAACTAAGATCATACCGGATACGATACTGACGTATTTCTTATAGCTTTTATCTCCCAGCAAATTCATGACAATGGCATTGAGGATCATATAAATGATGATATTTCTGATCCAGTTATAGATAATGTCCATGAATCCCTCCCTTATAAGCCCTTCACACTGGCTTTCCATCCCAGGCCCTTTACTTCACACTACCAGTTGTCACAGCTACGATTGTGATGGATAGAAGAAACAAGACAGTGCCTACAAATATAGTCTGAAGCAGTAATGCCGCTGATTTACCGGAGGCACTGATACATTCTGTAAAGCGTTTATCCGAGATGGGTTGCAGCACCGCACTTCCGATTTTAAAGATTGCGGTTAAAACCAGCAGTTTTAAAAAGGGTACGGCAACAATGGTAATCAGAACAATTAAGCCCGCCACTCCGATGGCATTCTTTAAAAGGACCCCTGCTCCAAGAATTGTCTGGGTCACTCCTCCCAGCGCATCTCCAATTCCAGGGATTGCTTCTGATGCCTTGATCAAAGCAGATCTCTTCACCTGATCCACCACCGGTACAATCAATCCCTGAATTGCATTAAAACCGATTACTGCTGCCAGCATGCTTTTTAATATCCAACCGATAGCTGTGGCTAATAAATCAGCCAGCTTAGACAACATGTCCTCCTTTGATAAATTGTTCGCCAATACGATCACCAGATAGAAGTCGATCATCGGTATTATGACTCTTATAATAATAAAGTCCACTAAGGTAATAAGCATTAATGCTGCTTCATAATACATTATCGAAGTAGCTGTCCCAGAGGTAAACGCTACGGACATAAAATAGGTGGGGACCAAGGCACGCATGAAGTCCAAAATGGAGGTTATGGTAGTCGCGGCGATATGGGAAGCTGTAATAAAGGAGCCGATTAACAGACCAAACAGCAATAGATAGGTTACATAATAGCCTGTCTCCGACACCTGATTATTCTTAAAGGCCATGGAAAGGTTCGTGAATAAGGCTGCGATCAAAGCAATTGTTATCAGACTGCCAAAGGTGCTTAGGTTGTCCTTAATCTCACTCTTAATGGAAGCAACCAGCTCATCGGCGATAGCAATCAGGGAAAAGGGCTTCTCACCACTGACCAGCTTGCCGACATAGGCTCCGAAATCAAATTCATTATTGCTACCCATGACATCCTTAATCACCTCTTGTATCTCTGAATAATCAATATCCTGGGAAGCATATATCTTAGTTAAATCTGTATCCTCTTCATTGATGTTCGGTATAACCTCGTTGGTATTTGGATGCCTTTCATTAGTATTTGACTTCCTCTCATTGGTATTAGGAATCCCCTCATTGGTATTTGGATTTCTCTCCTCCGTATTAGAATATGCCTGCACATTTATCCCCTTATTCATAGCACAAAGGAGAAGGACAAAGAAAATTAGTGCTGCTATCCTTCGGATTCGTTTGTTTATTCCAATCTTGTTATCCATATAATAGCACCTCATTTCCTTAATCAGGCAGTTAATAGGTTATCTATGGTTTCTAAAATAGCCAGCATAATTGGCATACTGATGGCCAGAATTGTTAGCTTACCCACCAGCTCGATCTGTTCGGCAATTGCTGAATATCCAGTATCCTTACAGAGGGAGGAAGCTATCTCTGTTACATAGGTAATCCCTATAATCTTAATCAGTATTGTGACATAGGACTTATTCATCCTGATATAGCCCTGCAGCTGGTCAATGGCATCGAAGATCACCTCTAGCTTACTAATTCCCCACATTATGATGAGAATACAAGCACCGATACTGATATAAAGAGAATACTCTTCCTTACCTTTTTTAAAAATGATGGCTAGAACGATGGCGGCTAGTCCAACAACAGCAATTCGTATCATATTTACAACCATGCCTTTCTCAAATTGGTAGACATTATGTCAAGAATGCTCTCACACTCTGGCTACTAACCAGACCCTGTCATAGCTAGACAATATTAAAAAGCTGCTGTATCGTTATAAACAATTCCGTTATATGAGGTAACAGCCACATAAGAACCAGAACAAGCCCTGCCAAACTGGTAAGGAAAGCCAAGTCATCCCGGTTTGATTGCTTTAATATTTGATTTAATACGGACACCAGTATCCCGACCAGTGCAATTCTTAATATTAAATAGATATCCATAGGTTTCTCCATTTAGGCGCTGAGCGCAATCTTTTATTATTTGAAAGAAATGAGCCTTTAGATCATGATAATGGTGATGAACACTCCAGCCATAATACCTAAGCTATTGTATAGGTAGGCTCTTTCCTTCACTGTCTTGGACAGCTCTGCAAGCTCATCCTCTAATTGGGTCAGATACAGCTCAAAGGTGTTCATCTGCATATCCTTATCCAGATAACCCAGATTTTCTCCGAAGGATATGAGCTGTTCCTTATCCTTCTTTGATAACGAGGTATTTACCAGCTCCTGCTCTACTGCTGCCTTCCATATCTGTGTGAAGGTCTGCCCTGATAATTCCTGCAGCTTGGTACTGGTATATTGAAAAAAGGAGCAGAAGCTTCCCTTATATCTCCTTGCTAGAACACTGATTGCTTCCGGGAGAGGTGTATTCGCATAGCGAATATCTCCCTTCAAAAGTCCGATTAATTTCTTTAACTCCTTCAGATCCTCAATCCGATTCTTCATCTCAGTGCTGAAGAAGAAACCGATCCCGGTAGAGGATGCAATGACCAGAATACAACCTATGATTTTTAAGATATTCATGACGGATTGTCCTCCTTTCTCCTACACCTTACCTGAACTATACAGCCTCTTCCATTGCATATCATAAATTTCCTCAACATGACCGATTCCTCTGACGTTGCTTAGAATGATATAACGTTCAAATAATCTCTTTTCAATTAACTCGCCTAAGGTAGGTTTATTTTTGATATCCTCAAGAGAACTTCCATGAACCGTGGCAATCAGCTTGCATCCGCAGCCGATGACATAATCGATGGCTTCCAGCTCCTCCTTGGAACCAAGCTCATCTACCGCAATAACCTGTGGAGACATGGATCGAATCAGCATCAGCATACCTTTTGCCTTGGGACAGCAGTCCAGAATATCCGTCCTGATCCCCAATTCATTCTGAGGAGTGCCCATATAGCAAGCTCCAATCTCCGAACGTTCATCGACTACCCCGATGGACATACCTGCCAACAAATCACTTCCATCTGACAGCTGGCGTATGACATCCCTAAGCAGAGTCGTCTTTCCACACCTTGGCGGAGATATAATCAACGTATGGTAGATCCCCTTACTCTGTTGATTGATAAGATAAGGAAGTACCCTGTCCGCACAGCCCTTTACCTGGTGGGCAAGACGCACATTGATAAAGGAAATGTGCTTCATTCCCTTTATGGCATCCTCTTCAATGATAATCTTACCTGCAATTCCGATTCGATGCCCTCCATTGATGGTAATAAAGCCCTGCTTTATCTCCTCCTCAAAAGCATAAAGAGAATAATTACTGATATATTCCATAGTCTCCCGAATCTCATTTCTGGAGATGACAATCGCTTTCGCAGGATTATCCACCAGCTTGGCCTCCTCCGAGATAAAGGATTCCTGATTACTATAAATAATCAAAAGAGGCGCATTTATACGAAGACGTATCTCTTGCAGCTTATCAAAATCAATGGTCAATTTACCAAAAATCGTCCTAAGCTTCAGTGATAATATTTTCAAAAGCTCGTCTTTTGTGCTCATGTTGCTCCCCCCTATCCTGCTCCATCGATGGCTTATCCACCAGCTATTTAGAACAAGATATTCTCAGGAGAATAAAAATATTACTGTGATATGCTAAGAAATGTCTTGTATATTTTTATCTTCTATATTATTCTGTTAAGCAAGATGAATGCGGAAATATTACCTAAGACGTGAAAAAACGAATTGCTAGAGAAATAATTTGCTAATTAAGATGATTACAGAAAAGAAGACGAGGTGTTAACAATGCGATACGGCTTGATTGGAGAGAAGCTGGGACACAGCTATTCGAAGGTGATTCATGAGAAAATTGCGGATTATACTTATGATCTGATTCCATTATCCGGGGAAGAATTCAAAGACTTTATGAGTAAAAAGAATTTTACTGCGATTAATGTTACGATTCCATATAAGCAGGCCGTCATCCCTTATCTAGATGAACTGGATCCCCTGGCGAAGGAAATCGGTGCGGTGAATACCATTGTTAATCTTAGTGGTCACTACATCGGTTACAATACCGACTTCTTTGGTTTTCAATATATGCTGGAACACAATGGTATCCAGGTTAAGGATAAGAAATGCCTGATCCTGGGTAGTGGCGGCACCTCTCATACGGTTGCCTCGGTCTTCCAACACTTAGGCGCTTCACAGGTCCTTATTGTTAGCAGACAATCTACCAATACAACCATCTCCTATGAGGAGTGCTACGCCAAGCATACCGATGCTCAGGTAATCGCTAATACCACGCCACTAGGGATGTATCCGAATATAGACGCCTCCCCTATTGACTTAACCACCTTTACTAAAGGTGAGGCGGTTGTCGATGCAATCTTTAATCCTCTGGAGACAAAGCTTACGCTACAGGCACAACAGCTTGGAATGAAGGGAGTAACCGGTCTTGAGATGCTAGTTGCTCAGGCAAAGCAGGCGATTGAATATTTTCTTGATACGAAGCTAGAGAATCGTGTGATTGAGGATACTTATCAATATCTTCTTGGGGTTATCAGAGATAAATAGCAGCGGCCGAAGAAGTCAAAGAGCAGGTCAACCTCCTTCTACCAACCGAAGTCTATCATGAGCTGCTGTGCAAACTCATCATCCTTAGCGGTTGCCAGGACTTCATTTATCATGCCAACCTCATTCATCTCTTCATTATAAATTAATAATACTAACAGAACCTCACTGTCCAGAGTGGTATAAAAGAATGTTGACTCTCCGATTTCATCACTTTCCGAGGTATCTTCCTGATTGTTCAGCGGATACTTGAAGTAGTAAATACGGCTTCCACCCTCCTCACTGATATTCTCAGTAACCTTACCACCCGGTAAGACCTTGTAATTATTTTTCAATTGCTTGTAGAGGGATGCTGCCTCTTCCTTTCCGTCATCGTTATCTTCGAATCTATGATAGAATACAGTAAGCTGTTCCTGATCCCCCATAATCAAATAGCTCATCTCATTAATTTGATGCTTCCCAAATGAAACAACATCATCGGTATTCTTCCCGTTCTCTTCGACAGTATCCTTCGTAACTTCAGTAACCAACTCCAATCCATATCCCTCTAAGGTCTCCTTCACATACGAGATACGTTCCTGATCAGCCTCTGATATGGAGGATTTGTAATCAAAAAAGCATAACCATGAAAGCCATTGAATTTCATGAATTATGCTTTTAATTGCTTATGATTCATCATTAAGCTATGAGCCAGTTTTATTGATGCATTTAATTTATTAATTCGATATTACCATCCTTGCCATCAACTAAAAATTCATACTTTTCATTATCACTTACAATTACATGTCCTGACCATGTCCCTGTGTCTGTTACAATCCCGTCCAAAAAGACCATTTCTACGGAATAGCCTTTCGTATCTATATTATAGGCCTTTTCAATTTCATCTACTCCAAGCTTCGCAGCGTCCTGTACAATAATCTCACCATTTTGTGGTCGTGCGCTGCCTAATAGCAGAATTGTATATTCATCCTCTTCAATTGTTTCTATTGGAGACTCGTCATATACCATTGAGTTTTCTGTATCTTCCTCATTATGTGAAACCTCTGTACTTCGTTTATTTGATTTACTTTTAATATCATTCTTAATATTAACCGCAAGGACTGCACTAGCTATTATTATAACGACTAAAAAAGTACCAAACAGCATTATAGAATGCTTCGATTTCTTCATTTGATTTTAACCCTCCTCAGAATTAAGTACAATTTATTATTAATAATAATCTATAATTCCAAATATTTCAATTTCTTTTTTTACTAAAATAGGAAATAATCCAACAATTCCACCACACTTTAATACTCAATGCATATCCTATTTTATATTAATATAATCAATGCCCCGCTGAACTTTTCAACAAAAGAATAATTCTCCGGGAAACTCTGTTTTCCGGGGAATTATTCCATATCATTTCTCATGTATTTTTCATTTCTCATGTATTTTTTTCATAATATCATAAATTTTGCGGGTGGTATTCACATTTCTTACGGTCATATTTTTATATAAGCTTGTTCCAATTAGTTTTTGTAACCCACTTTTGGTGACGCCCTTCCGATCAATTGCCCATAAAACGGCTCCCGGTGCGAAGATCAAGGTATCAATCTGAGGCTTTGCTTTTAATTCCTCCGATAATGTATCCTTATTCATTCCCTCCGATAGGAATAACACATCACTTTTTATGTCATTATCATTTTTCAAATCATCAGGCAGAAATTTCATCATATCTGTATAATCATTAAAACTGCGAATTAGTACTTTAATGTCCAGCTGAAAATCTTCATAAATCGCATTTTGCAGGAGTATTTGTAGATCTTCCTTTGAGTACTTCCTATTGAAAAAAATAACATTACCGGAATTGATATAGGTGATCACCGATTCCATCCCAGCTCGTTCAAAAGTTTCCTTTAACAGCTTCATATCGATTTTATTACTTCCACCAACATTGATGCCTCTCAGTAAAGCAGTATAAACCATACGTTTATCCTCCGATTGTTCATGCTAATCCTACATGCTGAGAAAGCACCGCGGATTTGGAATCATAATACCCCTATAGTAACAATCTATAGAGACAATGCTATCGTATAGATAATCAAATTACTTGTCATGAAGAAAGAGGAATATTATGCTTATTATTTAATGACTTCATAATGAAGCTCCGCAAACTGATTGTAACGATTTACAGCTATTAATGACAACTGTGTATGAAAATCATTATTTTTAAATAGCGGGATCCCACTACCTAATAAATTCGGTGCAATTGTAATGATAATCTCATCTACAAGTTTTTCTTTGATAAAAGTATCTAGTAAATCTCCGCCACCAACAAGCCAAATATTTTTTCCATCTCTATTTTCTAGGCTTTTTGTGAATTGGATGATGTCATCGTGAACGAATGTAACATATTCATTCGCATCCCTTTTAGTTCTGGAGAAGACATAGCACTCCTTGCCTTTATATGGGAAGTCCCCTTTTTCTTGGTCCATTATCCAATCATATGTAGTTCGTCCGATTAATATAGTATCCACGGTACTATAAAACTTAGAGTAGCCATTATCTCCTTCGCCTTCGACTGATAATAACCAATCCAAATTGTGTTCGTTTGTAGCGATATACCCATCTAAGCTTGTCGCAATATATAAAACCAACTTACGTTGACTCATTAATCAACCCTCCTATTCTATTTATCATTAGCCTTTCAATATTTCCTCGTAAACAAAACACTTCGTAATATGATCATTGACCATACCTGTAGCTTGCATGAATGCATAAATAATAGTCGAACCAACAAACTTAAAGCCCATCTTTTTCAAGTCTTTGCTTATCTTATCGGAGAGTGGGGTGCTAGCAGGCACATTATCGAGTTTCTCCCAATGGCCTATAATAGGCTCATAATCCACATACTGCCATATGAATTTATCGAAGCTCCCGTATTCTTCTATGACTCTTAAAAATGCCTTAGCATTACTTACTGCTGCGTTAATCTTCAGACGATTTCTGATTATTTTTTCGTTAGCCAGGAGCTCCTGAATTTTGGTATCCTCATAAAGAGCTACCTTTTTAGGATCAAATCGATCAAAGGCCTCTCTGAATGCTTCTCTTTTATTAAGTACGGTTATCCACGTAAGTCCTGCCTGCATCCCTTCTAAAATAAGCATTTCAAACAGCTTGACATCATCATGTACAGGCCGTCCCCATTCGTTGTCATGATAGTCAATGTATATTGGGGTATTTCCTGCCCATGAGCATCTTACTTTTTCATTCATGAAGCCTGTCCTCCAATCGAAATAGAATCGTTAATCTAATTTCTCTAATTATATCATAATAAACCTGACTACATAATGTCATATTATTAAATAAAACCACTCTTCTGTTCCAATATTTCGTATTCTTGTTTCCTGCCTGCGAAGCTTCAAGCAATCTTCGACAATCTCTAATTGGTTATTACATAATACTTATTAATTGCTAAAAGTATGGATCTCCTTTTTTATTATTGTTGGAATGTTTATCGGATAATAAAGGATTTCTAGGAAGAGGATTTAATTGATTTTGCAAAGCTTTTAATTCCTCGATCCATTCATTTCTATGATCTTCTTTATTATCTATTATCATTTCATTACCAAAAACAATTCGTGTCATATCGGTCATAGACGGTTGTTCCAGAAATACGGGTAATATTGTCTTTCCGGTTAGGTATGACAAACTAAATATTCCCTTAGATATCCTATCAACACTGTTATAATTAATATCCGATATCGTCCCTTGTGGAAATATCAGTACATGCTTTGGTGAGGCCACATTTCTTAAGTATCTTGATAAATCGATTAATACTTTTGTCATATCTCCAGGAGACTTTCTATCTACTCCTATTAAATCGTAATATTTCGAGACAAATGCCATTAATCTTTCATTTTCTACCCATTCTTTTTTTGATAATATTCTTATGTTATCATGTAATAATCCTAAAATTATTGCGTCAAAATCACTTAAATGGTTCGAGGCAATAATATAATCTTTTCTATCTAAATCAGGCATATTATATAATTCTACATTAAACAATTTATAGATACCCTTTTTTAATTCTCCTTTATTCATGATATCTACCCCGAAATCTTTAAGCTTTTGTAGAATTACATTTAAATATTCCGGCGCTTCTTCTCCGCTGAAACTCAAATAATTATTCATGAATTGAACCCTCCCAGCCTTAATATAGTATAGCATAGGTTAATAATTCAGTCATATTGAAGATAATATCTTACTCTGCTTACTCTATTAGTTATTGTTATTATAAAACATAAAAAATCGCAATCCAAGGAGAAATTTATTTCCTGGGATTGCGCTATATAAAATTTTTATAAATATCTGGTATCTACACTTTGAATAAGTTTGTGCCGAGTGTATTTAACACTTTGATGACTGTAGGCACAAACTTTTAATGTGATTTATGCTTTTTATAAATCACTATACTCTTCATATTAAAGTCCTTGAAAAACTGTAGATTCAGACATTCTTGTTAGCTACTCTTATCGCTCTACATAATCTGTCATAGTGCATAATGATAAAGAAGGCAGTTCAATAAAACTCAGCTTACAAGTTTTCACATAAAAGCTCCTGACTTAATAATTTTTTGCAGCTTTGGACGTCTTCCATTGTGATATCTTCAAAAACAAATGATCCGCAGCGGCATTTGTTGTATGCCTTTCCGTCCATCTCGAACGAAAATCCGCCAGAGCAACCTGGATTACAATGTCCGCAATCCCATCCGTTTGATCGGATAGACTCCTGTATTTTATTTGGCTGTTCTGTTACCAACGGCATATATTGACTGATATGCTGCAGATTGAGCTTGGCTGAAAGTTTTTCCTGATTGACCTGAAGGCTCATTAAAACTTTCTTATTCTTAATATTTGTGTAAACGCAAGACCAATCGTTACGCATAAAACCTCCCATACGTACAACTTGTTTCGTCACATCCGCTACACTTTCATGCAATACAGTAGCACTTTCACTCCTCAAAGGGTCAAGCGCATGATAAATTGATTTCACTGTCAGCTTAGGTTCCTTAACTTTCTCACCTTCCAAAATTCCATTATGCATCATATAGAAATAATTCTTTTGCTTTTTTATGTCGCCATTATTCATCTCTAATAATGCGTCTGCCATAGCTTTCATCACTGCAGTAAGCGCCTGATTATTACTATAAGAAACAGAGATAATATCACCCTTTTTAATCGTATTTTCCATACCGTTAATTTCAAAACCATACTTTCTAAGTTTAGAAAGTAATAACGGCAGACTTGTGATTTTTAATTCCTTTGCCGCCAATGAAAGAACTCCTCCATCAATCGTTAATGACATGTCAGGTTGAAGCTCTGCTCTTGCTCCTAGAATTAGCAACAAGTTAGGTATCCGAAGAAAGCTTGCATTACTGTTGGTATAGTCTGTGTTCTTTGCATTAATGTCAATATTATCTTTCAGCAGCATATCAAAACTACTAGGATCACGTGCAATGTCACCGTAAAGGTTACGTACGAAAGATAGTAGCGTTAAAAAACCTTCTTTGAACTGTTTCTGATCAAGACCTTGAAGGAATTTGTCATGTACCTTCATTGAATCAGGGTCTTCAATCACATTTTTTAAGTAATTCTCTGCAATGACATTAATATAGTATTGTTTTTCCATTATATAATATACTCCTTTAAATAAGATTCATTATTATGTCCATTCATAGTTGTCATAAATAAATATTAAGTAATATTATATCTTAGTTCTATAGTAATATCTACCATTTTTTTACTCTTGTATTATGATGCGGATAACGCTACGATACTCTCATTGCTTTTTTAGCCTTTCATGTATTTTGCGAGACTATACTCTCATCCTACTGAAATAACTATATTCCCTTCTAAAGTTAATTGTTTTTGTACTTTCAAAAACTCATCTTTAAACCTCGTACTCCCGCACAAAGTTATTACTTTGTAATTTCCTACCATAATATCCTCCATTTAATTCGCCTTATCTAACGAAGTCGAACCAACCTAACCTCAGATAATGCTTATTATGTGTAAACTAATCTTTGAGCATATTTTCAAGTTCAAGGATATTTACACCAACATCGCTTTGTTTATGCGCATCAGAAGCTGTCATAATTTTCACATTATTTTTTTGAAAAGCAGATAGCAATTTTGAATTCAGACCCAACTCCAAATCCGAGCAATAATTTAACCGTAGACCACCACTATTTTCAGCATACATACCATGCTTACATAAAAGAACAGATAATTCATTATAATAATCTGTTAAGTCAATATCAGGTATGTAGCCAAAGCACTTGATTGAATCAGGATGCGCAAGACCAGTGAAAAGACCGCTTTCGCATAATTGGAACATTATGTTATAGTACCTTTTATAAACCTTATTTACGTTCATACTTTTCCAAAGCCCTTTCTGTCCTGTATGGTCAAATCCCCAACCATCAATCCAATGTACAGAGCCTGTAAGAAAATCAAACTCATATTCTTCTAGAATGCTTGCTAGTACGTCAGCGGTTTCAGGAATATAACAAACTTCAAGACCAAATTTAACTTTTACAGGGTATTGAGTATCCTTTACTGTTTCTATAAAATTAATATACTCTTTTAACGAACTGTTCATTTTTTTACATATCCAGTTACGCTGATAATCGTTATATGTCTTTATTGGTTCGTATACTTTCTCAAACTCAATGAATTGGTGGGTATGTTCAAGCAAGTATATTTCATCAAGCCCTGTATTTTGAGCAGCTTTGATAAAACCCTCAAAAAAATCAATATTATAGCCTCCACTATTTCCATGTAAAAAATGTACATGAACATCTCGCATTATCCTACACCCCCGCATTATATAAATGATCTTCAATTCACAGTTTGTAACTATTGTGTAGCAAGCATAATACAATCTTAAATTACTATTCATTTAGTATTATCATACATTATTTAATTTTGAGTTACCACTATTTTCTAAATCTAATTTATATATAATATTTCACCCTTATACCAATAAATAAATTTTGTTAGCTACCTGTTAGCTACTTGTAGGCTACGCACATTGTTTCAAGGTATCTTATGCTATATCACAATACTTATTGCATCAGACAAAAAAAGCGCAACCCTCGGAAAACCTTGCTTTTCCATAGATTGCGCTTATATTTTTTCATCACACTATTCTTAAATTAATTTGTGCCAAGAATAACTCAGGCACAAACTTCTAAAGTGATTTATGTTTTTCATTAATCACATTAGACTCGCATGTATTTCGCGAGACTATACTCTCTTCATATACTCGCCGGATCTGGTGTCAATTTGAATCTTGTCACCCTGCTCTACGAATAAAGGAACATATACGGTTGCTCCGGTTTCAACAACTGCGGGCTTTGTAGCACCCTGTGCTGTATCACCCTTGAAGCCAGGCTCAGTATCTGTGATAATAAGCTCTACAAATAACGGAGGCTCGATAGCGAATACCTGTCCACTATGGGATAACATCTTCACCATCTCATTCTCCTTAACGAATTTAAGGGAATCACCAACAGAATCCTCATTCATACCGATCTGATCAAACGTCTCAACATTCATGAAATGATATAGTTCACCATCAGAATACAGATATTGCATATCGCTTCTCTCAATATGTGCCTGGGGATATTTCTCGGTAGGGCGGAAGGTTCTTTCCGTAACACCACCATTTTTAATGTTCTTTAACTTGGTTCTAACAAAGGCTGCACCTTTACCCGGTTTTACATGTTGAAACTCTATAATCTGATATACGTTATTGTCCATTTCTATTGTCAGACCGTTTCTGAAATCGCCTGCTGAAATCATATACAAAACTC
>JAEZKA010000058.1 GCA_023436225.1 Bacillota bacterium
CTGCCGACGCTCGCAAGTGGTTGGGCCGCTGCGGCCTGAAGGCCGAGCACGCCGACCGCAAGCTCACATTGCTGAGCGGCGGCGAGCAGGCCAAGGTCAAGCTGTGCCGGCTCATGATGAGCCCCCACACGCTGATGCTGCTGGATGAGCCCACCAATCACCTGGATGTAAACGCCAAGGAGGCCCTCAAGGAAGTGTTGCGGGAGTTCCCCGGCGCGGTGGTTCTGGTGAGCCACGAGGAGGCGTTTTATCACGACTTTGCTGACCGGGTGTTTGATGTGGAGAGGTTGGTGAGGTAAGAGCTTCTTTTAGGATGAAACAGCCATGGCTGCCCAGCCATGGTTGTTTTTGTAACCCTTCTAGATGAGACCCCTCAGCCTCAGGTTTGCAAACGTGGCCTTTTCCCGGCCGTCTTTGTTCTTTAGGATATAGTTGGTCATCATAGGCTTCATAAACAACCTTGTAATGGTTCTCATCAGCAGATTCTGAAACGGATAAGGATTTTTTGTTTTGATGTCTTTGGCAATCCTGGTTCCGAGAATGCGAGCCTGCGCCAAAGCTGCCGGGTTGTCAGCGACATTCCGCTGCACGCCCCTGGACAATACGCCTACTCCAAGGGTTCCTGTGATGTATGCCCGCTGGAAGAACCCCATTTTGAACATCCCTGTGATCTCTTTGGCGGTCCTCCGGGCAGCTTTGCCATTGGCTGTGGACAACCCTATTGCATATTTGCCGCCAAATGATGAGGTAAACAGTGTGAGCATGCCCATCCTCTCGCCAAAATTCTTGAGGATCGCATTGTAGGAGGATGCGTATGTGGGGGAGCCTACGATGAGCCCGTCGGCCTCATACACAATTTTCCTCAGCGATTCAAAATCATCGGGCAGCGGGCACTTTCCCTTTGCTGTGCAGGCCAGGCAGCCTGTTCAGAAACTAAGGTTGTGCTCTGCCAGGAAGATCTCCGAGACCGTTGCTCCTTGGTCTTGTGCTCCCTTGAGTGCCGCCCGAACGAGCGCAGCCGTGTTTCCGTTGCGGTTAGGGCTGCTGATGATGCCGACGACTTTAAAACTGTTTTCCATTTTTGTTGCTCCCTTCATGTTGTGCTGCTTGACAGCAAGGTTTTGGTATACTATATTGATGTAGACCGAATGTGTAATGAGGTTACACGATGTAACCAAAGTATACGACACGTATCAATCGCTTGTCAACAAGGAGTTTGATAGAATGCAGGAAATTTCCAGAAAAGAGCGGGAAAGACAGGTCAGGGAAGACGATATCCTCAATGCCGCAGAAGAGATTTTCAGCGTGCTGGGTGTAGATGGTGCATCGATGGAGGAAATCGCAAGGAAGGCGCAGTTTACAAGGAAAACCGTATATCAGTATTTCAACAGCAAGGAGATGCTACTGTCTGCTGTTGTTATGAGAGGCTTCAAGATTCTATTGGATTATCTCCGCAAAGAAACGGACTGTGGCAGCACAGGCTATGATAGACTGCGGATCATGGGGCGGGCTTTCTTTCAATTCTACAAGGAAAAGACGGCGTTCTTCGCCATGATGAACTATTCTTCACGAGTAAGATCGTTGGAAGACAGCAAAATAGGCACTGAATTTGATTCAGTGAACAAAGCGTTGTTTCAGCTTGTATCAGGGGCAATCACCGACGGCATCACCGATGGCAGCATCCGGCCTGACATCGATGTGGCAATGGGCACTTCGTCGGTGATCTTTGCGTTGACCGGTTTTTTCTTTCAGTATTCCATCACAGGGAAGACGTTTACGGAATACTTGTCGCTGGACAGCGACAAGTTTGTCCAATTCACACTGGATTTGTTGCTGGATGGTTTCAACGCCCACACCCAGCCATTATCCCGCCGGGCTTAGTCGGGGCAGTCAATTCTTAATGACCCTTCCCCTTGACACAACAACTGCCACTTCTCTGAGTCGGTTCAGATCCGCCAGCGGGTCTCCCCTTACCACCACAACGTCAGCTGCCTTGCCCGGCTCCAGCGTGCCGGTGCCTGACGCAAGTCCGCAAGCTGCGGCGCCGTTTTTGGTGAGCGCAGTGATCACCTGCATGGGGGTTAATCCAGCCTGCAGGAGCAGCTCCAGCTCGCCCATGGGCAGGCCGGGCAGATACCAAGGCTCCTCCGGCTCCAAATAATCGTCACCCACGGCAACCAATCCGCCGGCCGCTGCGAACCGCCGCGTATTGTCCATGGCAGTCGCGAGGAAAGGCGCTCCGTATTTTTCCTGAAACATCCGGTACATCGTCAGTGTGGGTGTGAGCATCACACCCCGATTTATCATGAGCGAAATCAATTCATCGTCCATCGGGTCATAGGGGGCGTGTTCGGCGTTGGTGATGCCTGCCTCCACCAATGTGCGCAGCGGGCCGCTTTGCGACAGGTGGGCGGCCACCGGGAGGCCCAGGCTTCGGGCTTCATCGCAGATTGCTCCGAGCAACTCTGGCGGCAGGGTGGGCAGCGCAGTGTCCGGGCTGTAACCCAGCTCCAGAGAGGTCTTGATAAAATCCACACCTGCCTGGAGGGCATCCCGCACTGCATGTCTTGCCTCCCCCTCTGTGGTGATGGCAATTGGAGCCATACCGCCATAGCCGCCTGGAGCCGCCAGAAATTTGCCTGCTGAGGCAATGCGGGGGTATTTGCCGGTGGCGTTCAGGCCATCCCGCCGCCGCAGCACATCTTCCAGGCTGTTGCCATTGAGCCCGCCCATGTCACGCACGGTGGTGATGCCTGCATTAAGGCATGCTTCCAGCCAGCCCAGCTCATAGTCGGGCAGGTCTTGTCCGGCAAGTTGTTTAAAGCCTGGGTGGGCGTGCGCATGCACAAAGCCGGGCAGCACGGTGCAGCCGGTGATGTTTATGATTTCACCGTATGGATTCGTATTTTTTGTATCGATGGATTCAATTTTGCCACTAGAAAGAATCAAAGTGCCCGTGTAAGGCGCGGCACCGGTGCCGTCAATGATCGTGCCGCCGGAGAGAATCATTCTATTGTGCATGGGTGCCCTCTGTTTTTTCTTAACTATATCATAAGGGCCATGCTGTTTGGTATCAGGGATTTTCTCGGTAGGGGCGGGGAGCCATACCCGCCTCGCCAACGATAACTGTTATGGTGCCGCCGCCGTCGCTTCCGGCACCGGCGGCGCGGTGGGCGGCGTCTCTGTGTTTTTTGGTGAGAACAACCCGCCGAAGAAATCATCCCAGGGTGATGTGCCATTCGGCTGCCCGGTGGGCTGGTTTGTTGCAGCCACGGCGATGCTGATTGCGTTGGTTGGGTTGCCAGCCACGTTCAATTGCGGGTGCACCGGGCTAATGTAGTAGGAATAACCGCCTGGCAGCACGGTGGTGTCCTCATAAGTGGCGATGGACCCTGCGGCGCCCTGGATCTCCGTGACCTTCTCGGTGCGCCCATATTCGTTGATGCGGTATACATCATACCGGGCGAAATCCTGCACCATCAGAAATGAGATGAGCGGATAACCCCGTTCTGACAAGACCACATTAAACCCCGTGGGCGTGACCGGCGTCTGCCAATACTGCGACACCTCGGTGGGCGCCTGGGATTTGGGAAAGTAATCATAAAGCTTCTGGTCCTCCGGCGTCAGTGGCGATGCCAGAAGGATGCGGCCGGTCTGCTCCAGCGCCAGCCGGTCCAGCGCCAGCAATGTCACACTGTCCGGCATCCGGAATTTGGGCGCCGCGGTCTGGCTGTAGAGGTAGGTATAGACCTCCTTGCACATCTGGGCCGGGTAAGTGCCGCCGATCACACCGGTGGAAAGATAATGATCCTTGTCGGTGCGGTCAAAGCCCATCCAGCACACCACCACATAGTCCGGGTTATAGCTAGCCAGCCAGACATCCTTGTTGCCATAATCCCAGGCCACGGTGCCGGTCTTTGCCGCAAGCGGGATCTTGGTGAAGTTTAAAAGCTTTGCCGTGCCGCTCATCGCCGCGTTGTGCAGGATGTCAGTCATGATAAAGGCTGTGGAGTCGCTCATCACCGGTTTGTTGGGATAGTGGTTTTCATAGATGACCACTCCATCGGAATCCACAATCTTCTGCACGAAGCTTCCTTGCGAAACGTTCCCCCCGTTTGCCAGCGCCGTATAGGCAGATGCGAGCTCGATGGGCGTCACGC
>JAEZKA010000029.1 GCA_023436225.1 Bacillota bacterium
CGAGTTGGCGCCGCCCGGCGTCGGCAGCGTCCGCGTCGCGTCGTTGCCGGCCGCGTCCTTGATCGTACCGGTCAGCGCCGTCGTCGAGGCCACGTCGAGGTCCGCGATCGTGTCGCCGGGCTGCACCGTGTAGAGGAACGTCAGCGTGCCGGTGCCGGAGCCGCCGCTGTAGGTCGCCGTCCGCCCGGAGTTCAGCGCCAGCGTCGGCGTGCCCGTGGTCGTCACCGCCTCGGAGAAGGCAACCTGGATGGCGATGGTATCGCCCGCCTTGTAGGTTCCATTCGCCGCGGAGGACGTCACCGACGACACGGTCGGGGCGGCTGTGTCGATGACGATGTCCTTGTTGGCACCCAACGAGTTGGCTGCACCCGGCGTCGGCAGGGTCAGGGTGGCCGCGTTGCCCACAACATCCTTGATCGTGCCGGTCAAGGAACCGGCAGCGGCGTAGTCGAGGTCCGCCGAACTGTCGCCGGCCTGCACCACGTAGGTGAAGGTCAACGTGCTGGTGCCGGAGCCGCCAGCATAGCTCGCGGTGCCGCCATTGCCAAGCGCCAGTGTCGGCGTTCCGGCCACCGTCACCGCCTCGGAGAAGGACACCTGGATGGAAACGGTGTCGCCCGCCTTGTAGGAGCCGTTCGGGACGGACGACGTCACCGACGACACGGTTGGGGCCGTGGTGTCGAGGACGATGTCCTTGTTCGTGCCCAGCGAGCCGGCCGCCGTCAGCCCCGGCAACGTCAAGGTCGCGCTGTTGCCCGCCGCGTCGCCGATCGTGCCGGCCAGTGCCGAGGTGGACGCGTAGTTCAGATCCGCCACGTTGTCGCCGGCCTGCACCACGTAGGTGAAGGTCAACGTGTTGGTGCCGTTGCCGCTGACGTAGCTGGCCGTCCGGCCCGTGTTGAGCGTCAGCGTCGGCGTTCCGGCCACCGCCACCGCCTCGGAGAAGGCGACCTGGATGGTGACGGTGTCCCCGGCCTTGTAAAGGCCATCCGCGGTGGTGGCGGTCACGGAGGATACGGTCGGTGCCACGCCGTCCACCTTGATGCCGGACGTGGTCAGGCTCGGCAGCGTCAAGGTGGCGTCATGCCCGACCCCGTCCCGGACCGTCGCGCTGTTGAGCTGCAGGCCGGTGACGGTTATACCGCCAGGCGCCAGATCGGCTGCCCCGACCGTGTAGATGTAGCGGAACGCCGTGCTTGTGCTGTTCGCCGCATCATAGGTGGCCTGGACCGTCTGCCCGCCGATGACGAGCGCCAACGTCGTGCCATTGCCGCTGACCGTCACCGCTTCCGACCAGTTGACCGTGAAGCTCAGCGTCTCGCCCTGCTTGTAGGTCTTGTCGACGGGCAGAGTCACCGAACCGATCGTCGGCGCCACGGTATCAACCAGAATTCCGGACGTGCTGCCGATCTTGCCCGCCAGCGACAGGGCGGCGTTGTTTCCGGCACTGTCCGTGTAGGTTGCGGTTCCAAGGGTGATACCGGTGACCGTGATACCGGTCGCCGTGTCGTCACCACTCTGCAGCTGATAGCGATAGGTGACCGCGCCGCCCGACTGGCTGAAGAAAGCGGCGGACTTGGCGGTGCTGCCGATGGTGAAGCCGAGCGTCGAGTTGTTGGTGCCGCCGATCGCCAGATTGCTGTCGTCGAAGGTTACCACGAAGGTCAGATACTCACCTTCCCTGTAAGTCTTTGCTTGCGGCAGCGTGACGCTGCTCACCGCCGGGGCAACGCCGTCCGCCTTCACCAAGCCGGTGGGATCCACGTTGTTCAGCCCGGTGTTGAGCAGGTTGCCTGCACCGTCGGTCGCCGAAGCGGCGTTCAGTCCAGTAACCTGGATGCCGTCCCCGTCCAGATCGTCAACCTGCACCGTATAGCTGTACGTGGCCGAGG
This sequence comes from Bacillota bacterium, assembly GCA_023436225.1. GTDB lineage: Bacteria > Bacillota > Clostridia > Lachnospirales > Lachnospiraceae > Mobilitalea. Next base: position 1,893 of record JAEZKA010000029.1, read on the forward strand.
CCGCGGTGGAGGAAACCAGGGTCGCCGACCGGTTTGCACTTCCGCCACCGGACTGGTCCACCGTCAGATTCAACGTGCTGCCATTCAGTCCATGAACGTTTTCAGAGAAGTTGACCGTGAAGGTCAACGTGTCTCCAGCCTTGTACGTGCCATTGGCCGGGACATTCACCGATGCCACTGTCGGCGCCGTGGTGTCCAGCGTGTAGTTCTGGCTGTACACCGTGCCGTCGTTGCCGGCGGTGTCGGTCACCTTCACCTTCAGCGTGCTGCTGGCGGTCAAGGTGACGCCGCTCAGCGACCACGTGTTCTGGCCCACCGTGGTGGTGGCTGCCGTCCAGGTGCTGCCGTTGTCGAGCGACACGTAAACCGTCTCACCGGCCGCCAGATTGGCCGACAGCGTGCCGCTCACCGTCTGCGCCGCCGTCTTCGTGATGAAGTCGCTGTTGCTCGCGCCCGTGTCCGCCGAGAACGCCGCCGTGGCGACGGTCGTGGTCGGCGCCGTGGTGTCCAGCGTGTAGGCCTGACTGTACACCGTGCCGTCGTTGCCGGCGGTGTCGCTCACCTTCACCTTCAGCGTGCTGCTGGCGGTCAAGGTGACACCGCTCAGCGACCACGTGTTCTGGCCCACGGTCGTCGTGGCCACCGTCCAGGTGCTGCCGTTGTCGAGCGACACGTAGACCGTCTCGCCGGCCGCCACATTGACCGACAAGGTCCCGTTCACCGTCTGCGCCGCCGTCTTCGTGATGAAGTCGCTGTTGCTCGCGCCCGTGTCCGCCGAGAAGCCCGCCGTGGCGATCGTTGTGGTCGGCGCCGTGGTGTCCAGCGTGTAGGACTGTGAATAGACGGTGCCGTCGTTGCCGGCGGTGTCGGTCACCTTCACCTTCAGCGTGCTGCTGCCGATCAAGGTGACGCCGCCCAGCGACCACGTGTTCTGGCCCACCGTGGTCGTGGCCGCCGTCCAGGTGCTGCCGTTGTCGAGCGACACGTAGACCGTCTCGCCGGCCGCCAGGTTGGCCGACAAGGTGCCGCTGACCGTCTGCGCCGCCGTCTTCGTGATGAAGTCGCTGTTGCTCGCGCCCGTGTCCGTCGAGAACGCCGCCGTGGCGACGGTCGTGGTCGGCGCCGTGGTGTCCAGCGTGTAGGACTGTGAATAGACGGTGCCGTCGTTGCCGGCGATGTCGGTCACCTTCACCTTCAGCGTGCTGCTGCCGGTCAAGGTGACGCCGCTCAGCGACCACGTGTTCTGGCCCACACTCGTCGTGGCCGCCGTCCAGGTCGAGCCGTTGTCGAGCGACACGTAGACCGTCTCGCCGGACGCCAGATTGGCCGACAGCGTCCCGCTCACCGTCTGCGCCGCCGTCTTCGTGATGAAGTCCGTGCTGCTGCTGCCCGTGTCCGCCGAGAAGGCCGCCGTGGCGACGGTCGTGGTCGGCGCCGTGGTGTCCAGCGTGTAGGCCTGGCTGTGCACCGTGCCGTCGTTGCCGGCGGTGTCGCTCACCTTCACCTTCAGCGTGCCGCTGGCGGTCAAGGTGACGCCGCTCAGCGACCACGTGTTCTGGCCCACCGTGGTGGTGGCCGCGCTCCAGGTCGAGCCGTTGTCGAGCGACACGTAGACCGTCTCGCCGGCCGCCAGGTTGGCCGACAGCGTCCCGCTCACCGTCTGCACCGCCGTCTTCGTGATGAAGTCCGTGCTGCTGCTGCCCGTGTCCGCCGAGAACGCCGCCGTGGCGACGGTCGTGGTCGGCGCCGTGGTGTCCAGCGTGTAGGTATGGGTGTAGGCCGTGCTGCTGCCCTGAGCGTTGGTCACACGCGCCTGCAGCGTGCTGCTGCCGGTCAGCGTCACTCCGGTCAGCGTCCAGCTCGTCGCCCCGGTGGTCGCCGTCGTCGCCGTCCAGGTGGAGCCGTTGTCGAGCGACACCTCCACCGTCTCGCCCGCCACCAGCGCCGCGCTCAGCGTGCCGCTGATCGTCTGCGCCGCCGTCTTCGTGATGAAGTCCGTGCTGCTGCTGCCCGTGTCCGCCGAGAGCGACGCACCGG